>CANQSI010000001.1 GCA_947626465.1 uncultured Atopobiaceae bacterium
GTGCATCGGCTCTACAACCCCTATGACGGCTCGCACCTGCTCACCATCGACGCGGAGGAGATCCGCCGCCTCATGCCGCATGGCTGGAAGGACGAAGGCGAGGCGTTTCGTCTCTTTAGCGAGAACCGCGAGGGGCGCGTGCCTATCACGCGCCTCTACAACCCGTTCAACGGGGACCACCACTACGTGACGAGCGCGTCGGAAGCGCACATGCTCGCGTTGAGTGGGTGGATCGACGAGGGAACGTGCTTCTATGGCGCCTCGCCTGACGATGGTGCGCCCGTCTATCGGCTTTGGAACTCCCTCCAACGTGCCCACGGCGGGCTTGGGAGCCACCTCTGGACCTCGGAGTCCCACGAATACGCGAAGCTTCCCACGCTTGATCCCGCGGGGGCGTGGAAGCAGGAAGGCATCGCGTGGTATGCCGCGCACACCGCCCCAACACAGTAGCCAACACCCGTTTCTCGGCAAGTTCGTGGGCAAGTTGAGGAGGCGCGAGATGTGGGGATTTGCGAAACTGGCGGTTATGCCTTAGAGTTGCCGTGCTTTGCAGGACGTCCGCAGTGGGATGTCGTCTAACGGTAGGACAGCGGATTCTGGTTCCGTCAATGGGAGTTCGATTCTCTCCATCCCAGCCACCGTCCTGCCGCACATAACCGGCCCGTTCGTCTAGCGGTTAGGACATCGCCCTCTCAAGGCGAAGATCACCAGTTCGAATCTGGTACGGGCTACCAGCGAATATGGCCCCCCGACTTCAGTCGGGGGGCCTTTTGCTCGCAGCCCGTACCAGATTCGAACTGCCAGCGTACGCGTGTCCATCACGGCGCGCTTCTGAAGAGCTCCCAGAAGAAGATCGAAGCTGCGCTCGCCACGTTGAGGGAATCGACCGTGCGCGCCATGGGAATGCGCAGCACCACGTCGGAGGCCGCGATAGTGGCCGGTGCGAGGCCCTCGCCCTCCGTTCCGAATACGAGTGCGAGCTTTCCCGGAGCCTCCTCGGAGCGCCTGCGTGCGGCGAAGGCTCCGAGCTCAAGCGCATCGGGCGAGAGCGCGCAGGAGGCGACGGTGAAGCCCGCATCGCGTAGCTCGGAGATTGCCGGTTCGGGCCAGTGCGCGAGCCGCGCCCATGGAAGCTCGAGGACGCAGCCCATCGAGGTGCGAAGGCATCGGCGCTCAAGGGGATCTGCGCACGTGGGGTCGATGAGAGCGCCATCGGCGCCGAGCGCGGCGGCTGAGCGGAAGATCGCGCCCACGTTCGTGGCGTCCACGCTCGCCTCGAGGATGCAGAGGCGCTCTGCATGGCACACCACGTCCTTGGGATCTCGCGGAGCCGGGCGCGCGAAGGCGCCGAGCACGCCACGATGCACGCGGTAGCCCGTAATGGCCTTCACCGCGTCGTCTTCGAGGGCATACACCGGCGTGTGCTCGGGCATGCGTTCGATGATGTGGGCGAGTGCGTCCAGGCGACGCCTCGCGACGAGGAGCGCCACAGGGCGAAGCCCCACGTCGAGCGCCTTTTCCACCACGAGTGCAGATTCCGCGATGAGGATGCCATGCTCTGCCTCAAGCGAGCGCCTGAGCTGGCGATTGGTGAGATCGGTGAAGAGGGCGAGCGTGGAATCGCCCGATCTTAGATGGGAGATCAACTGCGCCACGATGCACTACGTGGAGAGCAGGAGGTCACGCGGCACGAGCTCCCGCGTCCAGAGGTCGGAAAGGCCGTGGAAGAGATTGCGCTCCCCTTGGTCGAGAAGCCCATTCTCCGTGAGCTGGACGAGACGCCCGACGATCGTGGACATGGGGAGCCCATAGACCTTTGCCGCCCAGCCCTCACGGCGCAGTTCCCGGGAGGCGCGGGCAATGTCCTCGTCAACGCGCCCCTTCGCGAGGAGCTCGTAGGCTTCCTCGAAGGATTTGGGATTGTAGAAGATGCCCTTCACGCATGCCGCGAATCCCGCGGCGAGCCGAGGGGGAAGTGAATCCGCATCGCGAATCTCCACGAATCCCTTGAGGCGCGTGGCGGGGAAGACCATCGAGAGGACGTGCGCAAGCTCGCCCGGGCTGAGCTCGCGAAGCGCCATGATGTCGCGTACCGTGGCCTCGCCGGTGGGGACGGTCTTTCCGGTGTCGCTCGTGAAGAGGATCGGCTTCACGCCCATGAGCCAATCCACGTACGTGGCGGCGGAGAAGTCGCGCGAGAACGTGCCGGGCACGGTGCCGCAACGAGCGGGATCCACGCGGTCCCAGATGCGCGAGCGCGCCATCACCGGGGTGTCCTCGGCCACGAGGCCCCGCCAGCTGAGCACGTTGTCGGTGAGGAACGAGAGGATCGGGCCGAGCGCCACCGCGAGCTGGTAGATGCGCGCGAGCTCCTCGGGCTCGCCGCTATCGATCGACACCTGCGTGGACGCAGAGCAGCGCATCATGTCGCGCGCATAGAAGCCCTGCTTGGAGAGGTGGGCATCCATCAGGCGATAGCGCTCCTTGGGGATGAGCGCCACATCGCGGGGGTCGATCGCCACGGGGTTCAATCCGAGGGCGGCGAGTTGCCAATCGACGCCGATTGCCGCGCAGGCCTCGGCGAACTGGTCATCGAAGGACTCGAGGGCCTCCATGAGGGAAAGCGGCGATGTCGAGGGGCCGAGGGACGCTTCGAGCTGGCTTCCCGGTTCGAGCGTGATGGAAACCCCCACCGGCCCACGTGAAGTCCCGATCGTTCCCTGCATGCCGAAGAGGCGTCCGTCGATGTGGACGGGCTCGTGTTCGGGCACGAGGTTGGTCCATGCGTCGAGGAGCTGGTGGACGCCGGGGTCGTCAAGATAGGAGACGATCTCCCCGCTCGACACGTCCACCACCAGGCGCTCGAGTTCGAGGCCCAGCGTGCGCTCGTCGCCGCGGCGCCTGGGCTGCTCGGAGCCCTCCACGATGTGGATCAGGCGCTCGCGATTGAGCTCGATGAGGGCGCGTTCTTCGGGTGTGTAGAGCTCGTTCACGCTGCCAGCTTTCGCAGGATCTGCACGTTGCAGGGCCAACGCTCGGCGATTTCCCCAAAGTCCACTACACTTGAGGGTTGCCGCGCAGGTATGTGCCCCAATACGGCGTATGCGTACCGTTCAGGATAGTAGCGTCTTGAGACGGATGAGGGGAGGGTCATGGTGAGCTCGCCAGAGCCGGGCGAACGCCCCGACAGCGCTCGTCTTCGCCTCGTACCCTCTCCCGACGATGCATCCCCCACGCCCCCATCTGGCCCTCAAAACTCGAGCGTAGAGGATACGGGCGGCATCAGCCCCGCCGCGCTTGAGCTCCTCGAGGAACCCGTCGAGGACCTTCTCGGCGCCTATGAGGTGGCGCCCGCTGACGTGGTGGAGGAAGGGGCGGGACAGCCATCGCAAGCTGCGCCAGCCGCCCCTCCTTCCGCTTCCGCGCCATCCACGGCTGCGCCCGCGACCGCGACGCCACAGCCAACGTCCTTGCCCGCACGTCCCGCTCCCTCGGTGCACGTGGGGAAGGCCGCGCCCCTTCGCGCGACGTCTCGCAGGGCGCAGGTGGGCGAAGAGGAGGCGGCGGATCGTCGCAAGGCGCGCAAGGGCGCCGCCTTCATGGGGATCCTCTTCCTCGTCTACCTCGCATGGATTGTGGTCTCGGGGCAGTTCGACGAGTTCGTGGCGTCGCTTGCGACGGCCGACTATGGCTGGCTCTGGCTCGGCCTTCTCTTCATGACGATCCGCTTCGGCTTCGGCACCCTCGCCTACGTGTTCGCGGTCTACATCGACCCCGCGAGCCCGGTGGGCGTGCGCGACTGCATGAGCGTCGAGGCCTCGGGCACGCTCTTCGGGAACCTCACGCCCATGAACTCGGGCGCGGTGCCGGCGCAGATCTATCGCCTCACGCGCGCGGGCCTCACGGTGGGGGAGGCGTCGGCCACGCAGTTCACGCGCTTCATCTTCTACCAGGCGGGCGAGGTCGTGGTGGCGGCGGTTCTGCTGTGGCTGAAATTCGATTTCTTCCTCGAGCACTACGGCAATTTCGTGATCCTCAACCTCGTGGTGTTCGTCATCCAAACCATCCAGGCCCTCGCGCTTCTCGTGGTGTGCCTCTTCCCGAGGATCGTGGTGCGCGGGGGCAACTGGGGAATCCGCTTCGCCCAGCGCCACAATTGGATCAAGCCCGAGACGGCGCAGCGCTACCTTCGGGTGGTGAACGTGCAGGTGCAGGAGTTCTCCACCACCTTCAAGGCGTCCTTCAAGCACAAGTCGTCGCTCTTCCTCACGTGGCTCGTGACGCTCGGGATGCTCGTCTGCTTCTACTCGGTGCCGTGGTGCGTGCTTCGCGCCTTCGGCGGGGATGCGGACTTCGTGGAGTGCCTTGCGGCTGGCGCAATGGTGCAGATGATCGGCAACTCCGTGCCGCTTCCCGGCGGCGCCGGCGGAAACGAGGCCGGCTTCGCGTTCTTCTTCGGCCCCATCTTCGGCGCCTCGGCGGCTGCGGGCTTCGTGGTGTGGCGCCTCATCACGTTCTTCATCCCCACGGCGGCCTGCCTCCCGCTCTCGGCGCTGCGCTCCACGTCAAATCGCTCTATCTACCAGCGGTGGAATTCCTTCCGTAGGAACTCCTCGAGACGCGCCACCTATACGTTTAAGGGGTAGGAACTCCACGAGCGCTTTGGCATAGAGGGGGAGGTGATCGCGCTGTCCGACGAGGAGAAGGAGGAGTTCGCTGGCGCTGCGAGAGCTGAAACCCCCGCGAAGGGCGAGGCAAAGCCCGAGGCTGCGAAAACCGCCGCGCGGCAATCAGACGACGAGAAACCGACGACCAATCGCAAGACCGCCATCATCGGCGCCATCTTCCTCGGCGTCGTCTTGCTCGGAAACATCATCTACCTCTACGTCACGCACCAGATAGACGATGCGGGCGCCGCGCTCGCCAAGGCATCGGTGGGGTGGCTCATCGCCATGGCCGTGCTCATGGTGGGAAACCTGCTCTTCGGCGGCGCCGCCTACCTCATCACCGCATGGCTCGATCCCGAGACCTCGATGGGCGTGCGCGATGCCATCTCCGTCGAGGCTTCGGGCACCTTCTTCGGAAACCTCACGCCGCTTTCCGTAGGCGGATTGCCCGGGCAGATATGGCGGCTCTGCAAGGCCGGCTATACGCCGGGCGAGGCCACAGCGGTGCAGCTCGCGCGTTTCTCCGTGTACCAGGTGGCCCAGACGATCGTGGCCACCGTGCTCCTCATCGCCTACTGGGCCCCCATCCAGGCCCAATACGGCCGCATCATCTGGGTGGCCCTCGCGATCGTGGGGTTCAAGGTCGTGCAGACGGCGATCCTCGTCCTTCTCTGCCTCTTCCCGAACTTCGTGATGCGCGCCGGCAACTGGCTCATATCCGTGCTCAAGTTCTGGGGGCTCACCAAAAAGCTCATCGGCGAGGCGCGCCTCGAGGCGTGGCGCCTCGGCATTCACGAGGAAACGACGAAGTTCGGCACCGCATTTCGCCAGCTTGCGGGCGCATGGCGGCAGATGTTCATCGTGCTCGTCATATCGATCCTGCAGCTCTGCTGCTTCTACGCCACCGAGTGGTTTGCGCTCGAAGCCTTCGGCGTGCATCTCGGCTTTGGCGAGACGCTTTGCCTCGGCACGCTCGTGCAGCTCGTGGCCACCGTCGTGCCCACGCCCGGAGGCACGGGTGGCATTGAGGCGGCGTTCCTCTTCTTCTTCTCGAAGCCGCTCGGAAGCGCGGCGCTCTCATGCTTCCTCGTGTGGCGCGTGGTGACGTTCTACGGCTACACGGGGGTGTGCGGCGCGCTCACGTTCATGAAGTCCTCCCACAAGGGCACGAAGATCTACGCCCCCCTGCAACGCTTCATCGGCAAGAACGACGTCAACTTCGCCGGCGACGGCTCGCGCTAGCGAGCAATCCCCATTGCGGCATCAAGCCTTGCGAGCGTGCGCGCCTTGCCCAGAAGTTGGAGCGAGGGGCCGAGGGGAGGGGAGGCGAGGCTCCCGGTTTCCGCGGCTCGGATGGCCTGGTAGAAGGTGCGCTTCGACTGTCCGAGCTCCTCGGGGAGCGGCTCGAGCGCCGCATCGATCTCATCGCCGGTGAAGGCGTCGAGGGCGAGGAGTGCGGCCTTCGCGGCTTCGAGCGCAGCCTTCGCACCCTCCTTTTCCAGCGCCTTCGTGCGCGCCTTCTCGTCGATCTCCACCTCTTCGCCGAAGAGGAACCGCGAGAGCCCCACGACGTCGGGCGCGAGCTTCGTACGCGGTTTCAGGATCTGCGCAAGCAGGGAGAACCATTCCGGATCGGCGTCGAGTGCACCCTTCTCCACGAGTCCCGCGTCCACGAGCTCGGGCTCGAGGACGCTTCTCGCGAACTCCTCGTCTGTCTTGGCCTGCAGGTACTCGGCGTTCAGCCAGAGGAGCTTCTTGGGATCGAAGACGGCGGGATTCTTCGAGATGCGATCGAGGGAGAACTCGCGGCAGAGCACCTCGCGTGGCACGACCGTCGTCTCTCCGTCAAGCGACCATCCGAGAAGCGCGAGGTAGTTCACGAACGCCTCGGGGTCGTAGCCTTCGTCGCGCCACTCCTCGACGCTCGTCGCGCCGTGGCGCTTCGAGAGCTTCTTGCCATCGGGCCCGCAGATCATGGGCACGTGCGCGAAGAGCGGCGGCTCGAGGCCGAGGGCTTCGTAGACGAGCACTTGGCGAGGCGTGTTGGAGAGATGGTCGTCGCCGCGCACCACGTGCGTGATCTTCATCGCGGCGTCGTCGGCGACCACGCAGAAATTGTAGGTGGGGGTGCCATCGGTGCGGCGGATCACGAAGTCGTCGAGCTCCTTGGCATTGAACGTCACGTCGCCGTGGATGAGGTCGTGGACGTGCACGTCTCCACGGTCGAGGGGCACCTTCAGGCGCACCACGCAGGGCTCGCCCGCTTCCGCGCGTGCCCTCGCCTCGGCAGGGTCAAGCGAGCGGCAGGTGCGCGAGTAGCCTTGGAAGGGATCCTTGCGCGCGCGAGCCGCCTCGCGATCCGCTTCGAGCTTTTCGGGAGAGCAGAAGCAGTAGTAGGCCTTACCCTCGGAAAGGAGCCTTTCCACGAGTTCGTCGTAGCGCGCGAAGCGCTCTGATTGGCGATAGGGCCCATACGCGCCGCCGACTTCCGGCCCCTCGTTCCAGTCGAGCCCGAGCCAGCGCATCGCGCGAAGGATGATCTGCTCGTTCTCCTCAGTGGAGCGCTCGGGATCCGTGTCTTCGATGCGAAGAATGAACGAGCCGCCCGTCGCACGGGCGAAGGCCCAGTTGAAGATGGCCGTTCGAGCGCCTCCCACGTGGAGCTTTCCCGTGGGCGAGGGGGCGAAGCGGACTCGAGGTGCGGGAGAAGTTGGTGTGGCCATGGGGCTCCTTCGCAATCGTCGGTCGCTTGAGTCTAGCGTGAGCGTCTCGGAATGGGACATCGAGGCCTCGTCTTTTCAGGTCGCGCGAATTGTTGTGAAGTCGTTGGGCTATCGTAGGCACCCGATGAGGTTTGGGAATTCAAAGGGGGCTTTCCATGGCCAAAGAGGTGCACTACTTCACGAGCGAGAGCGTCACGGAGGGGCATCCCGACAAGATGTGCGACCAGATCTCCGACGCCGTGCTCGACGCGCTCCTCGAGAAGGAGATGAAGCTCGAGAGTGAGGGCTATGTGGCGCCGAACGGCCGAAAGGCCGACGTCAACGAGGTGCGCTGCGCATGCGAGACCTTCACCACCACCGGCACCATCATCGTGGCGGGGGAGATCCGCACGCAAGCCTACGTGGACGTGCAGCAGATCGCGCGCGACGTGGTGCGCGATATCGGCTACACCGACGCCGCCTTCGGTTTCGATGCCACCACCTGCGGTGTCATCAACATGATCCACGACCAATCGCCCGACATCGCCATGGGCGTGGATGAATCGCATGAGGCGCAGCTCGGCGAGGCGGGAGACATCCTCGATCGCATCGGCGCGGGCGACCAGGGCATGATGTTCGGCTACGCCACCGATGAGACGAGTGCCCTCATGCCGATGCCCATCTACCTCGCGCAACGCCTCGCGCAGCGCTTGGCGCAGGTGCGAAAGGATGCCGTGGTGGGCTACCTTCGCCCCGACGGCAAGACGCAGGTCACGGTGCGCTACGAGGACGGCGTACCCGTGGCGGTGACGTGTGTCGTGATCTCCACCCAGCACGACGATTCGGTGCGCGACATGGAGAAGGTGAAGGCCGATCTCGTGAAGCACGTGATCACCCCCGTCTTTGATGAAGAGGGCGTGGAGTGGTCCGATGCGGAGATCCTCGTGAACCCGACAGGTCGCTTCGTCGTGGGTGGCCCGATGGGCGATACCGGCCTCACGGGCCGAAAGATCGTCGTGGACACCTACGGCGGCATGGGTCGCCATGGGGGCGGTGCGTTCAGCGGCAAGGATCCCACCAAGGTGGATCGCTCCGCCGCGTATGCGGCGCGTTGGGTGGCCAAGAACGTCGTGGCCGCCGGTCTCGCGCACACGTGCGAAGTGGAGCTTGCCTATGCCATCGGCGTGGCGCGCCCGCTCTCGGTGCTCGTCGACACGCATGGCACGGGCACCGTGGCCGATAGCGTGATCGAAGATGCGGTGAGGGAGGTCTTCGACCTTCGTCCTGCGGCCATCATCGATACGCTCGCGCTTCGCCGCCCGATTTACCGCAAGACCGCCGCATACGGGCACTTCGGCAGGAACGATCCCGACTTCACCTGGGAGGACACCTCCGTCAAGGCCCCTGAGCTGAAGGCTGCGGTGAAGGCGAGGGTCTAGCTCCCCGAGGAGCGCGCCATGGCCATCGCCTCGGTCGTTCTCGACATACAGACGAGATCCCTCGAAAGCGCCTACTCCTACCTCGTTCCCGATGCCCTCGAGAAGGAAGTGGGGGTAGGGGCCACGGTGCTCGTCACCTTTGGCAGGCGGCCTGCGGTGGGCTACGTGGTGGCCAAATCGAGCGAGCTCGCAGATGGCGTCGATCCCTCGAAGCTGCGTGCCATCGAGCAGGTGCTCGAACCGAGCGCCTTCGACGAGACCGCCGCGGAGCTCGCGCTGTGGATCTCGAGGGAATACGCGTGTCCTGCCGTCGCCGCGATACGGCTCTTCCTTCCTCCCGGCTCGTTGCCGAAGGCGAAGAAGGCCGAGGATGGCTCATGGACGCTCACCCCTTCGCACCTCGGCAAGCTCGAGAATCGATGGGTGGGGCTCTCCGAGAGTGGCAAGGACTTCACGCCGCGTGCGGACGCCTATCGTCAGCGGGAGCTCGTGGACGCGCTCTCGAAGGGACCGCTTCGCCTCTCGGAGCTGAAGGCGACCCTCCCAGGCGTGGCAAGCACCCTTCGGACGCTCGAGAAACGTGGCGTCGTAGAGCTCTTCGAGGGAGAAGCTGAGCCCATACGGCAAGAGGCCACCACGCTCGGCTCTGCGCACGCGCCCCTGCCCGAGAGGCTCACGAAGGGGCAAGCGCACGCGCTCACGGCGATCAGCCGTGCCCTCGGGCGTGGCGACGGAGGGGTGGTGCTCGTCGATGGCGTGACCGGCTCGGGAAAGACGGAGGTCTACCTCGAGGCCATCGAGGCGGCGCTCGCGCTTGGTCGCGGCGCCATCGTGCTCGTGCCCGAGATCTCCCTCACCCCGCAAACGCTCGGGCGTTTCCGCTCCCGCTTCGGCGATGAGGTGGCGCTCATGCACTCCCGTCTCACCCCCGCCGAGCGGCGCCAACAGTGGATGGCGGTGAGCGCGGGAAAGGCTCGGGTGGTGGTGGGCGCGAGATCCGCGCTCTTTTGCCCCGTAAAAGACCTTGGCCTCGTGGTCATCGACGAGGAGCATGAGTTCACCTACAAGCAGGAGCAGGCGCCTCGCTACCACGCACGCGACGTGGCGGCGAAACTCGTGCAGCTCAAGCGCGCGTCTCTCGTGCTCGGAAGCGCCACGCCCTCCCTCGAGAGCCTGAAGCGCTGCGAGGACGGGGAGTTCCTCGGTTCTCGCTGGGAGCGGGTGCGCATGCCGGAGCGTGCCACGGGAGCGCTGCTCCCGAACGTGACGCTCGTCGACCTCAGGGGTACGCACACGGAAGGGTCCACGGTCTTTTCGCCCGAGCTCGCCGATGCGCTTCGCGAAACGCATCGCGCAGGCGAGAAGGCCGTGCTCCTCATCAACCGGCGCGGATTCTCGCCATTCCTCATCTGCGAGGACTGCGGGTGCGTGCCGGAATGTCCCCATTGCTCGAGCTCGCTCACCTACCATGCGAAACGTCGCGAGCTCGTGTGCCATAGCTGCGGATCCATCTGGCCCCTCAAGCCGTGGCCCGACCCCACCTCGCTCTGCCCCCATTGCGGAAGCCGCTACCTGCGCGCTCCGGGGGTGGGCACCGAGCGCGTGGAGGGGGAAGTGCGGGGACTCTTGCCCGACGCCGAGGTCATTCGCATGGACGCGGACACCACGTCGGGTGCGGGCGCGCACCAGCGCCTGCTCGAGCGCTTCGACGCCACGCCGGGCGCCGTGTTGGTGGGCACGCAGATGATCGCGAAGGGGCTCGACTTCCCCGAGGTCACGCTTGTGGGCGTGGTGAATGCCGACACCTCCCTGAAGCTGCCGGACTTTCGCAGCGCCGAGCGCACCTTCGATCTCCTCGAGCAAGTCACGGGGCGCGCGGGAAGGGGCGAGAGGCCGGGACGCGTGATCATCCAGAGCTACTGGTCCACGCATCCCGCGGTGGCATGCGTCGCGTCGAAGGATCGCGAGTCCTTCGTGAGAGCGGAGCTCGCGCTGCGCGAGGAAGCCCAGTACCCGCCCTACGTGCGACTCGCCAACATCACGGCCTCGGGAGCGGATCCGAGGCGAGTGGAGTCCACCATCGCCGAGCTCTCCGGCAGGCTGCGCGAGGCCGCCCCCACGGCGGGATGGCAGGTGGTGGGCCCCGCGGAATGCCTGCGCGCGAAGATCAGGGATCGCCATCGCCACCACGTACTCGTGAAGGCGCCCCTCGGTGCCCCGCTCGGCGAGGCGCTCTTCAACCTCGCGAGGGGCCTTGGAGGTCCAGGGGTTTCCCTTGCGATCGATGTGGACGCGTACGAGGTGCTCTAGCATGGGGCGTATGCGAGCGGTGCCGGCGAGGCGAACGCTCGCGCCTTATCGAGGGGAGGGCCATGAGCTCCACAGACGACATTCGCATTACCGGTGATCCCATTCTCGAAGAGGTGTGCGAACCCATCGACACCATCGACGACGAGGTGAAGGCCCTTGCCCGCTCCATGCTCGACACGATGTATGCGGCTGAGGGGTGTGGGCTTGCGGCGCCTCAGGTGGGCGTGAACAAGCGCCTCGTGGTGGTGGATTGCGAGTGGGGTTCGGGCGAGAAGACGCCGTACGTGCTCATCAACCCCGAGATCGTGGAGACGTCGGACGAGCTTCGCACCACCGGCGAGGGCTGCCTCTCATTTCCCGGCGTCACCGTGCAGGTGGAGCGCCCGCGCCGCGTGGTGGTGCACGCGACGAACCTCGATGGCGACGTCATGCGCTATGAGGCCGAAGACAGCCTCCTCGCCGTCTGCCTGCAGCATGAGATCGACCACCTCGACGGCAAGACGCTCCTCGACCACCTTGGCCCGATGGCGCGCATGCGCGTGAAGAAGCAGGTGAGGGAAGCCATCGAGGCGGGTGCGAAGCCCGGCGACGTGGCGAAACCCGAAAAGGCTTCGAAGTCGAAGGGGAAGTAGGTCATGCGCGTCGCCTTCATGGGAACCCCGGGCTTCTCCGTGCCCATCCTCTCGCTTCTCGCCCGTTGCCACGAGGTGGTGGGAGTGTTCACGCGGCCAGACGCCGTTCGTGGTCGTGGTAGGCGCCTTGTGCAGAGCCCCGTGAAGGAGAAGGCCGTAGAACTCGGTGTTCCCGTCATCGAGTGCACGCGTATGACGCCCGAGGTGGTGGAGGAGCTTTCGCGCATGGAGCCGGATGTGGTCTGCGTCGCCGCGTTAGGGTGCCTCTTGCCGAAGGCCGCCCTCGCCATCCCGCGCCTTGGCTGTGTGAACGTACACGCGTCGCTCTTGCCTCGCTGGCGTGGAGCGGCGCCCATCGAGCGTGCGATCCTCGCGGGGGACGCCGAGACCGGCGTTTCGATCATGGCCATGGAGGAGGGCCTCGATACGGGGCCCGTGGCATGGCAGGCGAGCGTGCCCTGCGCCGGGCGCGCCTTCCCGGAAGTCGAGCACGATATCTCCTACACGGGCGGGTATGGGCTCCTCGACGTGCTCGAAGCGCTCGAGGATGGCGAGGTGGCGTGGAAGCGCCAAGACGATGCCCTCGCCACCTACGCGGCGCGCATCGAGAAGGGCGAGCTCGATCTCTCCCCCGCGCTCCCTGCCGGCGAGAACCACCGGCACGTGCTCGCCTCCCATGACGCGCATCCCGCGCGTGCCCTCGTGGGGGGGAAGCTCATTCGAGTGCGCGCCTCGCGCCCCCTTGAGGATGAACTTGGGCCTGGCGAGGTCGCGCGCAGGGCGGACGGCGCGGTGTTCCTTGGGTGCGTTGAGGGCGCGCTCGAGCTCCTCGAGGTGACGCCTGCGGGCAAGAAGCCGATGGACGCGGCGAGCTGGGCCCGCGGCCTTCACGCAGAGCGCCTCGCATGGGAGCGGCCGTAGATGGCCCTCGCCCCCGGGAGATCGCTTGCCTGGAGGGCCATCGGAAGGGCCCGTCGCACGCACGGTTGGGTGCGCGATTCGCTTCGCGAAGTCGCGCATTCGCTGAGCGCCTCGGAGAGGGATCGCGCCCTTGCCTGGAGGATCTCCATGGGGGCGACGCTCGCGAAAGGCCATCTCGAGGCCCGCGTGCTCTCCCTCGTGAGGAAACCCTCCTCCCTCGAGCCCCGCGTGCGAGATGCGCTCATCCTCGGCGCCTATGAGATCGGCTACCTCTCCACGCCCATAGGAGTTGCCGTGAGCCAATGGGTGGATGCGGTGGGGAGCACCTCGCCGCGCGCCATCGGCCTTGCCAACGCGGTGCTGAGGAAGCTCTCGCCCCTTCGAAGCGAGGTGCTCGGAGCACGCAGCCGCGTGGTTCAAGGAACCCTTTCCGTGGACGACCTCGAGCTCTGCTCCGGGCTTCCGGAGTGGCTTTGCGCACGCTTCCTCGACGAGCGGGGGAGCGAGGCGAGCGCGACGATCGCGCTCGGGCTCGCGGAGGCGGCGCCTGCATGGCTCGTGGGCGTCATTTCCGACGCCCGCATGGGCGTGCTTGAAGACGCCGGGCTCGAGCCGAAGGCGGAAGCGCTTCCCGGCATTTGGCGCCTCGGCAATCCCGCCCGCCTCGAGAGCTCCCATGTGCTTGAACGAGGGTTTTGCCCGGAGGATCTCTCGGCCTTCGAAATCGCCCTCGCGAGCGTGCCGAAGCCCGGCGGATCCCGGCTCGAGGTGGGCGTCGGGCGTGGCACGAAGGCGCTCGTCGCGGCCACGCTCTCTTCGGAGCGCGGTGCGCTCGGGCGCTTCGTCTGCGTGGACGCGAGCGCAGAGCGCGTCTTAGAGGCGAGGGATCGATTCGCCCGCGCCGGCCTGCCCGCCACCCTCGTCCACGGCGAGGGTCGCGACCTCGAAGCCCACCTCGGGGACGAGCGTTTCAGCATGGTGTTCGTGGATGCACCCTGCTCGGGGACGGGAACCATGCGACGCCACCCCGAGATCGCGTGGAATCTCGATCCATCGAGCGTCGAAGCCCCAGGCCATGCACCGCTTCCCCAGCTCCAGCTCGAGCTTCTCGAGGAGGCATCGCGCCACGTGGAGGAGGATGGATATCTGCTCTATGCCACGTGCTCCGCGCTTCGAGAGGAGAACGGGCAGGTGGTGGAGGCGTTCCTGTCAGGCGAGGCGGGATCGCGCTTCGAGCGCGCAGGGCTTGATGAGCTTCCCGTTTTTGCACAGCTTGGGAAAGACGCGCAGGACAGGCTCAAGGCCGATGGCTTTTTCGGAAGCGAATTCTCGACGAAGCCCGTGCCCGAAGGCCCAGACCTCCATTACCTCGCGGCGCTCCGTCGCGTGCACGCGTAGAAAAGGCGCATTGAGAAGCGCTTACGAGGCAGGGGAGTCCGAGGGGTGAGATGCGGCGTTTACCGAGCTCTCGCCCTTGGGGGTGCTCTCCGATGATGAGGGGGAGCCCTCGGTTGCGCCGCCCTCCGACGATTCGTGGGTGCTTGCCTGATCGCTTGGCGTGTGGGGAGCGCTCGAGCTTTGGCTTCCCTGGCTTCCCCGCATATCGGTGTTGTAGAACCCGGACCCTTTGAGGGTGATGCCCGTCGCCTCGAACACGCGCGATGCCTCGGTGCCACACACGGGGCACACCACCTTGGGCTTTTCGTTCATGCCGTGTTCGACCTCGAATACGTGGTGGCAGGCGGGGCAGCGATAGTCGTAGCGGGCCATGGGGTTCCTTTCAGCGGGGGCGCGGGGAAGAAGTCTAGCCCCAACTCGTCTCCCGTGGCGGCGCTGTGGGAAACTTCGGATGATCTTCGCGCGAGGAGGGATGGGCTATGGACGGGCATGCGGAGCACGGCGTGAAAGCGGCAGGCGGCTTTGAGTTCCTGCTCGTGGGCGGCTCTCCCCAGCCAAGCTCCTGCGGGCTCGTCCAGTCGCTTGCCGCACGCGCCCATCGCGTGATCGCCATCGATCGCGGAGCTGAAGTGCTCGAAGCGGCAGGCGTGGCTCCCTGGGCCTACGTGGGCGATTCGGATTCCGTGGGCGACGAGGCGCGCGCGTGGGCTGAGGAGCGCTCGAACTTCGAGTTGCTTCGCCCCTCGCACAAAGACCAAACCGACCTCGCGCTCGCCCTCGACGTGGTGGAGGAGCGCGCAGGCCAACCCGATCCCACGACGTGCTGCGTGACGTGCGTGACGGGCGGGCGCCTCGACCATCAGCTGGGGGTTATCGGCACCCTTATGGCCCATGCTGCGCTTGAACCCGTCATCGTGGAGGACACCTTCTGCGCATGGCTCCTCGCGCCACACGCGCGAAGGACGATCACGTTTGCCGCCCAGGACGTGGGAAAGACCCTTTCCGTCCTCGCGCTCGAAAGCGGCACCGTGGTGTCTGAGCGGGGCTTCACATGGGATCTCGCCCACCACGCGCTCAAGGCGCTCTCCGACCTCGGGGTTTCGAACGTGGTGGAGAAGCCCGGTGCAACCGTCGCCTGCGAAGCGGGGTATTGCCTCGTCGTGCTGAACGAAACGATCTAGGCGCTCCGGGCGAGTGCATCGAGCGTGCGATGGGGTCGGTGCACACGAAAAGGCACCGGAGCCCACGAGCCCCAGTGCCCTCGGCGTCAGATCGGAAAGAGCGCTAGCCGCGCTGGAGGTTGCCCTTCTTCAGGCAGCGCGTGCACACGTTCATCTTGCGCTTGCGGCCGTTCTGCACGATGGTCACGCGCTGGATGTTTGGGCGGAACGTGCGGTTGGTCACTCGGTGGGAGTGGCTCACGGAGCGGCCGGCCACGGGGTGCTTGCCGCAGATCTCGCATACTTTCGACATGGTGCAACCTCACTCAGGGAAGCATGGTTTTCTCAAGAACCCGGCCACTATAGCACAGCCTTCGCGAAACCGAACTTCGAAGGGAGCCGGTACGTGCGCGTTGTGTGGGTATACTTTGAACGTTCAATCACCGAGGGCGCCCGCCACCTACGGGCAAGCGCCCTTAGAGGGAGCGGGAGGACATGAGCATGTCTGTGCCTGGAACCTTGCGAGTGTCAAACGAGGTCATCGCGGATCTCGCCGGCTATGCGGCTATGGAGTGCTACGGCGTGGTGGGCATGGCCTACACCGACGACCAGCAGCACATCGTGGATCTGCTCTCCCTTCGGACCCTCAGGAAGGGCATCGAGGTCAAGGTCGAGGATGGCAAGGTCGTCGTCATCCTCCACGTGGTCGTGAATTCCCAAGTGAACATGCGACAGGTGACCGAGAACCTCAAGAGCACGGTGAGCTTCGTGCTCAAGACCATCGCTGAGATCAAGGACGCCGAAGTGCGCGTCTTCATCGAGGATATCCGGGCCCGCTAGCAGGCGGCCGCTTTCAGACGGGAGCCATCATCCATGATTGCCGATGTGATCCGCCGCTGCTTCCCCATTGCGGCCAAGGCCGTGGCCGATAGGGCCGAGGAGATCAACAAGCTGAACGTCTTCCCCGTGCCCGACGGCGACACGGGCACCAACATGAGCCTCACCTTGAAGACCGTCGTGTCCGACGTGGAGGCGCTTCCCGCCGATGCGTCGATGGCCGATGTGGCAAAGGCCATCACCCACGGCTCCCTCATGGGCGCGCGTGGCAATTCCGGCGTCATCACGAGCCAGATCCTGCGAGGCTTCGCCGAGGGCGTCGTCGACGTGAAGGACGATCCGCTCACCACCGACGACTTCGCGGCGTGCGCGCGTCGCGCCAAGAAGGTGGCGTTCCAGGCGGTGCGCAAGCCGGTGGAGGGCACCATCCTCACCGTGGTCTCGGATCTCTCCGCGAAGGCAGATGACCTCGCGAAGCAGAAGGTCGACCTCGACGAGGCGCTGAAGGAGCTCGTCACCCAGGCCTACGAATCCGTCGCACGCACCCCGGACCTCCTGCCCGTGCTGAAGGAAAACGGCGTGGTGGATAGTGGCGCCTTCGGCTTCGCGGTCTTCTTCGAGGCCTTCGTGAACGCCGCGCTCGGCGACGGCGGCACGGTGCGCAACTTCCAAACCACCGTCGACACCTCCTCGCACGAGAACGCGAAGGCCCAGGTGGCCAAGAACGTGCACTTCGTGATCAACGACGATTGGGAGGGCTCGAAGTATCGCTACTGCACCGAGTTCCTCTTCAAGGCCGACCACGAGGACTTCGACCAGAAGAAGAACCTCGACTTCCTCGCCTCCATGGGCGATTGCGAGCTCCTCGTGGGCTCCTTCCCCGACTACAAGATCCACGTGCACTCGAATGAGCCCGACAAGGTGCTCCACCACATGCTCCAGGAGGGGCAGATCTTCGAGGTCTTCGTCCACAACATGGACCTCGAGGGCAAGGAGCGCACCGCCATCCTCGCGCGCGATGCGGAGGCGGCGGAGCAGACGCACGAAGACGTGATGGAAGTGCCGATGCAAAAGCCCGCGAAGAAGGACCTCGGCTTCGTGGCCGTGGCTGCGGGCTCGGGCGAGGCGGACATCTTGAAGTCGCTCGGCGTCGACCAGGTGGTCTCAGGCGGCCAGACGATGAACCCCTCCACGGCCGACATCCTCGGCGCCATCGAGAAGACGAACGCCAAGAACGTGATCGTGCTGCCCGACAACGGCAACATCCGCATGGCCGCCGAGGCGGCGGCGTCCGCGGTGGAGGACTGCAAGGTGACGGTCGTGCCCACCAAGACCGTGCCGCAGGCATTCGCGGCCATGTTCGTCGTGGAAAACGACAAGGACGTCTCCACCATCGCCGAGGCGATGAACGAGGCCATTGCGGAGATCCACGACGGCGAAGTCACGGAGGCCATTCGCGACTCCCAAGCAGCCGATGGAACGCCCATCAAGAAGGGCGACATCATGGGCATCCAAGACGGTGACATCACCGTCGTGGGGTCGAGCGTCGAAGAGGTGACGCTCGAGCTCGTGAAGAAGATCCAGGACGCCAACGAGGGCGATACGCTCACCATCCTCGCCGGGGCCGACATGCCCGAGGATCGCTTCGAGGCCCTCTGCGCGAAGATCGAGGACGCCGAGCCCGATCTCGAGATGGATCCGCACCGTGGCGAGCAGCCGCTCTATCCGATCATCTTCTCAATCGAATAGCGCGCCCTTGAGCGCACGTCCGCTGGCGCCTCCCCTGGCCCATCCCCGGCTCTCCGCGACGGCGACCCTCTCGTCGCCGGCTTCCGGATTGCGCTTTGCACGGGGTAAGCGCTCGGAGGCGCTCGAGCGACTCGGCATCCGCACCGTGCGCGACCTCTTCCTCCACGCGCCCACGCGCTACCTCGATTTCTCGCAGGTGAGCTCCATCGGGGATGCCGAGGTGGGCAAGAGCGCGACCATCGTGGCCACGATCGATCGCGTGAACCTCAAGCGCCCGCGTCCCCGACTCTCCATCGTGGAGGTCTTCCTCGTGGACGCCACCGGCGTGCTGCGCATCTCGTTCTTCAGGCAGCCATGGCTGAAAGATGCCCTCAAGAAGGGCGATATCCTCGCCGTCTCGGGCAAGGTGGGCTTCTCGTACGGTTATCGCACGATGACACCGGTCTTCCACGAGGTGCTCGGATCGGCTGAGGACGCGCCGGAGACCTACGCGCGCGTCATGCCCGTGCACGCCACGACCGAGGGCCTCTCGCAGGCGTGGATCCGGCGAATCCTCTCCTCGGCGCTTGCCGATGCGGGCGACGTGGCGGATTTCCTCCCCGCGCGCCTCGTGGCGGCCCATGGCCTCATGGGCGAGGCGGCGGCGTTCAGGGAGGCGCACTTCCCCTCGACCCTCGTCTCTGCCGAGCGGGCGAGAAGGCGGCTCGCCTATGATGAGCTGCTTTGCCTCCAGGTGGGGCTTCGACTGCGCAAAACCGCAGCCCCAGGCATGCTTTCCGGCATCACGCACGCAGTGGGCGGGCCCCGCGAGAGGGCGGTGAGGGAGAGCTTGCCCTTTGCGCTCACCAAAGACCAAGAGCGCGCCGCGGCGGAGATCCTCTCCGATATGGCATCGCAAGAGCCGATGAATCGCCTCTTGCAGGGCGACGTAGGGACGGGCAAGACGGCAGTCGCCGCCATCGCCTGCGGCGCCGCGGCGGATTCCGGATGCCAGGCCGCCATCATGGCGCCCACGTCCGTGCTCGCCTCGCAGTACGCGGCGAGCTTGGGGCCGGTTTTCGATCGTGCCGGCGTGCGGTGGCGGATCGTGACGTCGAAGACGCCGCGCGACGAACGCGCAGCCACGGCCGAGGCCCTGCTCCACGGGGACGTGGACGTGGTATTCGGCACCACGGCCCTGCTTTCGGGAGATCTCGCCTTCCCACGGCTCTCGCTCGTCGTGGTGGACGAGCAGCATCGCTTCGGCGTGAACCAGCGCCAGGCCCTCGCGGGGAAGGGGGAGGCGCCGGACGTGCTCTCCATGACGGCCACGCCCATCCCCCGCACGCTCGCGCTCTCGCTCTATGGCGATGTGGCCGTGTCCTCCATGGCGGAGCGTCCCGTAAAGGGTGCAGGCGTGAGTACGAAGGTGCTCCCATGGGCGCACGTGGACGATGCCTGGCGTGCCGTCGACGAAGCAGTCGCCGCAGGACAGCAGGCTTACGTGGTGTGCCCGCTCGTGGATGACGCGGACGGCGGGAGCGAGCTCGAGGATGTGGCGGGGGAGGCAGCGGGAAAGCTCGCTTCCACGAAGGCCATATATGCCGAGCTCTCCGACCACGTGTTCCCCCGCCGACGCATCGGCCTCCTCCACGGGCGCCTTTCCGCGCAGGAGAAGGACGAGGTCATGGCCGCGATGCGCGCGGGGGAGATCGACATCCTCGTGTGCACGACCGTGGTGGAGGTGGGGGTGGACGTGCCGAACGCCTCGGTGATCGTCGTGCTCGACGCCGATCGCTACGGCCTCGCCACGCTCCACCAGCTTCGCGGACGCGTGGGACGCGGCCATATCCCCGGACGTGCGCTCCTCGTCACGCGCGCGAAGCGAGGCTCGGACGCGAAGAAGCGCCTCCACGCCCTCGAGAAGAGCTCCGATGGCTTTGAGCTCGCCGAACTCGACCTGGAGCTTCGCCATGAGGGCGAAGTGCTCGGGTATCGCCAATCGGGCGACGTGACGTTTCGCTTCGTGGACCTCGTGGCCGACCGCGATCTCGTGGAGGCGGCACATGCGGACGCCGAGCAGCTGTTCCGCGGCGACCCGACCCTTTCCGCTCCCGACCTTGCCCTCATGGTCGCCGAAGTGCGCGAGCGCTATGGAGCGCGGCTCAATCGGAGCGAGGGCTAATGCGCATCGTCGGCGGAGTGTGGAGGGGAAGGCGCCTTGCCGCCCCCGAGGGGAGGGAGACGCGCCCCACGACGGATCGCCTTCGGGAGAGCCTGGCATCCATGGTGCTCTCCGCTCGCGATCTCGATCTCTCGGGCGCGCGCATCCTCGACGCGTTCGCAGGTTCGGGAGCCCTTGGCCTCGAGCTTCTCTCCCGAGGCGCCGAGCACGCGCTTTTCATCGAGAGGAGCGCGAGGGCGGTGCGCGCGGTGGAGCGCAACGTGCGCGAGCTCAAAGCCCCCGCGATCGTGGTGGCGGGCGATGCGTGGAACGTGCTCGAGCGCCCCCCTGCCGCCCTCGATCGCTTCGACATCGTGCTCCTCGATCCACCCTATCGCACGTCGCCGGTGCGCCTCGGAGAGCTCGTGGGCATCCTCGCTGCGCGTGGGATGCTCGTGCCGGGGGCCCTCGTGGTGCACGAGCGCTCGAGCGACGCCCTCGGCCTCGACGCGAGGCAGCTCGCCGAACATGGCCTCCGGGCGCTGCGTACGCGCACCATCGGGCAAAGCGCCATCGACCTCTGGCGCTACGATGGGGCGTCGAGAGACGCTACGGCCGCTTCCTAAGGAGTTACGCATGCCCCACGACGGCATCACGAAAGTGGTGGTTCCCGGCACCTTCGACCCGGTGACCCTCGGCCACATCGACGTCATCTCCCGTGCGCAGCGCATCGCCCGCCACGTGGTGGTGGCGGTGGCCGCCTCCGCGAACAAGCGCGGCGTGGGCACCTCGCTCTCCCTCGAGGAGCGCGTGGACCTCGTGCGGGAGTCGCTTCGGGACGCGGGGCTCGGCGAGGTGGAGGTGAGGCCCCTCGAGGGGCTCCTCGTGGACTTCTGCCACGTCGTGGGCGCGCAGGCGGTGGTGAAGGGCCTTCGCGAGGCCGCGGACTTCGAGTACGAACTCCAGCAGGCGGCGATGAACCAAATCCTCGCGGGCGACATCGAGAGCATCTTCGTGATGAGCAAGCCGAAATACGGTTTCGTGTCGAGCTCCGTCGTGCGCGAGATCGCGAGCCTCGGCGGCGATGTGTCGCCATTCGTGCCCGCTTGCGTACTGAGGAGGTTGCGAAGTGCCCGCCCATAGGGCCGCTACCTCATTGTTCTTCATCTGCATGCTAGTATTGCGGCGTGCGTGCGAGCACGCTTTTCGCACCACGTCCCAGCTCGCTTGAAAGGAGCCAAAATGCAGCCGGGTGAAGAGCTGGAAAACCTTCTCCAAGATCTCGACGACCTCGTGGAAGATGCCAAGCCGGTCTTCGGCGGCGGCGGGCGTAAGCAAGTGGACCCCGAGGACATCTTCGCGATCACCGACGAGATTCGCGAGCTGTTCGATCGCGAGTTCACGGAGGCGCGGCGCGTGCGCAAGGCTGAGGCCGAGATCTTGGCCCATGCCGAGCAGCAGGCCGATTCGATCATCAGCGATGCGCAACAGCAGGCGCTGATCCTCGCGAGCGACCAGGAAATCGTGCGCCTCGCCAACCAGCAGGCCGAAGAGGTGCGCAACCAGGCGCAGGCCTACGAGCGGGATACGCGCTATAACGCGGAGGAGTACGTGGAGAGCCTGCTCACGCGCCTCGAGGAGAACCTCAACTCCGTCGTCTCGTCGGTTTCGAGTTGCCGCGCCACGCTCACGCAGCAGAGCTCCTACGATCGCCCGCAGGGCTGGTAGCGCGTGTCCGAGGCCCTGAAAGTACGCCTCGACTCGAAGCTTGCCGAGGTGGGAAGCGTCCTCGACGTCGAGGGCGTGCTCGCCGTCGATGATTTCGTGGTGGGGGATCGCTCGTTCAGCGCGCCAGAGGGCGTTGCCTACGAGCTCACCATCACCAACACCGGCGCCACGGTGCTCGCGATGGGAAGCGTGGAAGCGGAGCTCCAGGGCCTTTGCGATCGCTGCCTCGAGGAAGCCCGGCTCCACCTCACCGGCGAGGTGGATGCGCTCTTCGCCGACGACCCAGACGCTTTCTGCGAAGGCGACGATGAGGAGGAAATCGAGGTCCTGCCCATCGTGGAGGACATGATCGACCTCACCCTCCCCGTGCGATCCGCCATCGCGGTGGAAATCCCCTTCAAGGTGCTCTGCAAGCCGGACTGCAAGGGCCTTTGCCCGCATTGCGGCCAGAACCTGAACGAGGGCTCCTGCGAGTGCGAGGCGCGCCTCGCGGCCGAAGGCGATCCCATGAATCCCATGAGCGCCCTCAAAGCCTTCAAAACCAAGGATCGCACGGGCGAATAGCATAAAACCCCGTGCTATAATCGCCGGCTGTTGAAGATTGCAATGCGATGGCCGCGCGGCCACCGTCCGATGGAAAGGCAACTCATGGCAGTCCCCAAGCAGAAAAAGGGCAGGATCGCAACGCACCACCGCCGCTCGGCCAACGACGTGGCCGAAATGCCGTCCCGCTCCACGTGCCCGCGCTGTGGCGCGGTGAAGCTCCCGCACCGGGTGTGCCCGAGCTGCGGCTACTACAACGATCGCGAAGTCCTGATCGTCGAGTAGGGGCGCACCATCTCCGACGGACGTCTCGAGGCCGCCCGCAGGCGGCCTCTTTCATGAGTCGAGTCGACAGCGCGAAGGGGTTTGCCATGGCGAGGGTATGCATCGACGCAGTGGGCGGAGATGAGCCGAGCGAGGTCGTCCTCGCAGGATGTGAGGCGGCGCTCAAAGCCTCTGAAAGCCTCGAGATCCTGCTTGCCGGCCCTGAGGACGTGGTCGCACCCTTCTGCGCCTCACACGAGCGCACAGAGCCTCTCGTGGCCTCGGAGACGATCGGCATGGAGGAGCATCCCACTCGTGCCGTCCGCACGAAGCGCGATTCGTCCATCGTGCGCGGCTGCAAGGCCGTGCGCGAGGGCGCAGCCGACGCCTTCTTCTCGGCGGGCTCAACAGGCGCCATCCTCGCCGCGGGCACGCTCTTCGTGGGGCGCGTGCGGGGATGCTCCCGTCCGGCGCTCGCGTCGGTGGTCCCCGGGCTCGAAGGCGCGCGCCGCGTGATGCTCGATCTCGGCGCCAACGCCGACTGCCGCCCGGAAATGCTCGTGGAGTTCGCCCTCATGGGCCAGTGCCTCGCGAAGGCCACGCTCGGCCTGGGAGCGCCGCGGGTGGCGCTTCTCTCCAACGGCACCGAGGACACGAAGGGCTCTGAGGCCGCGATCGCCGCACACGAGGCCCTCGCGGCGGCCTCGGCGCGCGGCGTGCATTTCGTGGGGAACTGCGAGGGCTCCGACATCCTCCTCGGCGATGTCGATGTGATCGTGTGCGACGGCTTCACCGGCAACGTCGCGCTCAAGAGCATGGAGGGCGCGGCGAAGTACATCGCGCGACGCCTCAAGGCCGCGGCGAAGGCGAATCCCCTCTCCGCCGTGGGCGGGCTGCTCGTGAAGGGGGCCATGAAGGACCTCGCGGCAGACCTCTCCGGCGATGAGTACGGCGGGGCCCAGCTCCTCGGGCTCAAGGGCCCCGTGCTCATCGGGCACGGCGCCACGAGCGAAGAGGCGGTGAAAAACGGTGCCCTCGCAGCGCAGCGCGCGGCGCAGGCGCATATCGCCGATGACATAGCGGCGGTTTTGGCATAGGGTAAGCGCGAGGCAAGGCGGGCCCCATCGGCCCCAAGGCGAAGGAGGTCCCATGGACCGCGATCAGGTGCTCCAGAAGGTGGCATCGGCCATTGCCGAGGTCATGGACCTCGATGTCGATTCAATCGACGAGGACACCACGTTCAAGTCCATCGAAGCGGATTCGCTCGATCGCATCGAGATCATCACCGACCTCGAGGACCAGCTCGAGATCGTGGTGGATGACGACGATCTCGACGAGATCGAGACCGTGGGCGACGCCGTGGACGCGATCATGAGGATGCTCTAGGCCCTCATGGCTCTCGAGGAAACGCTCGGTAGGGCCGAGGAGCTCATCGGCTACACATTCGAAGAACCTGCCCTGCTCCTTAAGGCGCTCACGCATCCATCGGCGGTGGAAGGACATGCCGTCGAAGATTCCTATGAGCGCCTCGAGTTCTTGGGCGACGCGCTCCTCGGCGCCCTCGTGTCGATTTACCTCTACAAGCACAATCCCGATATGAACGAGGGCGAACTCACCCGTGCGAAGACCGTGCTCGTCTCCGGCGAGCACCTTTCCGCGGTGGCGGAGGAGCTCGGCCTCGGCGAGTGCATCTTCCTCGGCGAATCCGAGCACGGTACGAACAATCGCGGCCTTCGCTCGGCGCTCGAGAACGTCTACGAATCCCTCTGCGGGGCGATCTACCTCGATGGCGGGCTCTCCGAGTTCGGGCACTTCGTGGGGCGCACGCTCCTTTCCGAGCCCATCGATCCCGGGGCGTTTCTCGAAACCTCGCCGAAGTCGCTTCTCCAGGAATACTCCCAGGCGAACCTCCACCTTTCCCCCGCCTATGAGCTCGTGAGCAGGGTGGGGCCGCCCCATGCGCCCACGTTCACCTTCGACGTGTTCGTGGGTGGCAGGAAGCTGGGCACGGGCAAGGGCGCGAGCAAGAAGGAGGCCGAGAAGGCGGCCGCGAAGGTGGCGCTCGAGGCCCTCCAAGCGGAGCTCGAGGACTAGGCAGGAGCGCCCGTGTATCTGAAGACGCTCACCCTCAAGGGCTTCAAATCGTTCCTCGACCGCACGCGACTCACCTTCGACCCCGGGCTTTCGGTGGTGGTGGGCCCCAACGGCTCCGGGAAGTCCAACATCTCCGACGCCATCCTCTGGGTGCTCGGCGAGCAGAGTGCCAAGACGCTCAGGGGCCAGGCGATGGAGGACGTGATCTTCGCGGGCTCCGCGCAGCGCAAGGCCGTGGGGCTCGCCGAGGTGACGATCGTACTCGACAATTCGGATCACACCCTCGCCCTCGACTTCTCGGAGATCGCCATCACGCGAAGGATGTATCGCTCGGGCGAGAGCGAGTACCTCGTGAACGGCGCGCAGGTGCGCCTTCGCGACGTGCGCGACCTGCTCCACGACGTGGGCCTCGGGCGCGACACCCACACGATCATCTCGCAGGGGCGCCTCGGCGAGGTGCTCCAGAGCCGCCCCGAGGATCGCCGCGCGCTCATCGAGGAAGCGGCGGGCATCGCGAAGCACCGCCAGCGTCGCGAGCGCGCGGAGCGAAAGCTCGCGCGCCTTGACGAGGACATCCTTCGCATCCGCTCCTACGCGCGGATGCTTCGCCGCGAGCTCACGCCGCTCGAGCGGCAAGTCGACCAGGCTCGCGCGATGGGGGAGCTTCGCGAGGAGAAGGCCCTCATCGAAACGACCCTCGCGGTCTCTGAGCTTCGAGGCCTGCAAGGGGAGTGGGAGGCGCTCGGGCGCGAGCGCAGGGAGGCCGAGGCGGCACGCGAGCTCGCCGCCTACCAGCTGCAGGAGAAGGAGCGCGATCTCGCCAAGATGAAGCGCCTCCTCGAGGAAAAGGGCCTCTTCGTGGGCGACCTCGGCGAGCAGCGGCAACGATCGCAGCGAGACCTCGAGAGCATCCTCTCCGGCTTGAAGCTCCTCGAGGAGAAGGGCCACCACCTCGTCGACCGCCTCTCCGACGCGAGGCTCCAGCTCTCGCAACTCACGCTCGAGGCAGGCGAGGTGGATCGCACGCTCGCCTCGGACGGCGAGGCATTGGCGAGCTGCGAGACTGCGCTCGACGAATCGAGCGCGAAACTCGCGCGCCTGGGCGCGGAGGACGAGAAGGCGCGGGCCGCCTTCTCCGAGGCGCATGCGGCCCTCGAGGCGGCTCGTGCGAAGCGCGCACGTGCGGAGCGCACGCGCGATGAGGCTACGCTCGGCCTCGCTGCCCTCGAGCAGGAGCTTCGCGCCGCCGACACGCGGGATCGCCTCATGGCGGAAAGGCTCGCCGAGCTCGAGCGGGCGCGTGACGAGGCGAGCGCGGCGCTTGAGGCGGCGCATGCCGCCCATGAGAAGGCCGAGGCGCGGCGTGGGCCCCTCGAGAAGCGCGAGCAGGAGCTCGCCAAGGAGCTCTCGAAGGCGGAGGCTGCCGTGGAGAGGGCGCAGGCCGAGCTTGCCGATGCGCGTGCGGGGCTTGCGCGCACGGAAACCGAGCTCTCCGAGCTGAATGCCCTCGAGCGCGCGGCAGCCGCCGAGGAACCGCTCCAAAGGGCACTTGGCGATGTGGCTCGCGACGACGCCCTCGAGGTGCGTCTCGGCGAGCTTCTCGAGATCGACGAGGACTACCAGGAGGCCATCGCCGCCTATCTCGGAGATGATGTCCACGCGTTCGTGGGACGTGACGAGGCGTCCCTGAAGGCGCTCGTCGAGCGCGCCTGCGGGCTCGAGGAGAAGGGACGCGCGAGCTTCGTGGCGCCTCGAGGCGGGGATGCGGCCTCGCATGGGCTCCCCGTCCATGCCCAGGATCCCTCGCTCGAGCCGCTTGTCGTCGCCCTCTTCTCGCAGGTGGCCTTCGTAGAGGACGTGTTCTCGGCACTCGCGCGCCATGATGAGGATCCTCGGGCCGTCTACCTCGGAAAAGACGGATCGGTGATCCTCTCGGACGGGCGCGTGCGCCTCGGCGGCGGACGTGCCTCGGTGGACCTGTCGCTCTCGAGGAACCGCACGCGCCAGCGCCTCTCAAGGCGTCTTCCCAAGCTCGAGGCGCGTCTCGATGAGGCGATCGTGGCAGCGGATGCGGCGGGAGGCGAGCTCGAGCGCCTTCGCCGCGACCTCGCCTCCACCACCGACGAACTCGCCGCGATTGCGATCGAGCTCGAGCGCACCGCACGCGAGGCCGGGCGGGAAGAGGAGGCTTTGGAGCGCTCGCGCGAGGGTATCGCGCGGCTCTCGAGGGAGCGCGAGGAAGCGGCCAGCGAGCTTGCGGAGAGCCATGAGCGTAGGGCCTCCCTCACGCAAAGGCGAGACGAAGCCGTGGCCATCCTCGAGGAGCTGGCTTCGGGCATGGCCGGCCTCGAGGAGGAAAGGGACCGTGCGCGAGAGATCGCCGATCGCACGAAGGACGAGCTCGGCGCACTCACGCTCTCGAAGCTTCGCCTCGAGGAGCGCAAGGCGGCCCTTGTGGCATCGCTCGACGGACAGCGGCGCCGCAAGGCGACCCTCGAGGAGCGACGCGGGAGCGTCCGTTCCTCAGCCGCATCGCTCGATGTGCTCCGGAGGAGGATCGATCCGCTCCATCGCCTGATGGAAGAGCTCCACCAAGTGGCCCTCGCGAAGGCAACCGTCCTCGTCGATCGCTCGTCGATCGCCGAGGCGGATTCGAAGACGCTTCGCGAGACGGTGGAAAGGGCCGAGGACGACGCACGTCGCGCACGTGAGGCGGCGGAGGCAACGGCTTCCACGGAGGCCGAGCTCAAGGTGTCTGCGGGTGTCATCGAGGAGCGCGTACGCCAAGCGACGGAGAGGCTCCGGGAGTTCTCCTCGATGGATCTCGAGGAGGCGCTCTCCCTCCCGGAGCCCGAGGACCGCGACGCGCTCATCGCCAAGCTTGCCAAGGTGGAGCGCGACATCGAGAGCATGGGCCCGGTGAACGAAGTGGCGCTAGCGAGCTACGAGCGCGTGAAGGAGCGCCTCGAGCGCGTGCGTGCGGCGCTCGACGACCTGCAGGGTGCGCAGGAGGCGCTGAGGAAGATCTCGAATGCGGTCGAGCGCAAGATGCGCGATTCCTACCTCGAGGCCTTCAAGGATGTGAGCAGGAACTTCACCGATGTCTTCAAGACGCTCTTCGGCGGGGGAGATGCCCGTCTCGAGATGGATGACCCCGCGCATCCGCTGCAATCGGGCGTGGAGGTGAGCGCGCAGCCGCCTCGCAAGCGCGTGGCCAAGATGTCGCTTCTCTCCGGCGGTGAGCGCTCCCTCACCGCCCTCGCCCTGCTCTTCGCACTCTACCGCACGAAAACGGTGCCCTTCTACGTGTTCGACGAGGTGGAGCAGGCGCTCGATGACACGAACCTGAACAAGCTCCTCGCCTCGCTCGACGCGCTCAAGAGCCAAACGCAGCTCATCGTCATCTCACACCAGCGGCGTACCATGGAGAAGGCAGACGTGCTCTACGGCGTGTCGATGGGGGCAGATGGCGTGTCGCGCGCCGTCTCCCAGCGCATCGCCGACTTCAGGCCGAAGGCGCCCGAGGCACGCGCGCCCGAAGAATCCGAGCTTCCCGCAACGAAGGGGGCCTAGCCATGGCGTTCTTGGATCGCCTCAAGAGGGGTCTTTCACGCTCGCGCGAGGCGCTGAACGAGATCTTCTACTTCGGTGGCGAGGTGGACGAGGACTTCTGGGAAGACCTCGAAGATACGCTCGTCATGGGCGACCTCGGCGCCGAGGTGGCGCTCTCGGTGGTGGACGACCTCCGCGACGAGGCGGCGCGCAAGGGCCTCTCGACGGATCGCCAGCTGAGGGCCGCGCTCATCAGGCGCCTTGCCGAGGAGTTCACGCCGGCGACGAGCGACCCCTTCGACGCGCGCCCCTCCTGCGTGCTCTTCGTGGGCATCAACGGCGCGGGAAAGACCACCACCGTGGGCAAGCTCGCCAATGCGGGGAAGCTCGCGGGGGCATCGGTGATCATCGGCTGCGGCGACA
Organism: uncultured Atopobiaceae bacterium; assembly: GCA_947626465.1. Lineage (GTDB taxonomy): Bacteria > Actinomycetota > Coriobacteriia > Coriobacteriales > Atopobiaceae > CANRLS01. Next base: position 28,563 of record CANQSI010000001.1, read on the forward strand.
CCTTCCGCGCGGCGGCGCTCGAGCAGCTCGAGATCTGGGCGGATCGCGCGAGCGTGCCCATCATCAGCCGTCCGCGTGGGGCCGATCCCGCGAGCGTGTGCTACGACGTCATCGAACAAGCCGAGAAAATGGGCTCCGACCTCGTGCTCATCGACACCGCAGGGCGCCTCCACACCTCGACGGACCTCATGCGCGAGCTCCAGAAGGTGGTGTCGGTGACGCGCAAGCGCGCCCAGATGCCCGTGCACGTGGTGCTCGTGGTGGATGCGACCACCGGCCAAAACGGCCTCTCGCAGGCCAAGGAGTTCAACGACGCGCTCGAGCTCGACGGACTCATCATCACCAAGCTCGACGGCACCGCCAAGGGCGGCATCGCCGTGGCCATCTCCCACACGCTCAAGCTGCCGATCTACCGCATCGGCGTCGGCGAATCGATCGAGGACTTCCAGCGCTTCGACGCGCACGACTTCGCGACGGCGCTCGTGGGGGAGGGATCCCTCACCTAGCTCGAAAGGACCTTCGGTGTTCAACTCTCTCCAGGACCGGCTGCAGGATACGTTCGATCGCCTGAAGGGCAAGGGGCGCCTCACCGAGGACGACATCAACGTCGCCATGCGCGAGATCCGCCTCGCGCTTCTCGAGGCCGACGTGAACTTCCGCGTGGTGAAGCGCTTCGTGGCCGCGTGCAAGGAACGCTGCCTCGCGGCTGACGTGCTCGATTCGCTCACGCCCGCGCAAAACGTCGTGCGCGTGGTGCTCGAGGAGCTCACGCAGCTCCTCGGTTCCACGGAATCGGCGCTCACGCTCGCTCCGAACCGCCACCCGAACTCGATCATGCTCGTGGGCCTCCAGGGTTCGGGCAAGACGACCGCGGCGGCGAAGCTCGCCTACCTCCTGAAGAAGCAGGGCCAAAAGCCCCTCCTCGCCGCGTGCGACGTGTACCGCCCGGCAGCCATCGACCAGCTCGAGACGCTCGGCTCCGAGGTGGGCGTGCCCGTCTACACGGGAGATCGCACGGATCCCGTGGCCATTGCCAAGGGCGCCATCGCCGCAGCCGCGGACGAGGGCGCGTCGGTCGTCATCATCGACACCGCCGGGCGCCTGCAGATCGACGAGGTGATGATGGCCGAGGCCGTGGCCATCAAGAACGCCGTGAAGCCCGACCAGGTGCTCATGGTGGTGGACGCGATGGCCGGCCAGGACATCGTGAACGTCGTCTCCGAGTTCGCGGAGAAGACGGACTTCGACGGCGTCATCATGTCGAAGCTCGACGGCGACGCCCGCGGCGGCGGCGCGCTCTCCGTGCGCGAGGTCACCGGAAAGCCCATCAAATTCGTCTCCACCGGCGAGAAGCCCGACGCGCTTGAGGTCTTCCACCCCGATCGCATGGCCAAGCGAATCCTCGGCATGGGCGACGTGGTGGGCATCATCGAGCGAGCCGAGGAGCTCGCCGACGCCGAGGCCATGGCGGACGCCGAGCGCATGCTCAACGAGGGCTTCACCATGGACGACATGCTGAAGCAGGTGAACACCATCCGGAAGATGGGTGGCCTTGGGAAGATCCTCGCCATGCTCCCCGGAGGCGAGCGCCTCATGGGGCAGCTTCCGGACGGCATCGACGAAGGCGTGGTGGGACGCATGGAGGCCATGATCTTCTCGATGACGCCCCAGGAGCGCGCGCGGCCGAAGATCATCAACGGCATGCGGCGCGCCCGCATCGCGAAGGGCTCGGGCCGCTCGGTGCAAGAGGTGAACCAGCTCATCCGCCAATGGGACGAGATGAACGCGATGATGGGCAAGCTGCGCGCGATGCAGAACAACGGCCAGCTTTCGCCCCGCGCCATGAAGCAGATGGCGGCGCAGATGAAAAACCAGGGCGCGCCTGCCGGCGGCAACCGTGCGCAGAGGCGCATGCAGGCGAGGAAGGGCCGCAAGCGCCGCTAGAGGGCATAGCGCCACGAGGAGGCGCTCGTGGCGCCATGCCCTAGTAGTGGGTGATGACGACGTCGCCCTGGTTCACGATCTTGCAGAGCTCGCCTGCGGCAGACACCGGCAAGTTCACGCAACCATGCGAGCCGTTGTAGAGGTAGATCGAACCGCCGAAGGAGCCGCGCCAGTCCGCGTCGTGCAGGCCGATGGAGTTGCCGATGAAGGGCATCCAGTAGCGTACGTAGGACTCGTAGTCCTTCGTGCCGTCGGGCTTGTAGCCGACGAGCGTCGACGAGGGCGAGGTCTTGTTGAAATTCGAATCGATGTACCACACGCCGGTGGGGGTGTTGTGGCTCTGGGAGTCGTCGCCCGAGACGCAGGGAGCCTCCCAGATGAGCGAGCCGTCATCGCCGTACATGCGCACGTGCTGTTCGGAGAGGTCGACGTCGATGTAGCGCATGCCCCAGTCGCGTCCGCCCTCATCCGGCACGGTTTGCGCCGACTGGAGGATCGGCACGTCCACCTCTTGGCTCTTCCCGCTCATCACGGCATCCACCACGAGTGGCGTGAGCGCCGCTGAATCGATCGACCATCCATACGAGCCGCCGTTGACGCTGATCGTCTTCCCGTCGGCGCGCGTGTAGGTGCGCTCGCGGTTCACGGTGTCGAGGCGAGACGAGAGATCGTTCTTGCCCCATTCGGTGATGGCCTCCTGGTTAAGCGTGGGGTTGAGCGAATCGTCGACGACCACCCAGTCCTTCACCCGGTCGGGGCCGATGACCTCGGCGGTCTCGCCGTTCATCTTGAGCGTGACCTCGGTGGTGAGGAAGGAATTCGCCTGGTTCTGCGCGGCGAGGAGGCGCTCGTTGTCGGAGGTTATCTCCGGTTTCGCAAGCGCCGTCTCGTCGAGCACCACCGCGTCGGAGAAGGCGTTGATCGAGCGGGTGACGTCCGAGAGCACGGCCCCTTCGTCGAGGAGCGTACCCATCTCCTCGGGCTTCACGACGAACTTGTCCGTGGCGTCGTCGTAGGCGATGGTGGCGTTCACGGGGCTCTTGGCCTTCTCGTTGAACGTGGACACCTGCTCCTCGACGATGGCGGAGAGCTTCTCCTGGTCGATGCTCTGGCCCGTCTCCGCATCGATATCGCGCGGTGTCCACACGCTCACCGGCCATGACCAAGGCTGCGTGGCTTCGATCGCCTTGGCGGCATACGCGTCGCTGTCGAAGCCGAGGCCGATGTCCGCCCCTTCGACGGTGAAATTCAGCCCATCGCCACTCACCGCGAGCGAGTAGTCGATGGAGCGCTGCTCGAGTGAATCGATGAGTTCCTGGCGCCCCATGAGCGAGACATCGCGGCCGTTCACGGTGGTGTTCGGCATGAAGGTGTTGGTGAAGAAGAGCGCAACGCCCACGTAGATGGCGACGAGCGCCGCCGCGCAGCCGCCGACGATGCCCCAGACGGCTTTCTTCGAGAGGTGCTTCTTCGGCTCCTTTGGCGCTGCATGGGAAGGGGAGGAGGATGCGGGCAGGGGAGCCACGACGGTCTCGCCTGCGTCCCGCTCGCCTTCTTCGGCGTGCGCGCTCGTGCTGGCGGGATCGCTTGGAGCGCCATTCGAAGACGCTTCGACCGTGGCGTCGTCTGCGCTTGAGACCTGCGCGGTTTCTTCGGCGCTCTCGACGGATGGCGCCTGCGCTTCCAAGTCCTCGAGCGAGGCATGCTTCGCGTTCTCTACCTGCTCTTCGGTGAGCGCTTGGAAGCTCGTGGTCTGCTCAGCTCGGCGTTCCGCCTTGAAGAGGTTCGCCAGAGCTCGCTTGTCCTTCGAACCCTTGGGCGCCATATGCCGAGCTTCGCGGGCCTTCTTCGCCCCCTTCGCGCGGGGATCGCCAGCGGCTGGCACATCGGCCCCCCTCTTCGGCTCGTCGACCATGGCACCCCCCCCCTCCGAGAAGCATATGAAGTCTATTCCAAGCAGGGAATGGTAACCGTGCGTGCGCGCCATCCGAAGCGGACGCGCCCGCACTCAAGACATTTCCAAATGAGGTGGAGATGCTGTGGAAGCTCCTAGTCCCCTGAGGGCATGGGAAAGAGGTCGTTGTCCCGCGCGAAGATCCGCATGAATTCCTCGCCGGTGATGGTCTCCTTCACCTGCAGGTAGCGCGCGAGCTCGTGGAGCTTGAACTGGTTTTCGCGCAGGATGCGGATGGCCGTTTGATGGCAACTCTCCACGATGTCATGCACCACCTGGTCGATGCGCTCGGCGGTGCCGTCAGCGACGGTGAGCGTGGCGGTGTTGTTGAGGTAGCGGTTCTGCACCTGCCCGAGCGCCACCGGGCCGAATTCGTCCGACATGCCGTACTGCGTGACCATGTTCCTCGCGAGCTGCGTGGCGCGCTCGATGTCGTTCGCGGCGCCGGTCGTGACGTCGTGGAAGATGATCTCCTCGGCGCTGCGGCCGCCGCAGAGCACGGCGATCTGGTTCAGTGCCTCGGTCTTCGTGGTGAGGAAGTGCTCATCCTCCTCCACCTGCATCGTGTAGCCGAGGGCTCCCGAGGTGCGCGGCACGATGGTGATCTTCTGCACCGGAGCCTCGCCGCGCTGGATGGCGGCCACGATGGCATGGCCGATCTCGTGGTAGGCGACGAGCTTCTTCTCCTTTTCGGAGAGCACGGTGGACTTGCGCTGCTCGCCCGCGATGACGACCTCCACCGATTCCTGGAGGTCTTCCTGCGAGACGCGGTTCCTGCCCATGCGCACCGCGCGAAGCGCCGCCTCGTTGATGATGTTCGCCAAGTCCGCTCCCGACGCACCGGGCGTGGAGCGCGCGATGACGTCGAGGTCGAGGCCCGGATCCATCTTCACGTCGTGGGCGTGGAGCGAGAGGATCGCCTTCCTTCCCGCGAGGTCGGGGAGCTCCACCGGGATGCGGCGATCGAAGCGCCCGGGGCGAAGGAGCGCCGGGTCGAGGGTGTCGGGGCGGTTCGTGGCGCCGATCACCACGATTCCCTTGTGGTTGTCGAAGCCGTCCATCTCGGTGAGGAGCTGGTTCAGCGTCTGCTCGCGCTCGTCGTTGGTGGTGAGGCCGGCGTCGCGACGCTTTCCCACCGTGTCGATCTCGTCGATGAACACGATGCAGGGCGCCTTCTCGTTCGCCTGCTTGAAGAGATCGCGCACCTTCGCGGCGCCGCGTCCCACGAACATCTCCACGAACTCGGAACCGGAGATGGAGAAGAAGGGCACGTGCGCCTCGCCGGCGACGGCCTTCGCGAGGAGCGTCTTGCCCGTGCCCGGAGGCCCCACGAGGAGCGCGCCACGCGGGAGCTTCGCGCCAATCGCTTCGTAGCGCTGCGGCTTTTCGAGGAAGCTCACGATCTCGGCGAGGGAATCCTTCGCCTCGTCCTCTCCGGCCACGTCCTTGAAGGTGATGCCCGTCTCGGATTGCGCTACGACCTTCGCGCCGCTCTTGCCGAAGTTGCCGATGCCGCCTCCGCCGAAGGTCATCGTGGGGTCGTCGCCCATGGACTTCCTGAGCTGGCGGTTCAAGAGCCAGCCGCCACCGAAGATGAAGAGGAGCGGAAGGCCCCACATCATGAGCAGGTAGACGAGCATGTTCGAGCCCGCGTCGGGAAGCTCGGCGGTGAACGTCACGCCCGCCTTCTCAAGACGCGCGACGAGGTCGGTGTCGCCGGGGAAGACGTTCGTTTGGAACGTCTTTCCGGCTTCGTCGCCCTTGCCCGTGAAGAGGATGGTCGAGTTGTCGGTGTTGTATTGCACCTGGTCCACTTCGTGGTCGTCCACCATCGAGATGAAGGTGGAGTAGTCCACGTTTTGCACCTGATTTGCCGTGACGGCGGGATAGATGAAGGCCCGAACCGCCACGATGATCGCGATGACGAGGATCACATAGAGGATGATCGACTGTCGCTTCTTCTTTTCGTCCACTGGTCCCCCGCATGATTTGGGTGCCGTTCTCCAGAACCTCATACCCTATCGCAAGTGTGTCATGACGATGTGGCGTGCACGTTCGTAGAATCGCGGTGACAGTGCGCAGGGAAGGGGCACGCCATGGCGGAACGCTCGCAGGTGAAGGCCGAGCAGCTCAAGGAATTCATGGACGCACTCGCATCGAGCGAACCCACCCCGGGAGGCGGCGCATCATCGGCGGTCGCCGGGGCGCTTGGTTGCGCCCAGGCCCAGATGGTGGCCGCGATCACCGCGAAAAATCCCCGCTACGAGGCAGTGCATGGGGAGATGCGCGAGCGGTGGGAGCACCTCGGGGGCCTGCGCGTGCGCTTCATGAACCTCGCGGAGGAAGACGCCCGGGGGTATGCCAACGTGGCACGCGCCCTCAAGATGCCGCGCGAAAGCGTGACCGAGAAGGCCGAGCGCTCGAAGATCCTCGCGGGCGCGCTCGAGGAGGCCTGCCGTGCCCCATTCGAGATGCTCGCATGCGCGGGAGAGGCGCTCGAGGATCTCGATTGGCTTTCCCGCGAGGGCAGCTCGCTCGCGAAAAGCGACATCATCTGCGCTGCGGCGCTCCTCGAAGCGGCCGCGAACGGTGCGAGCGCCACGGTGCTCGCAAACACCTCGTGGATGGCAGATACCGAGCTCGCTCGCCGCCTCGAGGCCCTCGAGGCACACCAGCGCGAGCTCGTGCGGCTCTACAGCGCGGAGATCGGCGCACGCGTGGAGAGGGAGCTTCTCTCGTGATCGCGCTCGAGGGCGCCCCGGTGGCACGCGCGCTGAACGATGCCTCGCGCGTGCGCCTTGCGCGGCTCGCGCTCGAGGGCATGCAGGCGAAGCTCTTCATCGTGCGCGTAGGACACGACGATTCCGATACCGCCTACCTGCGGGGAATTTCCCGCGCCGCCGAAACGAGTGGCCTTTCCGTGGAACTCGCGGAGCTTGAGGCCTCCATTCCCCAGGCAGAGCTCGACTCGCTGCTCGGCGACCTCTCCGCGGATCCCGAAGTCTCGGGAATCCTCTTGCTTAGGCCCCTGCCAGAGGGCCTTTCGGAGCAGGGGGCGGCGCGGATGATCGCTCCCGAGAAGGACGTCGACGCCATGGGCGAGCGCGCGCTCGCCCAGCTCTTCTCCGGGCGCGACGATGGCTTCGCTCCGGCTACCGCGAAGGCCGTGCTCGAGCTCCTCGACTTCTACGGATACGACGTTGGCGGGCGCGTGGGATGCGTGCTCGGACGCTCGACGGTGGTGGGAAGGCCGCTCCAGGCGCTTCTCACCGCCCATGACGCCACCGTCACGCTCTGCCACTCGAAGACCCCCGCCACAGACGAGATCTGTCGCGCAAGCGAGTTCATCGTCTCCTGCGTTGGCGTGCCGGGTTTCGTGACGCCCGAGATGGTGGCCCCTGGCACCTGGGTGGTGGACGTGGGCATCAACGTCATGGAAGATGGATCGCTCGTGGGCGATGTGGCGAAGGACGTGGTCGAGGTGGCCGAGGCGCTCACGCCCGTTCCGGGAGGCGTGGGCGCGGTGACGGCGGCGACGCTCGTCTCGCAGGTGGTGCACGCTGCCGAGCAGCAAGCACGCACGAGAAGGGGAGAGACCCATGGGTGAGGAACGCCAGAGCGTACATGCGATATTCGACGAGCTTGTCGCGCGCAAGAGCGTGCGTGCCTTCGAGGATCGAGAGATCCCAAAGGACGTGCGATCGAGGATCCTCGAAGCGGCCTTCCAAGCCCCCACAGCCGGAAACCAGCAGCTCTACAGCATCATCGATGTGCACGATCAGCAGGTGAGGGAGCGGCTCGCCGAGCTCTGCGACCACCAGCCCTTCATCGCGAAGGCGAAGATGGTGCTCGTGTTCGTGGCGGATTGCGAGAAGTGGCATGCGGCCTACGAGGAGGCGGGCATCGATGCGCGCCCCGCAGGCCCGGGGGACTTGCTCCTCTCCTTCGCCGATGCGGCGATCGCCGCGCAAAACGCGGTGGTGGCCGCCTGGGCGGAAGGCGTGGGCTCGTGCTACATAGGCGACGTGCTCGAGCGATACGAGGCCATGCGCGAGCTCCTGAGGTTGCCTTGCCAGGCGATGCCCGCGGTGATGCTCGTCTTCGGCTATCCCACCGAGCAGCAAAAGCGCCGTCCCAAGCCGCTCCGCATGCCGTCGGATTGCGTCGTGATGCGTGATGCCTACCAGCCGCTTTCCGGCGAGAAGCTTCGCGAGATGCTCGCCTCGCGCCTCGGGACGAAGGGCTTTGAGGAATGGGTGCGCGCATTCCACGACCGCAAGTACGCCTCGGCCTTCGCCGCGGAGATGAATCGCTCAGCGGCTTGCTACCTCGAGGCGTTCGGGGAGCGCGAGGGATAGGCGCGCCTTTCGGGCAAGAGTGGCGCCCCAAAGCGCTAGGCTTTTGGCCCCATGAGCTCAATTTCTTCGCACATACGTCGCGCGCTTCCCTACGCGGCGCCCATCATGGCCGGCTACGTGGCCATTGGCATCCCCTGCGGTATCCTCGAAGCCGAGGTGGGTATCGCGCCGTGGATGGCGTTCGTGTTCTCCGCCACCTTCTACTCGGGCGCGGGGCAGTTCATGCTCTCCAACCTCTGGCTTGCCGGGCAGCCCCTCCTCGCCATCGCCGCGTCGATCTCCTTCGTGAACTTGCGCCAACTCCTCTATTCGGCGGCCTTCGCCCCGAGGTTCCAGAAGGTGAAGCGCTGGCTTGCGGCGCTCTTCGCCCTCACCGTGACCGACGAATCGTTCGGGGTGAACCTCGATCGCTTCGCCCAAAGCGAGGAGAGGGCGGTTTGCCCTGGCGATCCTGAAGCACGTCCGTGGGACGCCGCGGATGCCACCTGCGTGAACCTGCTTTCCATGAGCGCGTGGGCCACGGCGAACTTCGTAGGAGGGCTCGTCGGGAGCGCGCTTGCCATCCCCACCGCGGTGGCCTCCTTCGCCATGACGGCGATCTTCATCTGCCTCCTCTTCGGACGTTCCTTCACCTCGACCACCATCGTGGTGGGCGTGGTGTCGGCGGCGATGGTGGTGCTCATGAAGGCGGTGGGGCTCGAGCAGCCGGCGATCATCGTGGGCGCGGTGTGCGGGGTGGCAGCGGGATGCGCCTTTGCCGCCCTCACCCATGACCAGCCAATCGTTCCCGAGACGCCGGGCGAGGCCGTGGCCGACGATGCGGCCTATGCAGCGCATCTGATGGATGCCGAGCGCCTCGAGGCGGCAGAGGATGCCATGGGGGAGGTGGATGATGAGCTTCGCTGAATTCGGAATCCTCTACGCCATCCTCATGGCCACCATGGCGCTCTCGAGGTGCGTTCCGCTCTTCGCTTTAAGGGGGCGCGAGCTTTCGGCACGCGTGGTTGCGGTCCTCGACCTCATTCCCGTGGCGGCGTTCTCCGCGCTTGTGGCGAACGATCTCTTCCAGCCCGCCACGTGGACATCGGGAAGCGTCTGGCAGGCGCTCGTGCCGCTCATCGCCGCGGGAGGCGTGGTGGCTATCGCCAGGCGCACGGGCTCCCTCATCATGTGCGCCGTCGCCGGGCTCGTCTTCTACCTCGTACTGGGGGCCATTGCGCTCTGAGGGCCACGCGCATTCGATCAACGCGATTGAGCAGGCGCGGGAAGTCCTCTCTGCCGTAGGATTGCCTTGTCCGCATGTGCCCTTAGGGCCTTATGAGAGAGGCAGGCTTCCATGGCCAATCGCATCGTCCTCAACACCATCTCCTACCACGGCGAAGGCGCCCTGAACGAGCTCGTGGGCGAGCTTGATCGCAATGGCAAGAAGAAGGTCTTCGTGTGCACCGACCCCGACCTCGTGAAGTTCGGCGTCGCCAAGAAGGTCACCGACATCCTCGACGACGCAGCGGTGGACTACGAGGTCTTCCAGGACGTGAAGCCGAACCCCACGATCGAGAACGTGCAGGCGGGCGTGGCGGCCTTCGAGGACTCCGGCGCCGACTGCATCATCGCGCTCGGCGGCGGGAGTGCCATGGACACCGCGAAGGCCATCGGCATCATCGTGACGAACCCCGAGTTCGCCGACGTGCGCTCGCTCGAGGGCGTCGCGCCGACGCAGCACCACGCGGTCTTCACCATCGCCATCCCCACCACCTCCGGCACCGCCGCCGAGGTGACGATCAACTACGTGATCACCGACGTCCAGAAGAAGCGCAAGTTCGTGTGCGTGGACACCAATGACATCCCCGAGGTGGCCATCGTCGATCCCGCGATGATGGCCTCCATGCCCGTGGGCCTCACCGCGGCGACCGGCATGGACGCGCTCACGCACGCCATCGAGGGCTACACCACGAAGGCCGCGTGGGAGATCCCCGATATGTTCCACCTCGAGGCCATCCGCCTCATCTCCGAGCACCTCCGCGATGCGGTGGCCGAGGCCAAGAGCGGAGTCCCGGGCTCCGGGCGTGCGGGCATGGCGCTCGCCCAGTACATCGCGGGCATGGGCTTCTCGAACGTGGGCCTCGGCATCGCGCACTCCATGGCACACACCCTCGGTGCGAACTACGACACGCCGCACGGCGTGGCCTGCGCGATCATGCTTCCCCACGTGATGGCCTACAACGCCGACTCCACGGGCGAGCGCCTGCGCGAGGTCGCGCGTGCGATGGGCGTGTCGGGCGTCGACGAGATGTCCATCGAGGACGCCCGCGAGGCTGCCGTGGACGCCGTCCGCCAGCTCGGCGAGGACGTGGGCATCCCCACGGTCGTGGACGGGCTCGTGGAAGACGACCTCGATCGCCTCGTGGCCGACACGCTCGCCGACGCGTGCGCGCCCGGAAACCCGCGCGAGCCTACGGCCGAGGACGTGGAGATCCTCTTCCGCAAGGTCATGCCCTAAGGCATCGCGCCCCTACGACGCACAAGGAAGGACCGCACCCCGATCTCGGGATGCGGTCCTTTTCATGGGCGCTCGCGGAGGGGGTTACGAGGCGCTTGGAGCGGGCGGGTCAGCGGGCTTGTCCGGACTTGGCGTCGCGTTCTTGGAAGCCTCAGGCGCGGACGGCTTGGGTGCGGGTGCCTCGGGTGCGGAGGAGGCGCTTCCATCCAAGCCTGCGGCCCTTCTGGCGTCCTCGGCCGCGGCCTTCGCGGCCTTGGCGGCGTCGCGCGCTTTGGCGAGCGCCTCGTCGGCCTTGGCCTCCTGTTTGAGCGCGGCGGAGGCGACGGCGAGTTCCTCGGCCTTGGCCTCGGCGTCCTTTGCCGCTTGGAGGGCGTCCTCGGGAAGCGTCGCGGCGGCCACCTCTTCCGCGGTTGCGGCGGGTACGTGCCTTCGCGGTATGGCCACCGCGGGTTGCGTGTCCTTTCCCTTCGGCTTCGCCACTGCGTCGACGGTTTCCTGGAGCGGCTCGGGGACGGGCGTGGCGGTGACGGCGGTGCCGGCTTCCACTTTTTGCGCGGCCGTGGCGATGACGGCTTCCTTGCTCGCCTCGTGCGAGACGACGGGCTCGGGAGCGGGTGCTTCGTCGCCTTTGCCCTTTCCGAAGCGCTTTCCGCCCTTGTTGGAGCTATAGCCGGCGTACTGGGAGAGGTCGACGTGCGCGTCAGGCGACCACGGGTGCTTGATGGGAAGGCCCATCGGGTCCTGGCCCTGCGCAAGGACGTCGGCGGGGACGTTCGAGGTCACGCGACCCGGCTTCTTCAGGCCTTCGATCTCCCAAGTGAAGGGGGACATCTCGTTCTTGGGGTCGACCCAGTTCTTCTTGCGGCTGATCGCGTAGATGCCGAAGGAGACGAGAAGGACGATCGCGGTGAGGGCGCAGACGATGATCACGTAGGTGGTGCCGGAGCCGATCTCGGCCTTGATCTGCGCGGGCGGGATGATCGAGAGGACGATGCCGAAGATCGAGGCAGCCGTGCCGACGCCGGCGACGATCCAGGCGCCCACCTTGCCACCGGGCACCACGAAGGAGCGCGGACGGTTCGGCTGCGTGTACTTCAGGCGGATGAATGCGATGAACATCAGCACGTAGTAGAGCATGTAGAGGATCGTGATGGCCTGCGTGATGAGGACGACGAAGCCCTCGATGTTGGGGAGCAAGAAGACGATGAAGGCGACGAGCGTCATGCCGCCGAGCTGCACGTACATGAGGCGGGACGGCATCCCGTTCTTGTTGGAGTTCTGCAGGAACTTCGGCAGGAAGCCCGAGCGTCCCGCGTTGCCGAGCATCACCGAGGGGCCGGCGAGGTTCGTCACGAGGTTCGCGATCGTGGCGCCGAGGCCCATGTAGACGAAGACCATGTAGAGCCATGGGATGCCTATGGTGGAGCCGAGGGTCTTGTACGTCGCGTAGAGCGTGTAGAGCACGTTGATCTGGTCGTTCGGGATGACGGCCGCGATGATGAGCGTGCCGACCATGAAGATGATGAGCGCGAGGACCATCGAGATGACGATGGAGAGCGGGTAGGTCTTGCGCGGGTCCTTGATCTCCTTGATGTGGGCGGCGTTCATGTCGATGCCCGCGAAGGAGAAGAACACGCCGGCCGCGAGCGCGAGGGTGTTCATGCCCTCCCACTTCGGGATGAGGGAGTTCGTGTTGGGATCCTGCATGAACTCGATGGGGTGGCCCTGGCCGACGTAGACGAAGAACAGGATGATGATCACGGCGAGCGGGATGAAGGTGCCCACGAGCACGCCGTACTTGGTGAGCGGCGCAAAGGTCTTCACGCCCTTGGTGGCGAGCCAGCAGAGGAACCAATAGAACCCAAGCCAGCAGCACATGATCAAGAGCTCGTTCGAGGGGTGCTGGGCGAAGTTGACCGCCCAATCGAAGTCTGGCGTGAAGAACCCGATCGTGGCCGAGAAGCTCGCGACGCCGACGCCGAAGTTGAACGTCGTCTGGAACCAGAGCAGGAAGATGCAGACGAACGCCCACGCGGGGCCGATGCCTTCGCCGACCCACCTGAAGATGCCGCCGCGCTCGCTCCAGCCGCCTGCGAGTTCCGCCGCCACCAAGCCGGTGGGCAGGAAGAACACGAGGGCGCCGATGATGAAGTACGTCACCGAGGACAGGCCGTAGAACGACTGCTGCACGTCGTTCGCGAGGCCTGCGACCACGGTGACGTTCATCATCGTGAGTGCCGCGAGGGATATGTAATTCGTGCTTCTTGCGGTCGCTTGCTTCGCGACCGTACTGTCCGTGCCATGTTTCCTCAAGCTCATGGCTCGCTCCTTCAAACCGCGCCTTTCAGGCGCCCCTCCGAATGGGTAGTGCAATCTCTGAGAGGGTGCATACCCCCCATGTGGGGCGCGTATATCGTGGAAGCCGTGAACGGTTCGTTACCAAAACCCCAGCTCAGTAGATGAAAAGGGCAAGGCCCAAACCCACGTGCGCAGGGTTTGGGCCAAGCGATGCGCTCAAGGAGCGAGCGCGGGAGGTGCGTTTAGGTGCGTTATGGCACGGGGTTGAACGTGCTCCAGTAGGGAAGCACGACCGGCTCGGTGTCGAGGACGGCCAAGAGATCGTCGGGGAGGAGGTCCTTGCGGATGACGACCTCGTAGGTGTACTCGTCCATCCACTCGTCGTTCATGATGAAGTAGCCGTTGAAGCCCACCTTCTGGCCGTGGGCCTCGGCGCCCCAGGAGTTCTCGACCTTCCACTTCGTGGGCTTGCCGTCGACGATGTCGACGCCGCCGAGCATCATGGCGTGGGTGGGCAGGCTCTCGCGCGCGAGGTAGCGCTCGGTCTTGTCCATCGTGTCCTTGATGCCGAAGAGGGTCTCGAGGTCGTAGAGGCCGATGGCCATGATGCCCTTGTAGCGGTCGGAGCTCTGCAGCACGTCGCAGCCGAACCACACCGGCTCGCCGTCCTCGAGCTGCTTGATTGCGAGGTCCTTCAAGACGTCCATCTCCACGTTCAGGTAGCGCACGGGCTCGGCGCCGGCGACCTCGTTTGCCATCTCGATCGTGAACATGCGGTTGTACGGGGTGGCATCGGTGGGGACGTTGGTCACGGCCACATACTCGCTCACGTCGTTGCAGTACTTCTTGTAGAACTCCTTGGCGGTGAGGCCGTAGTCGCCGTGGAAGTTGCCATCGGTGTCGCGATACTCGAAGTCGAACTTCTCAGGCGGCACGCCAAGGCACACGGCGCAGATCTTGTAGATGTCGCCGAGCATGGATTCCTTGGCCTGGGCGATCTCGTCTGCGCCCTTGCCATCGCGCACGAGCTTGCGAAGCTCGAGGGCGTCCTGGCGCATCTTACGGTTGAGGACCGTGTCCATCTCAGCGGAATCCATGGAGCAGGAGGTGTCGCCCATGGCGGTGAGCGGCATGACGCCGTACTTCTCGATCAGCGGGGCGATGATCGGCCAGTCGCCGCCGTCTTGCTGCGGGGTGGAGAGGAGGAAGGTCACGCGGCGGTCGTCGAGGGAGCTGTCGGCGCTCGCGATGATCTGGTCGTAGAAGAAGTTGGCCTTCTCGAGCTTGTCGAAGAAGAAGTTGTAGTTCTGGGAGAGCTGGAAGCTGCCCTTCTTGAGCTTGAGCTTCTTCTCGATGTCGATGCGCAGGGTGTTCAAGGCGGCGAACATCCAGCAGCGGCCGGACTGCTTTTGGTTCGCGACGGCCTCTTGGTCGACGTCGACGGAGAAGACGAAGCTCATCTCGTCGACGACGTTGTCATTTTGCGCGGAAGCCAAGATCCCGTTCCTGAAGACGGCGCGCTCAGTGGCCTGGCGCGTTTCGTCCTGCATAAACGAGTCCTTGAACTTCGCAAGCGTTTCCATATCGAGTGCCATGGTTCGTCCTTTCTCGCCGTGGGGCCGGCCAATCCGGCCCCTGTAAACTGGCACGAGCCTTAGACGGCGGGAGACGAAGGACAGCCATCGCCTGCACAAGACCGTGTTCAGTCCGTCTACTGAGTGCCCCGAATCGAAGGTCGCGAAACAGGAAGGGGGCCTTTGGACCCGCGGATGGCGAGACCTCTACACAACCTTCACGGATGTATGTCGTGCGTGGAAAAGATGGCTACACTACGGGCGGTCGTTCCCGTCAAATGCGGGAACAGCACGCGAAACGCACCGGGAATGCAGCAGCAACGACGCTAAAACGGGAGATTGACGTGAGCGGGGCAACGCAGAACCCTCGAGATCCGAACCAGAGGAAGCCCGAGGGAAGCTTCACGCAGGGAAGCCAGTTCAGGCGCGGCGAGAGCGGCAGGCTCGTGACGCGCTCGCAAGGCGGCGCCTATACATCGCAGGGCTCGAGCCAGGGGTATGCGAGCGCGAATCCGCGCCAGGCCCACGCGCGTGCCAACGGACAGCGCCCCTCCGCCGCGCACGCCCGCGCGAACACGCGACCGAGCGCGCAGCGCGCGAGGCGGGGGTCTCGGCAAAGCGGCTATGCGCAGCGCCCCCAGCTCGAGCAACCCATCATCACGAACCGTGCCGAGGGCTACCAGACGCGTGCGCCACACCAGCGCCCCGCGAGGAAGCGCTCGAAGGTGCCGGTCGTCGTGGGCATCCTCGCCGCCGTGGCAATCCTCGTAGGCGTGGTCTACTTCCTCTGGGCAACCTTTGGCGTGATGAACGTCACCGTCAACGGAGTCGAGCTCACGCTGAAGCCCGGTACCACGGTGGAGGGGGTCGTGGAGGAGGGACACGCGTCGCCTACGCCGGGAAACCTCCTCGCGATCGATGGCAGCCTGCTTGAGCAGGGCGCCGGGCAGCCCTTCACTGCGACGGTCGACGGCGAAGCGGCGGACGGGCAGACGGTGCTCAAGAACGGCAACGTCGTGCAGATCTCCGACGGGGGCGACACCACCGAGGAGACCACGACAGAAGAGGTGAGCATCCCCTTCGGAACCTCGAGCTCGGACACCTGGGGCGCGATCCACGTCTACTCGCAGGGAACGGACGGCGTCATGCAGCGCGTGACGGGCACCCGTTCGGGAATCGTGCAGGAGACCGTCCTCCAGGCGCCCGTTGACGCCGGCTACGTGCAGTACAACGCCGATACCGGCGACGACAAGGTGGTGGCGCTCACCTTCGACGATGGCCCCTGGGACACCACCACGCAGCAGATCCTCGACATCCTGAAGGAGAACGGCGCCGTGGCCACGTTCTTCACCATCGGCAACCAGATCGCTGGCCATGAGGACCTCGTGAAGGAGGCCGTGGCGAACGGCAACGAGGTCTGCACGCACACGTGGGACCACGCGGACGGCTCCGGGCAGGGCGTGAACCTCACCTACATGAGCCCCGAGGAGCAGATCAACGAGGTCGAGAAGGGGCGTCAGGCCATCACCGACGCCACCGGCCAGGAGGCTCCCACGGTTATCCGTTCGCCGGGTGGCAACTTCTATGGCGACACGATCCAGATCCTCGAGCCGTACGTGACGGCGGAGATTAACTGGAACATCGACACCGAGGACTGGAAGCGCCCCGGGGTGGACGCCATCGTGGCGCAGATCGAAAGCGCGCAGCCGGGCGACATCATCCTCATGCACGACGGGGGCGGCGACCGCTCGCAGACGGTCGAGGCGCTCTCGATCGCGCTGCCCTACCTGAAGGAGCAGGGTTTTTCCTTCGTGACCATCGACCAGCTGCTCCAGTACCCGATTCCGAGCGTGCAGGAATAGCGCACCTCCACCAGCCATCGCAATAATGCGCCTCCCGAGCCCCTGAGAGCCCGGGAGGCGTTTTCGTGCGAGACGGCTATGGGCGGACGAATCTTAGAAGTGCGTCCACGGCTGATGCGGGCGGCTCTTGAGATAGCCTTCCTGCCAATTCCATTGGGGATGCGCCTCGAGGAAGGCCTCGGCGTCGAAGGGCACGCCGTCTGCGCGACCGAAGCGAGCCCACATCGCGACGTTGTCGATGTCCGTGGCCTCGGCGCACTTTCCGTCCACGGAGCCCGCCGGATAGAACGGGATGTTCCACACGGCGCCGGGATCGTCTGCGAAGTACTGGGGATCGGCGTCGTAGTGCGCGCATATGTTCCTCGAGGACGGGCAGTCGTAGCCGAGGTAGGGGTCGAACGTGTCCGCGAGCACGAGCTTCGCCTGCTCCGCGTCCATCTTTCCCCTGAGGCCGGGGATGATCTGCTGGAAGCGCAGGCGCCGCGCGCCGGTCTGCTGGCGCGGGTCGTTGTAGCCGTTGTCCACGCACTCGAGGTTGCGCACGCGCGGGTCGTCCGCGGCGTTGCATCCGAAGAGGAAGCCGTCCTTGGTGCGCACGAGCTGCTGGAACTGGAGGCCCTGCTCATAGCGCGCGACCTCGCCCGTCTTCGCGTCCGCTACGAACCAGATGTTCGCGTAGCCGCCGTTGTTGCCGCGCTCGATGCGCTCCACGAACTCGTCGATGGAGTTGGCGAACTGTGCCGCATCGCGCGCACGCACGTACTCGGGGGTCTTGGTTTCGTCGTAGCCGCGGAAGCCCGCGATGGTCGTCTCCGTGATGGCGATGCCTCCGGAGGTGACGTAGAAGTCCATCATCGAGGCGATGTAGCCGGGAACCGTCTGCATGATGAAGCGATTGCCCTCTTCGGGATCCACCTCTTCGATCACGTTGAAGTTCTGGCCCGCCCAGAAGTCGTCGAAGGCCTCATGGGCGATTACCGGACGCCCGTCTTTGGTGTAGGAGCCGGTGGCCACGAAGCCCGAGCAGTGGGAGCCCTTCGGGCCCGTCTTCGGGGGATTGTTCGCGTACTTCTGCGCGACGAGCGGCCACCAGTAGTCCGTGAGCTCCATCCACGCGTTCCAACCGATCACGCCGTCGAGGTCGATGGGACAGCCGTTGTCGGAGGCGCCTTCGGCGATGCCGCGCATCTCCTCGAGCTGCCAATCGGGGATCTTGTCCTTGTGGAGCTTCACCGCGCTCTCCACGAAGAACGAATAAGGCATGCCGAAGGTCTGGAGCGTCATGTAGTCGTAGACGCGAAGGGCCTCGGCGAGGGCGTCGGCCAGAAGGTAACCGTGCTGGTATCCCAGCTCGTAGGGGGTGCCGGAGACCTTTACGTGGTGCCAGCCGTTCACGTCTTCTCGGGATGCCTTGGCAAGGATCGCCTCATGTTCTGCATCAAGCATATTTCGTCCTTTCCCACGCCACGATGCCTCCCGCGCCCTGCTTCCTAGGGGCTCTTTCCCCTGCGAGGCGTTGGGCGCAGGGATGGAGTGGCAAACGTCACGAGAACTTCTCAAAAAGGGCACGGAGCCGCGTCTTCATCCGAGCATGTTCACGCGCGCGCGAGTTTCATGCCACACTATCCGCGTGGGAATGAAGCTCGTTCGAAGGGTTCTCCATGCCTTTCAAGAAGCACAAGGAGAAGGCCGAGGAAGCAGCTGCGGCGGCCAACCAAACGCATAAGAAGCATCATTTCGACGCCGTCGAGGATGTGTCGAGCGAAGAGGACCTCGAGAAGCATCGTCGCACGTACCGTCTCTTCGACACGTCGGTGGAAGTGCGCACCGATCAAGGCGATCGCATGTGGGAGGTGGCGATCGAAACGGCGCTCATCGAGCGTATGGGAGCCAACAACACTGGCTACATCGCGCAGGTGTGCCCTGCGGCCGACTACAACAAGTTCGTGCTCTCGGCGCGCGGGGAGAACTTCTTCGGATGCTCGACCGACATCACGACGCTTCCGTACTTCGACGTGTACTACGACCGCGCAACGCGCCTCTATGCGGCGCACCTCGCCAACGCCCACTACGGCATGCCCCTCTCGGTCTTTCGAAGGGGCTACGAGCGCAGGATGCGCGAGATGCCGCTCGAGCGCACGGAGCTCGAGGCCACCCTCGAGGAGCGCATGAACGTCATCCTCAAGGAGACGAAGGAAACGTGGAAAGAGGACTGCGAGAAGTATCGCAGCCGCTACGGGGACGTCTACGCCGAGGTCTTCGGGCCCGATGCGCCTCCTCCCTCGCCCCACGCCGCTGAACTCGAATAGGACACCATGGCAAAGAACAAGAAGAAGCGCGCCCGGCGCATGCCCAAGATGCCGGAGCGCGAGCTCCATGTAGATGACATCCAAGAACTCGAAGGCGGCGCGCTCCTCTCCACCGAGGACACCGCCGCCGCCCTCCGCACGTTCCAGGACGATCTCGAGGAGGCGAGGCGCGAGGGCATCGTCCCAAAGCCCTCAAGCGAGACGGAAAATCCCTCGTTCATGGATCAGTTCGCCCGCAACGGCGCAGAGAAGCACGAGGTCTTCCGCTACATTCGCGACCACACGGGCGACGTGCCGAACGAGGATGCCGACGACTGGATCCAGACGTTCTACGTGGCCAAGGTCCAGGGAACGAGCGTGGCGTTCTTCATCGCGCTCATCCTCTCCGTGGGTGGCGTCATCATCGGCAACTTCCGTGGCACCGCCACCATCGGCATCGTCATCTCGTGGATGCTCTCGTTCGTGCTGCTTGCGGCCATCATCGTCTTCGTGATGGTGTGGTTCATCGGGAGGCGCGTGTACCCGAAGATCGCGATCATGCTCGATGCCGGGCGCGATCCCGAGACGTATTGCATGCGCTACCTCGCCTACCTCCGCGAAAAGAACACGAAGGACGTGCTTGAGGCCATCGCGAACTACTCGCGAGGGCTTCGCTGGCAGGGTCGCTGGAAGGATGCCACCGAGCTCTTCGACAGCTACATCGCAGACTACGGCATGCTCGGTGATGCCCGCGCGCAGTACCTGCACCACCAACTCCTCGCCTGCTGTGCGTTTGACCGCGGGCGCCTCCAAACCATGCAGGCGGAGATCGCCTACATGAAGAGCGTGCCCACCGCCGATCTCGATGAATCCCTCACGTCGTCCATGGACACGCTCGTAAAGCTCGAGCAACTGCTCGAGCTCGAGCGCGATGGCAAGAAGCGCGAGGCCTATGAGCTCGTCGAAAGCTTCTTCTACAGCTCGGAGAACGTGCTTCGCGTGGCGCTCGCGCTCCATCTCGGCACGAACTCCGACAACCGAAACGACGCACTCGAGTGGATCAACTTCGTCGTGCAGATGGGCGTCACCACGTGGTGCGTGAAGCGCGCGAAGGCCATTCGAAACTCCGGGCAACTGCAAAAGCTCCCCGCGGGCGAGAGCCGTTTCGGCAAGAACGCGCGCGAGCGCAGACGCGATGCACGCGAGAAGAGGAAAGCCGAGCGTGCGCGCCTCGCCGAGCTCGCCGACGCCGAGACCACCGTGGAACACGAGGCGCAGATCCCCCGCTAGGCGAGGGGAGTGGGCCCCATTCGCCGACGCGTGGAAACCGTTGCGGGACCTCCACAGGGAAAACACATATCTTTTGTGCCGCATGCGCGAAACTTCGATCGAGGCGCGCGCGTGCGTCCGATGTTTCGCTCGACACATACGACCGAGAGTTCTCCTGCTCTTTCGACTCAGCACTCTCGGGAAGAGGTGAAGGCCCCGGGGACGGGGCCTTCGCCGTGTTAGCATTGGCGTTTGGCTTCACCGCATACGAAGGAGACTTCCGTGGCAAACGAGTATCGCCAAACGATGAACTTGCCCAAGACGAGCTTTCCCATGCGCGCCTCGCTCGCAACGCGCGAGCCGGAGCGCCTCCATGCGTGGGAGGACGCCGGCGTGTACGAGCTCGCGCTCTCGCGCGCGAAGGAACGCGATGCGGAGCCGTTCGTGCTCCACGATGGGCCTCCCTACGCAAACGGGCCCATCCACCTCGGGCATGCGCTGAATAAGATCACCAAGGACATTATCAATCGCTATCAGATCATGCAGGGACGCGCCGTCACCTACGTGCCGGGCTGGGATTGCCACGGCCAGCCGATCGAGCACAAGGTGGAGGAAACCCTCGGCACCGAGAAGTTCAACGCCACCTCCGCGGAGGAGATTCGCGCCATCTGCCGTGAGTTCGCCGTGGAGAACATCGACCTCCAGCGCCAGGGCTTCAGGCGCCTCGGCGTGCTCGGCGACTGGGAGCACCCCTATCTCACGCTCTACAAGAGCCACGACGCGGCCGACATCGAGATCTTCAAGCGCTTCTTCGAGCGCGGACTCATCTACCGCGGACGCAAGCCGGTGCACTGGTGCACGCACTGCCACACCGCGCTTTCCGAGGCTGAGATCGAATATGCGGACGTGGAGGGTCCGTCCATCTACGTGGCCTTCGAGCTGCGCGGAAAGCCGGCTGGCCTCGAAGGCTTCGATGGCCCCATCGACCTCGCCATCTGGACGACGACGCCCTGGACGCTTCCCGCGGATGGCGCGGTGGCCGTGAAGCCGGACGGGCGCTATGTGGCGCTCGCCCACGATGGGCGCGCCGCGATCGTGATCGAGGAGCTCGCGGAGAGCGTGGCCGAGCTCGCGGGATGGCCCTACGAGCTCGTCGCGGTGGACGGCGAGCCGTGGAGCGCGACGGGAGAGGAGCTCGCAGGCCTCGAATACACGCACCCCATCTTCGCTGATTACGACGGGGCGAAGGTCATCGTCGCGGACTACGTGGGCACCACCGAGGGCACCGGCCTCGTGCACATCGCACCCGGCCACGGCGCCGACGACTTCTACGTGGGTGTGGAAAACGACATCCCCGTGGTGAACCCGGTGGATGACGACGGGTGCTTCCTCGAGGGCGATTCCTTTGGCTCGGGCGGCCCGTGGTCTGGCCTCGAGGTGACGGACGCGAACCCGAAGATCATCGAATGGCTCAAGGTTCGGGGCACGCTCATCGCCTCGAAGAAGATCACGCACTCCTACCCGCATTGCTGGCGCTGCAAGAATCCCGTGATCTTCCGTGCGACGAGCCAGTGGTTCGTCTCGATGGACGACACCGGGCTCAGGCAGCGTGCGATCGATGCGATCGATAGCGAGGTGAGATGGTATCCGGAGGCCTCGTCGAAGCGCATCCGCTCGATGGTCGAGGGGCGCCCCGATTGGTGCCTTTCGCGCCAGCGCGTGTGGGGCGTGCCGGTGCCCTCCTACACCTGCGCGCACTGCGGCGAGAAGGTGATGACGTCGGAGACGCTCGATGCGGTGATCGCGCTCTTCAAGGAGAAGGGCTCGGACGCGTGGTTCACCGACGATCCCGCGAGCTACCTCGGCGATGCGTGCGTGTGCCCGCACTGCGGCTCGCACGAGCTCACGCCCGATCGCGACATCCTCGACGTGTGGTGGGATAGCGGCGTGTCGCACACCGCGGTCTTGAAGACCCGTCCCGAGCTCCAATTCCCGGCGGATCTCTACCTCGAGGGCTCCGACCAGCATCGCGGCTGGTTCCAGGCGGCGCTCCTCACCTCGATCGGCGCGTGGGATTGTCCGCCCTTCCGCGCGGTGCTCACGCAGGGCTTCACGCTCGATGGCCAGGGCCGCAAGATGTCGAAGTCGCTCGGCAACGTGATCGATCCGAACGAGGTCATGGCCACGATGGGCGCCGACATCATCCGCCTCTGGGTGGCCTCGGTGGACACCTCGCAGGACATGCCCTGCGATGAGGAGATCCTCGCGCAGGTGTCCGATGCCTATCGCCGATTCCGCAACACGTATCGCTTCCTCTTGGGAGAGCTCGAGGATCAGTTCGACCCCGCAAAGGACGCGCTTTCCTTCGACGAGCTCCTGCCCTACGACCAGCTCGTGCTCGCGCGTGCGGCTGAGGTGCACGAGGAGGTATCGCGCGCCTACGCGGACTTCCGCTTCAACGCGGTCTATCGCGAGCTCTACCGCTTCGTCACGACGGAGCTCTCCAATGGCTACCTGAATGCCACGAAGGATCGCATGTACTGCGAGGACGCGGATTCCTATGCGAGGCGCAGCGCGCAGACCGCCTGGGCGGAGCTCCTCGCGATGCTCGTCAGAGATCTCCAGCCCGTGCTCTGCTTCACCACCGACGAGGTGCTCGAGCACCTGCCCGAGGGCATGCGCGAGGGCGTGGAGTACGCGGCGCTCCTCTCCTGGTACGAGAGCCCCGTGCCCGAGGGGGAGCGCGCGGCGCTCACCATGGTGTACCAGGATCTTCTCGCCATCAGGGCCGCCTATACGAAGTCCTATGAGGAGGCCCTCGCGGCGGGCGCGATCGCGCAGAAGACAACCCAGGCATCCCGCGCCCTCGTGCGCGCCCCCAAGGATGTGATCGAGAGGGTGCGCTCGCTCGAGGGCCTCGACGTCTCGGAGGTTCTCGTGTGCTCGGCGGTGTCCTTCGAGGAGGCGCCCGAGCTCGAGGTCGTCGTGGAGCCGGCGGAGGGTGAGCGCTGCGATCGATGCTGGATGTGGCGAGAGGTCGACGAGCACCACCTGTGCGCTCGCTGCCAAAGCGTCGTCGACGCGGAAAGGCGCGAATAACCCATGGCGATCGCCCGGTCAAAGGCCCGCCGCGAGGCGATCTTTAGCCTCGTGGCGCTGATCTGCATCATCGCCGATCAGGCCACCAAGGCGCTCGCGCGCGAATACCTCTCGCCGGGCGAGGCGGTGCCCTTCATACCGGGCGTGCTGAACCTGCAGTTCACCGTGAACACCGGGGCGGCATTTTCGGTGGGCGAGGGGCTCTCGTGGCTTTTCGCGGCGATCGCCGTCGTGGTGGTGGCGGCGCTCGCCATCACGCTTTGGAGAACGAGCGACGTGCCCATCTACCTCTGCGTATTTGCCGGCATCATCGCCGGTGGCGCCGTGGGAAACCTCATCGATCGCGTGGCTTCCGGCGGAGTCGTCGACTTCTTCGCGACCGCGTTCATGGACTTCCCCATCTTCAACGTGGCCGACGTCTGCATAGACGTGGGCGTGGTGCTCGGCTTCATCGGCTACGTCATCTGGGATAGGAAGCGTGCGGAGGGCGCAAACGCTCCGCACGAGGGCGAGGCGTGAGCGCGATGGCCACGCATGAGCTTCTCGTGGACGAGTGGGGCAGCGGCGAGCGCCTCGACGTCTGGCTCTCCCAAGAGCTGGAGGGCCTCTCGAGGACGGCGGCGCAAAAGCTCATCACCTCGGGGAACGTGTTCCTCAACGGCGCTTCTTGCACGAGTAAGTCCTGCAGGATCGAGCTCGGGGATCGCCTGCTCGTGTCCGTGGACGACGCAAGGGATCGCGAGGGAGACGCCACGCTTGCGCCCACGGCGATCCCCCTCGACGTGCGCTACGAGGAGGGCGGGGTCGTCGTCCTCTCGAAGCAGGCGGGACTCGTGTGCCATCCATCGCCTGGCCACGAGGACGACACGCTCGCGAACGCGCTCGTCGCCCGATACGGCGCGCACCATCTCGGAACGCTGCAGGGCGAGGAGCGCCCCGGCATCGTCCATAGGCTCGATCGCGATACCACGGGGCTCATGCTCGCGGCGAAGAGCGATGAGGCGCAGGGGGCGCTCCAAGACCTCATTCGCCTTCGGGAGCTCGATCGGCGCTATGCCGTGCTCGTGCAGGGCTACGTGGCTCCGGAAACCGGCCTCATCGACGTGGGCATCGCGCGCTCGAGACGCGATCGCCAGCGCATGGTGGCCTCCGACGGCGAGCGCGCACGCGAGGCCATTACCACGTTCACCACGCTCGAGCGCTTCGATGCGGGCGCGAAGGACGACGGCTACAGCCTCCTCGAATGCCATCTCTACACCGGTCGCACGCACCAGATTCGCGTGCACATGGCCCACGTCAACCATCCCGTGGTGGGGGATCCCGTCTACGGGCAGGGCGACGCGAGGAAGAACCTCGGCCTCGCGCGCCAGTTCCTCCACTCATGGCGCCTATCCTTCGATAATCCCGAGACGGGCGAGCGCCTTTCCTTCGCCGATGCCCTTCCCGAGGATCTCGCCCGCGTGCTCGGCTCGCTGGCCGATCGCTCGCTCGGGCGCACGGAGAAGGGGGAGCTCCTCGTACCCGCGCTCCTCGGCGACGGGGATGCGCTCGAAGAGGTGGTGGCCCTCGGCTTGGAGGGGGAGGACGAGCGTGTTTAGCCTCTTTCGCTTCACGGAGCTGGGACTCACCCCGATCGTGGTGTTCAACCTCGCGCTCTTCGTCATCTTCACGGTGGCGTTCTTCTACCAGATCGTCTTTCTCTTCGTGGGGCTCAGGCGTGGGGTGGTGGCGCTTCCCGACGCGCGGAGCTTGCATCGCTTTGCCGTGGTGATCGCCGCGCACAACGAGGAGCTCGTGATCGGCGAGCTCATCCGCTCGATTGCCGAGCAGAACTACCCGGCGGAGCTCATCGACACGTTCGTGATCGCCGACGCCTGCACCGACGCCACCGTCGAGCGGGCGCGGGAGGCGGGCGCCACGGTCTTCGAGCGAAACGACCTCGCACGACGGGGGAAGAGCTGGGCCCTCGACATGGGATTCCATCGAATCCTCGACGAGTACGGCGACGATTACTACGACGCGTTCCTCGTCTTCGATGCCGACAACCTGCTCTCGAAGACCTATGTGCAGGAGATGAACAAGCTCTACGACCTCGGCTTTCTCGCCGGCACGAGCTATCGCAACTCGAAGAACTTCGATTCGTCGTGGATCAGCTCGGCCTACACCACGTGGTTCATCCGCGAGGCGCGCTTCCTCAACAACTCCCGCATGGCGCTCGGCACGAGCTGCGCCATCTCGGGATCCGGCTGGATGGTGTCGTCGCGCATCATCCGCGCCATGGACGGATGGGACTTCCACACGCTCACGGAGGACATCCAGTTCTCCACGTTCTGCGCCGCGAACAACGTGCGCATCGGCTATGCGCCCGCGGAATTCTTCGATGAGCAGCCGGTGACGCTCAAGGCGTCCTGGATCCAGCGCATGCGCTGGACGAAGGGCTTCTACCAGGTGTTCTTCTCCTATGGCGGCGACCTCATGAAGGGCATCAAGCGGGGGCTCTTCTCGTCCTACGACATGCTCATGACCATCGCGCCGGGGATGATCCTCACCCTCATCTCGCTCATCGTGAACGGCGCCTATCTCGCGCTCGGCTACCTCAGCCACGGCTTTCTGGCCACCGAGCCGGAGATGATGATGGCCCTCGGTTCCATCATCGCGTTCTTCACCTCCGTCTACCTCATGTTCTTCATGCTCGGGCTCATCACGGAGATCTCCGAGCGCCGCCACATCCACTGCAGGAAGCGCTGGCGCCTCATCGCGAACCTCTTCACCTTCCCGATCTTCGAGTTCACCTACGTGCCGCTCTGCGTGATCGCGCTCTTCAAGAAGGTGGAGTGGATCCCCACGAAGCACGACCTCGCCTATACCGTGGATGACGTGATGGGCGACTCGTAGAGGACAATCCCATTCGCCCGTAGTTTTCGGGCGCCGCCTATAATCTGGGCTGGGCACGCCGAACGTCCCAATACAAGGCGGCGGGGTTCCTTCGAACCATCGCCATCGATGCGTAGAGGAGTTCCGTTGGCAGAATTCTTTCCCGGCACCTCGCACACGTTCTCCGAATACCTCTTGGTGCCCGGTTATTCCTCGTCTGCGTGCATTCCCGCCAACGTGTCGCTCAAGGCCCCGCTCGTGCGCCATCGCGTGGGCGAAGAGAGTCCGATCACGCTGAACGTGCCGCTCACCTCGGCAATCATGCAATCGGTTTCCGGCCCGGAGCTCGCCATCGCCCTTGCGCGCGAGGGCGGGATCTCGTTCATCTTCGGCTCGCAGACCAAGGAGAGCGAAGCCGAGATGGTGCGCGAGGTGAAGGCCTACAAGGCGGGGGTGGTGAATTCCGATTCGAACCTCACGCCCGACATGACGCTCGCCAACGTGATGGCGCTCAAGAGGAGGACCGGCCACTCGTGCATGCCCGTCACCGACGACGGCACCGCCACCGGGCGCCTCCTGGGCATCGTGACCTCGAGGGACTGGCGTCCTTCGCGCGACGATCCCGGCAAGAGGGTGCGCGATTTCATGACGCCGCTCGATCGGCTCATCGTGGGTTCTGCAGACCTCACGCTTTCCGAGGCGAACGACATCATCTGGGACAACAAGCTCAACCAGCTGCCGCTCGTGGACGAGAACGGCTTGCTTGCGGGCCTCATCTTCCGCAAGGACTACGACATGCATAAGTCGAACCCGCTCGAGCTCCTCGATGGGTCGAAGCGCTATCTCGTGGGTGCGGGCATCAACACGCGCGATTACGAGGAGCGTGTGCCGGCGCTCGTGGATGCGGGCGCCGATGTGCTGTGCATCGATTCCTCCGAGGGCTTCTCGGAGTGGCAGGAGCGTACGCTCACGTGGATCCGCAAGCAATACGGCCACTCGGTCTACGTGGGCGCGGGCAACGTGGTGGATGCCGAGGGCTTCCGCTTCCTCGCCGATGCCGGAGCGGACTTCGTGAAGGTGGGCATCGGCGGAGGCTCCATCTGCATCACCCGCGAGCAGAAGGGCATCGGGCGCGGCCAGGCGTCGGCGCTGATCGACGTCTGCCAGGCGCGCGATGCCTACGCGCAGGAGACCGGCATCTACATCCCCGTGTGCTCCGATGGCGGCATCGTCTACGACTACCACATGACCCTCGCGCTCGCGATGGGGGCGGACTTCCTCATGCTCGGACGCTACTTCGCGCGCTTCGACGAGAGCCCAGGACAGCGTGTGAGCGTGAACGGCA
Source organism: uncultured Atopobiaceae bacterium (assembly GCA_947626465.1). Taxonomy (GTDB): domain Bacteria; phylum Actinomycetota; class Coriobacteriia; order Coriobacteriales; family Atopobiaceae; genus CANRLS01. Next base: position 55,928 of record CANQSI010000001.1, read on the forward strand.
CCTACATGAAGGAGTACTGGGGCGAGGGCTCGAGCCGCGCGAGGAACTGGGCGCGCTACGACCTCGGCGGTGAGGCGAAGCTCTCGTTCGAGGAGGGCGTGGACAGCTTCGTGCCCTATGCGGGTCCGCTCAAGGAGAACGTGCAGAACTCCCTTGCCAAGGTGCGCTCGACGATGTGCAACTGCGGAGCCATGACCATCCCCGAACTCAAGCAGAAGGCCAAGCTCACCCTCGTGAGTGCGACGTCCCTCGTGGAAGGCGGCGCACACGACGTGGTCCTGAAGGATGCCATCACGTCCGTGAGCGCGAACTTCCGCTCTTAGCACCCCAATCAGATTCCATGGAGGTTGACGGTGGAGATCCGTACGCAGATCCCCGACTACGATGCGCATGCCATCGAGGAGAAGTGGCAGCGCGTGTGGGAGGAGACGGAGCTCTTCAAGACGGAAGAGGATCCCGAAAAACCCAAACGCTACGTGCTCGAGATGTTCCCGTACCCCTCGGGAGACCTCCACATGGGGCACGCGAGGAACTATGCCATGGGCGACGCCATGGCACGCCAGGCGCGCATGGCCGACTACGACGTGCTGCATCCCATGGGCTTCGACGCCTTTGGCCTGCCTGCGGAAAACGCCGCCATCAAGCACCACACGCAGCCCGGCACGTGGACCGAGAAGAACATGGCCACGTCGCTCGCGACGATGCGGCGCATGGGCTTCTCCTACGACTTCGATCGCCTCGTGCGCACGTGCGATCCGTCGTATTACCGCTGGGAGCAGCTGCTTTTCCTGAAGATGTGGGAGAAGGGGCTCGCCTATCGCAAGACCTCGCCGGTGAACTGGTGTCCTTCCTGCGCAACGGTGCTCGCCAACGAGCAGGTGGTCGACGGGGTGTGCTGGCGCTGCGGGAGCGTCCCTGAGCGCCGCGAGCTCGAGCAGTGGTACTTGAAGATCACCGATTACGCCGAGGAGCTACTAGGCGGCCTCGACGAGCTCTCCGGATGGCCGGAGCGCGTGAAGCAGATGCAGCGCAACTGGATCGGGCGCTCCGAGGGTGCGAACATCACGTTCGCGCTCGCCGATGCGCAGGGAAACCCCACGGCGCGCACCTTCACGGTCTTCACCACGCGTCCCGACACGCTCTTCGGTGCGACGTTCTTCCTGCTCTCGCCCGAGTATCCGGGCCTCGACGAGCTCGTGGACGAGGCACATCGCGAAGGGGTCGAGAGGGTGTGCGAGGTGGCGGCGGCCACGAGCTCCTTCGAGCGCCAAGCCACCGAGCGTGAGAAGCACGGTGCCTTCACCGGGCATTACGTGGTGAATCCGGTGAACGGACGCCTCCTTCCCATATGGGTGGCCGACTACGTGCTCACCGACTACGGCACGGGCGCCGTGATGGGCGTGCCCTCGGGAGACGAGCGCGACTTCCAATTCGCGCGCAAGTACGACCTCCCCATCCCGCCCGTGGTGGTGGAGGAGGACGACCCGCTCTACGCCGAGCTCAAGGACCAAACCGAGCTCGTGGTGGAGGACGTCGACTGGGATCACGCGATGGCGGCCGAGGGACGTCTCGTGCAATCGGGGCCCTTCACCGGCATGAAGGGCGGCCATGGCTCGGAGGCGGTGTCGGCGATCATCTCGTGGCTCGGCGAGCGCGGGCTCGGCGAGGCCAAGGTGGAATGGCGGCTTCGCGACTGGCTCATCTCGCGCCAGCGCTATTGGGGCACCCCCATCCCCGCCGTGCACTGCCCGCACTGCGGCATCGTGCCCGTGCCGGAGGAAGACCTGCCCATCGTGCTTCCCGCGACGCTCGACCTCGCCGCAGGCGAGACGCTCGCGGAGTGCCCGGAGTTCTTTGAGACCACCTGCCCCGTGTGCGGGGCGCCTGCGCGCCGCGAAACCGACACGATGGACACCTTCTGCGATTCCAGCTGGTACTACCTGCGCTATTGCGATCCCCATAACGACGAGGCGCCGTTCTCGCGCGAGGCGGTGGCCAGGTGGATGCCCGTCGACAACTACATCGGCGGCATCGAGCACGCGATCCTCCACCTGCTCTACTCGCGCTTCTGGACGCGCGTGTTGCGCGACTTTGGCATGCTCGATTTCTCCGAGCCCTTCACGAACCTGCTTTGCCAGGGCATGGTGAAGGACGAGGAGGGTCGCGTGATGAGCAAGTCGCTCGGAAACGTCGTACCGCCCGCTTCGGTGATCGAGCCCTATGGCGCCGACACGATGCGCATGGCGGTGCTCTTCGTGGCGCCTCCCGTGAAGGACTTCGACTGGGATCCCAAGGCCGTGGCCGGCTGCAATCGCTTCATCAAGCGCGCGTGGCGCCTCGTCTTCGAGCTTGCGGGAAGCGGCTGGCCCGAAGGTGGCGTCGCCATTGATCCATCGGAGCTCTCCGGCCCGGAGGCAAAGCTCAACCACGAGCTGCATAGCCTCGGACTGCGCTGCACGCGCGACTTCGCACGCGCGCAGTACAACACGGCCATCTCGGCCATCATGGAGCTCGCGAACGCGGCCACGTCCTATCTCTCGAGCGTCCCGAGCGAGGCGCGCAACACCTCGCTCATGGCGCTGGTCGCCCGCGACCTCGTGGCCATGCTCGCGCCAATCTGCCCCTTCGTGGCGGAGGAGCTCTACCACGCGGCGCTCGGCTTCGCCACCTCGGTCTACGACGAGCCCTGGCCCACGTTCGACGAGGCGCAGGCGGCTACGAGCGAGGTGGAGATCGCCGTGCAGATCAAGGGCAAGGTGCGCGCGAGGATCACCGTCCCCGCCGACATCGCGACAGACGATCTCGAGGCCCGCGCAATCGAGGCGGTGGCCGAGCGGATCGGCGACGCGCCGATCCGCAAGGTCATCACGGTTCCGGGAAGGCTCGTGAACATCGTCTGCTGACGCCCCGGACCGTTCGATCTCGTGCGCCCTTCGCGAGGATTCCCGCAGGTGCGTGCTTAGGAGGATGCGTGGACTGTCCCAAGTGCGGGAGATATCTGGGCGAGGGAATGCTCCCCGCCCGATGCCCTCACTGCGGGGCGAACCTCTCGAATCCCACGGATTCCATTCGCGGGAGCAAAGCCGCGGCATCCCGGAAGAACGTCGAGGGCCTCACGGGCATCGGCAAGGGCAACACCCAGAACAAGAGGCGCCGCTACTTCCAGGTGTGCGTGGGCATCATCCTCGTGGTGGCCTTTGGCGCGCTCCTCTACTACGCCACGAGCGGCTTCGGCACCGAGGGCGAGCTCAGCGTGCCCGATCTCGTGGGATGGAATAGGGATCGCGCCGAGGAGGAGCTTGCGTCGCTCGGCTATACCGCAGTCGTGGAAGACGTGCTCTCGGAAGATGGCTCCTCGGGCCTCGTGGTCTCCCAGGAGCCCGAGCCGGGTACGCCGCGGCCGAAGTTCTCCGAGGTCATACTCCGCGTCTCGACTTCGATCGCCATGCCCGACATCGTGGGAAGGCCATGGCCCGAGGTGCAGGCGGAGCTCGATTCGCAAGGAATCGCCTACGAGGCCACCGAACAGCTCTCGAGCGAGGCCGAGGGCACCGTCCTCTCCTCGAGCATCACGAGCGGCACGGCCATCGGAAGGGACGATGTGGTGGACATCATCGTCGCAAAGCGCCCGATCGTGCCGGATCTCTCCGGCCTCACCCCCGATGAGGCCTCCTCCAAGCTCACGGTGCTCCTGCTCAAGCTCGAAACGCAGGATGTGCTCCTCGAGGGAGACCAGAAGGCCGGCACGATCGTGGGGCAGGAGCCCGCCGCGGAGAGCGCCGTCGCGGCGGGAACGACGGTGGTGGGGAAGGTGGCTTGCACGCCAGACGAGTTCTACACCAACGCCGCCATGGCAGCCTTGAATGCGGTCTACAACACGAGCCCTGCCGACGACGGCATCGGAGCCGCACTCCTCCCACTCCTCTCGAGCGAGAGCGAGTTCGCAGGGCAAAGCGCGCACGACGTGTGGTGGAACCTCGTGAAGCGCGGCGGACGCTACGCGGATCAGCCAGCGGAGCTCCAGAGCCTCCCGCGCTCGATCGTCGATGCGAAGCTTTCCATCGACCCCGAGAAGCGTGAGGTGAGCGCTACCGTGACGGTCGATTGGGACTGGACCGGCCTTCCCGGCGCCGGCGCGAAGAGTTCGCAGGATACGCGCACCGTCACGCTCACCTTCGACAAGGAGGGGAAGCTCCTCGGCTTCTACGATGAGCAAACCGATGTGCCCTTCTTCAAGGTGAACGAGTAGCGAAGGGTCCCTTCGAAGTTTGGCGAAGTTGTTTGCATGCGAGCCCCCCGCTTGACCCGCGAGCGGCGCAAATCCATACTTGGCGTGCCGATAAACAAGGTCTTCCGCGAGGAAGTGGAGCGAGTTCTCGCCCCGCTTCCTTTTTGTTGGAAGAGGGGAGGGAAATGGCGGCGCTCGACCAAAGGACACGGCTCATCGAGGCGCTCGAGCAAGCGGCGCCTTCGAACCTCGATGTCGTGGATGTGGAGCTCGCAGGCGCGAACAAGGCCCCGCTCCTTCGCGTCTACCTCGACCACGCCGATCCCGAGGACGGGCCCATCGACCTTGGCGAACTCGCCCGGGCGAATTCCTGGGTGGACGCTGCGATCGAGGAGACGTCGCTTCTCACGGGTCCCTATACGCTCGAGGTGAGCTCTCCCGGGCTCGCGCGGCCGCTTCGTCTCGCCCGCGACTTCGCGCGCTACGTGGGCGAACGCGCGCAGGTGAAGATGGCGGGCTTCTCGGGAAGGCGTTCCTATACCGGCGAGATCGTCTCGGTGAAGGACGGCACGCTCGTGCTCGAGGTGGATGGCGAGCGTTTCGAACTCCCCATCGAGGAGATTCAAAAGGCGCAACTCCAACCGAACTACGACGACCTCTAGGTCGAAGGCACGATCCACATCACACGATGACGATCAAAGGAAGCGTGAGGAACCCATGGCGTCAGAGATGATGGAAGCGTTGATGGCCCTTTGCCAAGAGCGGGGCATCGACCAGTACTACCTCATCGACAGGCTCGAGAAGTCGCTGGCGAAAAGCTATGCCGACATCATGAACCTCGAGTATGGGGCTGAGGTGACGATCGACAAGGCCACCGGCAACATCTACGTGTCGAAGATGGTGCCCAAGGGCGAACCCGACCCCGAGACGGGCGAGTACACGGAGTTCGACTACGAGGACGTGACGCCCGAAGACACCTCGCGCATCGCCGCCCATAACGCGAAAGCCGAGATCATGGCCATCGTGGACAGGGTGAAGAAGGAGCGCATCTACGAGGAGTTCTCCAATCGCATCGGCGACCTCATCTCCGGTGACGTCATCCAGTCCACGCTCGACTTCACGATCCTGCAGATTCGCAAGGGCGTCGAGGCGGAGCTTCCGCACTTCGACACCAGGCGCCATCCCGACGAGCGCAACGAACGCCCTCGCGGCGAGCGCTACATGACGAAGGACAAGGGCCTGAAGGCCGTCATCGTGGACGTGAAGAACCCGAACGAAGGCGAGCCCACACGTCGCTCGAGACCCTCGATCATCGTGAGCCGCACGAACCCCGATTTCGTACGCAGGCTCTTCGAGCTCGAGGTTCCCGAGGTGTACGACGGCGTGGTGGAGATTCGCTCCATCGCGCGGGAGCCCGGCGTGCGCTCGAAGGTGGCGGTGGCCTCGATCGACTCGCGCCTCGACCCCGTGGGTGCCTGCGTGGGCCCGAAGGGCTCTCGCGTGCGCTCCGTCGTCTCAGAGCTCAAGGGCGAGCGCGTGGACGTGGTGCAGTGGTCCGACGATCCCGCGCGCTGCGTGGCCGAGGCGCTCTCGCCGGCGAAGGTGAACCGCGTGCTCATCGAGGAGAAGACGCGCCATGCCACGGCGATCGTGCCAAACGACCAGCTCTCGCTTGCGATCGGCAAGGATGGCCAGAACGCGCGCCTTGCCGCGAAGCTCACGGGCTGGAAGATCGACATCAAGAACGAGGAGCTCGCGCAGGGGCTCTTCCCCAGTTCCTTTGCCGATGAAGCGGACGACCTCCTCGACGAGGAGGGTTCCCATCGCTGCAAGTACGTGGATGAGAATGGCGTGCGCTGCCGCAACATGGCGCGCCCGGGCTCAGAGTTCTGCGGCATCCACGAAAGCGCCCAGTCCGAGACCATGGATCTCGTCTAACTACCCGGCTCAAGGCGACGCCCTTCCTCTCGAAAGGTAACGAATAGATGGCAAATACGCCCGTCCACAAGCTCGCCAAGGATCTTGGCATGTCGAGCAAGGAGCTTCTGGGCTACCTCGCGGAAATGGGTATCCCGGCGAAGTCTCCCTCTTCGGGGCTCGTGCCCGCCTACGTGTCGATGGCCAAGAAGAAGCTCGGTCCCATCCTCAAGGCTCGCCAGGAGGAGATCCTTGCGCAGAGGAAAGCCGAGGAGGAGGAAGCCGCAAAGGCCGCCGAGGAGGAGCGCAGGCGCCGCGAGGCGGAGCGCGTCGAGGTCGAACGCCGTCGTGCCGAGGAGCGCAAGGCCGCCGAGGAGGAACGCAAGCGCCGCGAGGCGGAGAAGGCCGCCGAGGAGGAGCGCAAGCGCGCCGAGGAAGAGGCGAATCGCGTGCGCGACAACGCGCCGAAGCTCTCGCCCTCCTTCGAGGGCCTGCTCTCGCAGATCGCGCAGCAGGAAGAGGTGCTGAAGCAGCAGGCTGAGGCCTCTGTGCGCGCGAAGGATGCCGCGAGGGGCCAGGGCGCGCCGCGCCAAGCCCATGAGAAGCGTCCCGCGCCGATGCCCGAGCCCGAGCGCACGGGCGGGGATCGCCGTGGGCGCGGCGGTCGTCGTCGCAAGGGGCAGGAGAACGAGGATCGCTACGCGCGTATGGCGCGCGCGGCCGAGGAGTACAACCGCGAGCGCGTGCTCGAGGATGCGCGTGCGCAGGTGGAGGAGGCCAACCGCGCCTCCACCGGCCGGCGCAAGAAGCGCAAGGAACGCCGCCAACAGCAGCAGGCGCAGCGTGAGGAGGAGCGCGCGATAGCCGAGGCCATTGCCAACGACCAGGACGTCTCGCAGCTCGGCACGGTGAAGGTGCCGCAGGGCTCCACCGTGGCGGAGCTCGCAGAGCTCCTCGGGGTGGACGCGTCGGATATCGTGAAGCGCCTCTTCCTCTTGGGAACGCCGCTCACGATGACGCAATCCATGACCGACGACCTTATCGAGCTCGTGGCCGATGACCTTGGACGCGAGGTGCGCGTGATGACGAAGGAGGAGGAGAACTCCTTCACCTTCTACGACGATCCGGCGGACCTCCTGCCGCGCTCGCCGGTGGTAACCGTGATGGGCCACGTCGACCACGGCAAGACGTCGCTTCTCGACGCCATCCGCGACACCGGCGTGGTGGCCTCGGAGGCGGGTGGCATCACCCAGCACATCGGCGCCTCGCAGGTGGAAATCGACGGACGCAAGATCACCTTCGTCGACACGCCCGGCCACGAGACGTTCACCGCGATGCGCGCACGCGGCGCGAAGGTGACGGACATCGTCATCCTCGTGGTCGCGGCGGACGACGGCGTGATGCCGCAGACCGTCGAATCGATCAACCACGCCCGCGCCGCGAAGGTGCCCATCGTGGTGGCGGTGAACAAGATCGACCGCGATGACGCGAACCCCGATCGCGTGCGCCAAGAGCTCACGGAATACGAGGTCATCCCCGAGGAGTGGGGTGGCGAGAACATGTTCGTGAACATCTCGGCGAAGAAGAAGATCGGCATCGACGAGCTCCTCGAGACCGTCCTCCTCCAAGCCGACGTGCTCGAACTCAAGGCGAATCCGAACACCTTCGCCTCGGGCTACGTGCTCGAAGCCAAGCTCGACAGGGGCCGAGGGGCCGTGGCGACGGTTCTCGTGAACCGCGGCACGCTCCACGTGGGCGACGCCTTGGTGGCGGGCATGAGCCATGGACGCGTGCGCGCCATGCTCGACCAGCATGGCCAAAACGTCGAGAGCGCCGGCCCCTCCGACGCCGTCGAGATCCTCGGCCTCTCCTCCGTGCCTGCGGCGGGCGACGAGTTCCGCGTGTTCCAGGATGAGCGCGATGCGCGCGACCTCGCGGAGCAGCGCGCGCTCAAGGCTCGCATCGAGGAGCAGAACGCCACGCATAAGGTGACCCTCGAAAACCTCTTCGAGACGATGGACGAGGGGGAGATCGCCGAGCTCAACCTCGTCGTGAAGGCGGACGTCCAAGGTTCCATCGAGGCGCTCCGCGACGCGCTCGCGAAGATCGACCAGTCCGAGGTGAAGATCAACGTCATCCACGGCGCCGTCGGCGGCATCACGGAAACCGACGTCATCCTCGCCTCCGCCTCCGATGCCGTGATCATCGGCTTCGGCGTGCGGCCCGAGGCGAAGGCGCGCACGCTCGCCGAGCGCGACGGCGTGGAGATCCGCACCTACTCCGTCATCTACCAGGCCATCGAGGACATCGACGCGGCCCGCATCGGCATGCTCCGGCCCACCGAGGAGGAGCGCGAGACGGGCGAGGCCGAGGTGCGCGAGACCTTCAAGGTGCCAAAGGTGGGCGTGGCGGCAGGCTGCATGGTCACGCAGGGCGAGATCTCCCGGGACGACCGCGTGCGCATCGTGCGCAACGGCGTGGTGGTCTACGACGGGTCGTTCGCCTCGATGCGTCGCTATAAGGACGACGTGCCCAGCGTGCGTGCGGGCTATGAGTGTGGCCTCTCCTTCGAGAGCTTCCAGGACTTCCACATCGGCGACGTGGTCGAGGCGTACCGCATCGTCGAGGTGGCCCGTACGAGCTAGGAGCATCGAACGGTGAAACACTCGCCCTCAAGTCGTCGCTCTCAGGAGATCGCGCGCGAGAAGCTCGCGGCGATCCTCCAGACGAAGGTGTCGGATCCGGCGCTCGCGGGCGTCGTGGTCACCGGCTGCGACGTGTCCGTCGATCGATCGTTCATACGCGCGTTTGTGGCGTGTCCCGCTGAGGACGAGGAGGCGGTTGCCGAGGCCTTCGGGAGGGCCAAGGGCCATATCCGCCGGCTCTTGGGCCGTGCCCTCGGGTGGCGCGTGACGCCTGAGCTCGACCTTCGCATCGATCCCTCCACCGAGGAGGCGCAGCGCATCACGGAGGCGCTCAAGCACGTGCCTCCCACGATGACCGAGGAGAAGGACGAGGACGGCTATCCGATCGAGCCCGCGGACGTCGATGAGGGTGAGCGCGCTTGAGAAGCGTCCCCGAAGAAGAACGGCGCCTGCAGGAGCGGGGATTCGTCCTTCTCAGCGAGGCCATAGAGCGTGCGGAGACGATCGCGATCTGCGCGCACATGTCGCCCGACGGGGACGCGCTCGGCTCGGAGCTCTCGCTTGCGGCGATCATCCGTGAACGCTGGCCGGAAAAGCACGTGCGGTGCCTCCTCGCCGAGGAGAAGGACGTGCCCCGCCATCTGCGCTTCCTCCCGATGGTTGGCGAGCTGGTGACGCCTCGCGCCTACGAGGGGACGCCCGACCTCTTCCTCGCCGTCGACCTTTCCGTGGCCTCGAGGCTCGCGGAGGCGCAGGCGATCATGGAGCGGGCGCGTGAGGTGTTCGTGATCGACCACCATCCCACGGAGCATCCCTTCGGAGGTGCGCAGGTCATGCGCCCAGACGCGGCGGCATGCGGGGTGGTCGTGCTCGAATATGCGCTCTATCTCGACGTGTGCGTGACGCGCGACATCGCCATGCTCCTCTTCTGCGCGATCATGACCGACACCGGCCGCTTCCAATACCAAAACGCGAACGCGGAGGCATTCTGGGCAGCCGGAAAGCTCGTTGCCGCAGGCGCGGACCCCTCCGTTGTGGCGCTCAACGTCTACCAATCCATGCGACTCTCCTACCTTCGCCTCGAATCGATCGTCATGGGGCGCATCACCACGCTCCTCGAGGGACGGATCGCCTATTCCTGGGTGCTCTGGGAGGACTTCGAGGCGACGAGCGCCGGAGAGGACGAATCCGAGGGGCTCGTGGACATCGTGCGCTGCGTGGAGGGGGCGGAGATCGCGCTTCTCCTCAGGCAGACGCCCGAAGGCGCCATCCGCGGCAACCTGCGCTCGAAGGGCTCCATCGACGTCTCCGGCGTGGCCACGGAGTTCGGTGGGGGAGGGCACGCTGCCGCCGCCGGCTTCACGTTAGGACGCGTTTCACTCGACGAGGCCAAGGAGCGAGTGCTTCCTCGTCTCGAAGCGCTCGTGCGCGAGGCGTAGCGCCCATGGGATCCCAGGGATCGCGCCCCGGCGCCCTCATCGCCGTCGACAAGCCAAGCCAGATGACATCCCACGACGTGGTGGCGCGGGTGCGTCGCGCGCTCGGCCTTCGCCGCGTGGGACACGCGGGCACGCTCGACCCCGCCGCCACGGGCGTGCTCATCATCGGCCTCGGGCAGGCCACCCGCCTCTTGGGCTTCGTGACGCTTGCCGACAAGTCGTATGTGGCGGAGTTCGTCTTCGGGGCCGAGACCTCGACCGACGATGCCGAGGGCGACGTCGTGCGCACGGCTGAGGTGCCGGAAGCGCTTCGTTCGGGCGATGCGCTCCGAAGGGCGATCGCCTCGCTCAAGGGTGAATCTCTTCAAGTGCCCCCGGCGGTGTCGGCCGTCTCGAAGGGCGGCAGGCGCGCCTACGCCGCTGCCCGAAAGGGCGAGGCGCTCGAGCTCGATCCGCGTCCCATCGAGGTGTACGACGCGACGCTGCTCTCTGAGGAGGTGCGTGACGGCTTCCTCGTGGCCACCGTGGCGCTCCGCGTTTCGAAGGGCTGCTATGTGCGTGCCCTTGCACGAGATCTCGGCAGGGAGCTCGGGTGCCTTGGCCACGTGGGCTCGCTGAAGCGAACGGCCTCCGGTCCCGTGACGCTCGGCAGGTGCCTTTCGCTCGAAGACCTCGAGACGCACGGCTGGGATATCGTCGCCTCCCGCACGCTCGACCCCCTCTTGCTCGCAGGGCTCAGCAGAAGGGACATCGAGGGCGCAGACGTGGTGCGCGCGCGAAACGGCCAGCCCCTCTATGCGCATCCCGGCGAGGGCCCCTTGGTGGGGATCTGCTGGGACGGGCTCCTGCGGGGCGTGTGGGAGCTCAGGGCGGGAGAGCTGCGTCCCAAGGCGAACCTCGTCGATGGCGTGCTTCTCGGAGGTGCGTGATGGCAGGCGGTGCGCGCGAGGCGATGCTTCGCTCCATCACGCGGCGCTCGCTTTTTCTGGGAACCTCGCTTCCCGAGCCACGCGAGCTTGAGGGAGCGAAGCTCTACGACCTTTCCGGGCGCTGGGAGCCGGGTGGCGCCGCCGTCGTGGCCATCGGCGCCTTCGATGGCGTACACATCGGCCATCAAGCGCTCATCGCCGAGGCGGCTTCCGACGCAAGGCGACGCGGCGTGCCACTCCTGCTCGTCACCTTCGATCCCGACCCCGCGTGGGTGCTCGCGCCGGATCATCGCGACCGGCAGATCCTCTCCACCGAGGATCGCCTCCGGGGCCTCGCTTCGCTCGCTCCCGACGCCATCGTGGCGTATCGCTTCGATGAGGAGTTCGCGGCAACGCCCTACGAGGAATTCTTCACCGAGCGCCTCCTCGGGCTCGCTGAGGTCCTCTCCGTGCACGTGGGCGAGGATTTCGCGCTCGGCCGAGGAGGCCGGGGGACCATCGATGCGCTCCGGGTGCTCTCCGGCGCCCTGGGAATCCAGCTCTTCGGGCACGAGCTCGTGGAGGTGGATGGCCGGCCGGTGAGCGCGACGAGGATTCGCGCGCTCCTCGACGAGGGCTCCATTCGCGCTTCCTATGAGCTCATCGGACGCTACCCCTTCGTGAGGGGTCGCGTGATGCGCGGAAGGGGAGAGGGACGCGGCCTAGGCATTCCCACCGCGAACGTGCACTTCAGCTGCTCCTACGCGTTTCCCCGCGAGGGAGTGTTCGTGGGCATCCTCTGCGACGGCGGCGTCGCCTGGCCCGCCGCGGTGAATCTCGGCAATCCGCCGAGCTTCGAATCCGCGCCGCTTCGGGAAGGCACGTGGCTTGCCGAGGCCTCGCTCCTCGGCTTTGCGGGAGACCTCTACGAGCGCGAGGTCTCCGTGGTGCTCGTGGAGCGCCTCAGGGCCTCTCGGAAGTTCGCGAGCGAGGCGGAGCTCGTCGCCACGGTGAGGGCCAACCTCGGGCAGGTGGCGCATCTTCTGGGCGACGCGGGCGAGAAGGTGGTCGAGTGATCTCTCCCGAGGAGAAGGAGCGGGTTGTCCAGGCGACGGACTTCGTGGGCCTCGTGGGTGAGACGGTCGTCCTCCACGAGAAGTCCGCAGGCGATTTCTGGGGATGCTGCCCCTTCCACGAGGAGAGGACCGAATCCTTCCACGTGTCGGCCGATCGCGGGCTCTTCTACTGCTTCGGGTGCGGGGCGAAGGGCGACGTCATCGACTACGTGAAGCGGCGCGAGAACCTCGAGTTCGCCGACGCCGTGCGCTATCTCGCGGATCGCGCCCATATCGAGCTCCACGAGAGCAACGCCCCGAGCGCCGGCCCCGGAAGGGGCAGGATCGTCGCCTGCCTCGAAGAGGCGCAACGCCACTTCGCGAAGCTCCTCTTGAGCACTCGTGATGCCGCGGGGGAGTGCCAGAAGGCGCGCAACTACCTCTCGAAGCGCTCGCTCGGACGTGAGGTGTCGAGGCGCTGGGGACTCGGCTATTCGCTCGGCCGAGGAGATCTCGTAAGCCACCTTCGGGGAAGGGGGTTCACGCCTCGAGAGATCGTGGCGGCGGATCTCGGCGTCGAGGGGCCTCGCGGACTTCGGGATCGCTTCTTCAATCGCGTGATGTTTCCCATTCGAGACGCCGCGGGGCAGGTGATCGGCTTCGGCGGGCGCGTGATCGACACGTCGCTTCCGAAGTACCTGAACAGCCGCGACTCTTCCATTTGGCACAAGCGCAAGAACCTCTATGCGCTCGATCGTGCGAAGGATTCCATCACGGCGACAGGACGGGTGGTGATCGTCGAGGGCTATACCGATGCCATCGCCATGCATGAGGCCGGCATCACCAACACGGTCGCCATCCTCGGAACGGCACTCACCGCGGACCACCTGAAGGTGCTCTCGCGTTTCAGGCCGAGAGAGATCATCTCTCTCCTCGACGGCGACGAGGCGGGGCAGCGAGCCGCGGAGAAGATCGTCGCCCTCGTGGGGCAGACGCGCGCGAAGCTCCTCTGCGTCGTGCTCCCGGAAGGCAAGGATCCTGCGGAATACCTCGAGGCCGAGGGCCCGCACGCCATGATGGAGCGCCTCGCTCGGGCATCCGACCTCGTGCTCTTCGTGCTTGAGCGTCGCCTTCGCGCGGCAGAGGGCGCCTCGGTGGGGGAGCGCGCGCAGATCCTCGACGACGTGTGCGGGATACTCGCGCCGCTCTCAGACGACCCCATCGCGCTCTCCTCCTATGCGAGCATCGTGGCGGATGCCTTCTCCGTTGACGACGCCCAAATCCACACGCGGATCCGCGATGCGGCAAGAAAGCTCGCCATGGCGCCCTACCCGCGTCCGGGCTTGCCGGATGGGACTTCGGATGGGGAGCGGGGGTATGCGACGGAGGAGCCAGGCGAACCGCTTCCGGACCTCTCCCGCGTGGGCGCCGCCGAGCGCTCGAGGCTCCTCTCGGAAAGGGAGCTCCTCGCCACGCTCGCCTCGAGGCCCGCGGCCTTCGCTCGCGAATCGGAGCGCATCCGCGGGCTCTCTTGGGGAGATCCGCGCCATGGGCGCATCGCCGATGCCCTGCTTGCCACGTCGAACGCCCGTGCGAGCGAACGGCTCGCCGCAGCGCGTGCCGTGGACGCGTATGCACCGCAAATCCTCGCCGCGTCCGAGTTCGATCGCCTGGGCGGGCGTTGGGGAGAGGTGGAGGCGACGTTTCTCGTGGATCAAGTGGAATTGCAATCGCTTTCCCAGGATCTACGGCGCACGTCGTCGGCGCTGCATGCGGCTGAAATCGCAGGAGATGACCAGCGCATCCAAGAGCTCATGCGAAGCGCCCAGGCCCTGCGTGGGCGAATGGCGGAATTGGAAGCTTCCGTGAGATCGTGGAACGATCGCGGGGAATGATTGTACGTCGGAGTAGAATGGCTTGTTTCTAAATCAGTCGGAAGGAATTCCCTTGGCAGCTAAATCGCACGAGGATGAAGCCCCCGAAAGCACCCAAGAAGAGAAATCATCGAAAAGCACGAAGAAAGCCGCTTCGACGGGCGCTAAGAAGGCAACCGAGAAGAAACCCGCGAAACCGAAGGCTGCGAAAAGCGCAAAGAACGCTTCGGACGATGCCGCGGTAGAAACGGCGAAGGCGCCGGAAGGGGAGCAGGAATCCTCCGAGAAGCCCGCGAAGGCTGCCAGCGCGAAGGCGAGCTCCTCGAAGAAGCCGGCCACCAAGAAGTCTGGAGAAGCCGAGGGAAAGGCTTCGTCGAAGGCCAAGGATCAGAAGCAGGCCAAGGCGGCTGCGCCGGCCAAGAAAGCCGCGAAACCCAAGGCAAAGACCGCAAAGGGCAAGGCTTCGAAGGTTGACGGGGAGAGCCCGAAGAAAGACGAGGCGAACCTCGAGGCGGATCAGGCTGAGAAGAAGGCCACCGCGAGCAAATCCCGCGCGAAGAAAGCCACGGCAAAGGGCGCGCCCGAGGAAACGCCCGCGAAGAAGGCGCCGGCAAAGAAGACGCCGGCAAAGAAGAAGACAACCAAACCCGAGGCGAAGGCGGAGGCTTCGGAAGTTGCCGAAGAACTCGTCGAGGCGAAGAAGCCCGCCGAGGATGAGAAGCTCGCAAAGCCAAAGGCCAAGAAAGCCCAAAGCACCACCGCGAAGGCAAAGGAGTCCTCGGCGAAGGCGAGCGAGGACACAGCGCCTTCGAAGAAGCAGGATGGGAAGAAGAAGCCTTCGAAGCCCAAGAGCGCAAAGGCCAAGGAAGCCCAGGCTGAAGCAGTGACCGAAGAGCCTGAGGTAACGGCGGAGGCGAAGGAAGAGGCGAAGAAACCCTCGAAGAGCGCTTCGAAGCCCAAGAAGGCTTCGAAAAAGGCCAAGGTCGAAGAGGCCTCCGAAGCCGCCACGGCAAAAGAGGCGGAAGAGCTTGCGGAAACGCCCGCGAAGGCGAAGAAGGCCGCGAAGAAGGCCTCGACCAAGAGCCCTTCGAAGAGCGCCACCGAAAGCAAGAAGAAGAGCTCCGCAAAGGGCGCAAAGTCGGCAAAGTCCTCGAAGAAGACCACGAAGAAGCCGGCGTCGAAAAAGAAGAAGAGCTCGGATGAGGCTCCCGCCAGCATCGAGGAGGCGCTCGCTGCCGCGAAGAAGCTCGCCTCGAAGCAGAAGATGCGCATCACCGAGGATGACATCCAGTTCATGCTCCAGGACATCGACCTCGACGATTCCGAGCTCGACGATCTCTACAAGAAGATCGAGGCGGCGGGCGTGAAGATCGAGAGCGCCTTCGAGGGCGATGCCGCCCAGCTCATGGCCACGAGCGGTATCGACGATCTCTCCGCGGACGAAGCGGGAGACGAGGACGAGGATGACGAGGATCTCGAAGACGAGGTCCTCGAGGTGGAGGAGCTCGTCGAAGCCGTTGAGCCGGAGAGCCAATCGAGGCCCGCGAGCTCGAGCAAAGGCCGCTCGAAGTCGTCGAATCGCCGTAAGAGCGCGGCCCAGCGCAGGCGCCAGGATCCGTCGGTGATCCTCCTCGCGAAGGATCCCGTGCGTCTCTACCTCAAGGAGATCGGCAAGGTCGACCTCCTCACGGCTGCCGAGGAAGTCGACCTCGCGATGAAGATCCAGGCGGGCACCGATGCCACCGCCAAGCTCGAGGCCTACGAGCGCGGCGAGATCGATCTCGGCCGCGCCGAGCTTCGTCGCCTCGATCGCATCGAGGAGATGGGCCTCGACGCAAAGCAGGCGCTCATCTCGGCGAACCTTCGCCTCGTCGTGTCCATCGCAAAGCGCTACATCAAGCGCGGCATGCTCTTCCTCGATCTCATCCAAGAAGGCAACCTCGGCCTCATCCGTGCCGTGGAGAAGTTCGACTACACGCGAGGCTTCAAGTTCTCCACCTATGCCACGTGGTGGATCCGCCAGGCCATCACGCGCGCCATCGCGGACCAGGCGCGCACCATCCGCATTCCCGTGCACATGGTGGAGACCATCAACAAGATGGTGCGGATCCAGAGAAACCTCCTACAGAAGCTCGGCCGGGAGGCGACGCCGGAGGAAATCGCGGAGGAGATGGACATCACGCCGGAGCGCGTGCTCGAGATCCAGAAGATCAGCCAGGAGCCGGTCTCCCTCGAGACGCCGATTGGCGAAGAGGACGATTCCCAGCTCGGCGACTTCATCGAGGACCAAACGGCGGTGAAGCCGCCCGAGGCCGCCACCGATTCGATGCTCCGCGCCCAGCTCGACCAAGTGCTCGACGGGCTCGCAGATCGTGAGCGCAAGGTCATCAAGCTGCGCTTCGGCCTCGAGGACGGACATCCCCGCACCCTCGAGGAAGTGGGCCGCGAGTTCGGCGTCACCCGAGAGCGCATCCGCCAAATCGAATCGAAGACGCTCGCCAAGCTCCGCCACCCAAGCCGCTCCGGCAAGCTGAAGGACTACATCGAAGACTAAAAAGAAAGCGCCTCGAAAGAGGCGCTTTTCATGTTCTGGCTCCTCGGGTAGGACTCGAACCTACAACAACTCGGTTAACAGCCGAGGGCTCTACCATTGAGCTACCGAGGAATAGTTTGTCGTGCGAGGTGATTATACGTGAACCTGCGCCTCGTGCAAGCGTACGCTTTGCGCACTTTGCCCTTATGGGGGCCATGGGCGCCTGTGCTAAGGTTTGCGCGGACAAACGCAGCGAGAGTCGAGGGGGAGGTCCATGCCTGAGGCGCAGATCGCCGAAAGAGCGAATGGGCAGTCGCCGTGGACCTCCGGATTCACTCGAGACCGCTTCATCCTCTCGCAGCTCGTGGGGCGTGACTTCAAGAACAAATACCGCAGAAGCGTACTCGGCGTGGCGTGGAGCGTCCTCAACCCGCTCCTCATGATGATCGTCATGGCGGCGGTGTTCTCGAATTTCATGCGCGTAGGCGGAGACATCCCGAACTTCCCGCTCTATCTCATCATCGGTAACGTCACCTTCACGCTGCTCTCGGACAGCTCCTCTGCGGGCATGGCCTCGATCATCGATAACGCCTCGCTTTTGAAGAAGGTGAAGATCAACCGCATCGTGTTTCCGCTCGAGAAGGTTCTCTTCGCGCTCGTGAACTTCGCCTTTTCGCTCATCGCCGTGGCCATCGTCATGATCTGGTTCCAGATCCCGCTCTCCTGGAACATCTTCTTCGTGCCGCTCTTCCTCATCTACCTCGTGGGATTCTGCGCGGGGCTCTCGATGGCCCTCTCGGCACTCTCCGTCTTCTTCAGGGACGTGATGCATCTCTGGAGCGTCGTGCTCATCGCATGGACCTATCTCACGCCCATCTTCTACTCCATCACGATCCTGCCCGAGTTCATGCAGCGGCTGATCGCGTACAACCCCATGTACCACTACATCACGTACCTCCGCGAGATACTGCTCTACCAGCAGACGCCCTCCGTCGAGCAGAATCTCATCTGCCTCGCCTGCTCGGCGATCGTCTTCGCCGTGGGCTGGCTCATCTTCAAGTCGAGCGAGCGGAAGTTCATCCTCTACATCTAGTCTCGAGAAGGGAAGCGGCAAGCCACCGTGCCGGAAGCAGAACCCACACAGATTCGCGGTGCCGAGGAGAACCTCGCCGAGCAGATCGCAAAGGTCGATTTCTCGAAGCGGGATGTCTCCATCGACGTGCGCAACGTGTCCATGGTCTTCAACATGGCCTCCGAGCGGCTGAATTCCCTCAAGGAGTACTTCATCTCCCTTGCGCGCGGGAAGCTCTACTTCAAGGAATTCCGCGCGCTCGTGGACGTGTCGTTCCAGGTGCGCAAGGGCGAGGCCTTCGGGCTCGTGGGCACCAACGGCTCGGGCAAGTCCACCATGCTGAAGATCATCGCCGGGGTGCTCGATCCCACGAGGGGATCGGTGGACGTGCGCGGCTCGATCGCGCCGCTCATCGAGCTCGGGGCGGGCTTCGACGTCGAGCTCACCGCGCGCGAGAACATCTACCTGAACGGCGCGCTCCTCGGCTACGCGAAGGAATTCATCGACAAGCATTTCAACGACATCGTGGCGTTCGCCGAGCTCGAGGACTTCCTCGACATGCCGCTCAAGAACTATTCGAGCGGCATGGTGGCGCGCATCGCCTTCGCCATCGCCACCATCACCGAACCCGACATCCTCATCGTGGACGAGACGCTCTCCGTCGGCGACTTCCTCTTCCAGCAGAAGTGCGAGGAGCGAATTCGCCAGCTCGTGGAATCGGGGGAGGTCACGGTCCTGCTCGTGAGCCACTCGGTGGATCTCGTGAGGCGGATGTGCGATCGCGCCTGCTGGATCGAGAAGGGGCGCCAATTCATGCTCGGCCCCGCAGACGAGGTGTGCGACGCCTACCAATCGATGGGGGAGATCTGATGCCCGGGGGATTCGACATCGACGTCTCGGTGGTGGTGCCGTCCTACAACGTGGAGGCCTACCTCGAGGAGGCCCTCGCGGCGGCGCGCAAGAACAATCGCATTGCGCTCGAGATCCTCGTGGTCGACGACGGCTCGCGCGACGCCACCGCCGAGATCGCCGCCGCCGAGGCGGCGCTCGATCCCCGAATCCAGGTGATCGCCAAGGAAAACGGCGGCTATGGCCAGGCGGTGAACCTCGGCTTTTCGAAGGCGCGCGGGCGCTATGTGGCGATCCTCGAGCCAGACGACTATCCCGCGGCCCACATGTACGACGACCTCTTCGAGGTTGCCGAGCGCTTCGAGTTCCCCGATGTGGTGAAGTCCTCCTATTGGCGCCTCGTACGAGGCGAGGATGGTTCGGAGCGACGCTGGCACAACGACTACTACCAGGCCATACGCCCGAAGGTGCAGCCCTTCACGCTGAAGGACGAGCCGTGGCTCATCCGCTACCACCCCTCCATCTGGAGCGCGCTCTATCGGCGGGCGTTTCTCGAGGAGCGAGGGATACGCTTCAAGGAAGTGCCCGGTGCAGGCTGGGTGGATAACCCGTTCATGGTGGAAACGCTCGCCCAGGCCTCGTCCATCGTCTACACCGACGAGCCCTACTACCACTACCGCGAGGACCTCCCCGGATCGTCGTCGGTGACGCTTCCTTGGGAAACGCAATTCGAGCGGTGGATCGACATGATGGATGTGCTCGATCGCTTCGGCGAGGACGATCCGCACATTCGCGAGGCGCTCTACGTGGTGGGGTTTCGCTACGTGGAGAAGGCGCTCGCCGCCTATCCCGATGATGGGGAAGTCCGCGAGGGCGCGCAGCGCATCGTGGCGAGGATGGACCCAGAGATCATCAAGGGGCTCGATCGCGTATCGCCTACGCTTCGCACGCTCGCCTTCGAACTCCGCGGAGAAGAGGTGCCGAAGTTCGATTCGCTCGCCTATGCACGCTCGCTCGTGGAAGCGGGCATGCACTCGCTCTCCATCAACGGATTGGGCTTCACCGCGGGCTATCTCGGAAAGTATGCGGCAGCGCTGAAGGACCGGCTGAGGCTTTCCAAGGAACATTCGTAGCGCGCGCCAACGCCACCCGACACGCGCTGCCTGCCATGCTAGAGTGTGCGAAGACCTTTAAGCGCGGTACGAGATGCCCGCAAGGCCGAATGCAGCCGAAACGCACACGCCAAGCCTTCTCGCAGGAGACGACCGCGCCTAATCGATGGTGTGGCCGTCTTTTTTCGTGGAGGTAGGTGAGGCTATGAACGCGCTTGGGCCCAAAGCCCAGATCATGGACGAGAAGGATATGCGGCGCACGATCACGCGCATCGCCCATGAGATCGTCGAGGCCAACGGTGGCGCGCAGACGATCGCCATGGTGGGGATCGTGCGGCGAGGCGCCGATCTCGCGGGGCTCATCGCCAATGAGCTCGAGGTGATCGAAGGGCGAAGGCCACAGGTGGGCACGCTCGACATCTCCTTCTATCGAGATGACGTGATGCGCGCCATCCAACCGGTGCTCCATGCCACGAACATCCCGTTCTCGGTGGATGGCAAGGACATCATCCTCGTCGACGACGTCCTCTACACCGGGCGCACGGTGCGTGGCGCCCTCGACGCCATCATGGATTTCGGCCGCCCCTCCACCGTGCAGCTGGCGGTGATGGTGGATCGCGGGCACCGCGAGCTTCCCATTCGCGCGGATTACGTGGGCAAGAACGTGCCCTCGGCCACCGACGAGGACGTGCGCGTGCTCTTGCCCGCCACCGATGGGGAGATGGCCGTGGAGATCTGGGATGTGGAGAAGCCCACGAGCGCCGCGGGAAAGGAGAGCTAAATGGCGCTATCCGTGAAGCACCTGCTCGACACGACGAGCCTCACCGCCGACGACATCACGCAGATCCTGGACACGGGCCGCTCATTCGCCGAGGTGAATAGCAGGGCGATCAAGAAGGTTCCCGCATTGCGGGGTCGCACGATCGTGAACCTCTTCCTCGAGCCCTCCACGCGCACGCGCTCCTCCTTCGAGCTCGCCGAGAAGCGCCTCTCGGCCGACTCGCTCAACATGGGCGGCTCCACTTCGAGCGTGGTGAAGGGCGAAAGCCTCGCCGACACCATCCAAACGATCAGCGCGATGAACGTCGACATGTTCGTGTGCCGCGCCTCGCTTGCGGGAACCCCCCACCTCATCACGGAGAATACCGACGCTGTGGTGATCAACGCAGGCGACGGCAAGCACCAGCACCCCACGCAGGCGATGCTCGACCTCTACACCATCCGCGAGCACTTCGGCCACCTCGATGGGCTCAAGGTAGCCATCATCGGCGACCTCTCGCATAGCCGTGTGGCGGGCTCGCTCGTTCCCGCGCTCAAGACCATGGGCGCCACGCCCGTGCTCGTGGGGCCACCCACCTTCCAGGTGGCCGATCCCACCTATTGGGGAGTGGAGCAGACCGCCGATCTCGATGCGGTGATCCCCGAGGTGGACGTCGTATACCTGCTGCGCGTGCAACTCGAGCGCATGGGCGGGGCGGCGATTCCCTCGAAGCGCGAGTACAACCGCCTCTTCGGCGTCGATGAGCGCAGGAGGCTCCTCATGCGCCCGGGCTCCATCATCTGCCACCCCGGCCCCATGAACCGGGGCATGGAGATCATGCACGAGGTTGCCGATTCCCCGGAAGCGAAGGTGCTGGACCAAGTGAGCGCGGGAGTGGCCACGCGTATGGCCGAGATGTATCTCCTGCTTGGAGGTGAAAGCGATGCTCATTAGCCATGTGCGTGCCATCGATCCCGCAATCGGGCTCGATGAGGTGCTCGACGTGCGCCTGGACGGGAAGCGCATCGCGGAGGTGGGTTCGAACCTTTCCGCAGGCGACGACGAGGTGCTCGACGGAGGCGGGAAGATCCTCGTTCCCGGCCTCGTGGACATGCACGTGCACTTCCGCGAGCCGGGCTTCGAGTACAAGGAAGACATCGCCTCCGGCGTGCGTGCCGCCGCGAAGGGCGGTTTTACCGACGTGGCCACCATGCCCAACACCGACCCCGTCACCGATACCGGCACCTCCGTTCGCTATCAGATCGATCGCGGCATCGAGGAGAAGAAGACCCGCGTTCGCCCGATTGGCGCCCTCACGCGCGGGGAGAAGGGCGAAGCGCTCGCGGAAATCGGCGACATGACCGAAGCCGGGGCGGTGGGCTTTTCCGATGACGGCCACGGTGTGCAGAGTGCCGGCATGATGCGTACGTGCATGGCCTACGTCTCCCAGTTCAACCGCGTGGTGATCGCGCACTCAGAGGTGGAATCGCTCACGGCAAACGGCGTCATCAACGAGGGGCGCGCCTCCACGCGCCTCGGCATGTTCGGCTGGCCGGCCCTCGGCGAGGAGCTCGAGATCATGCGCGACATCGAGCTCTGCAGGCTCACCGGATGCCCGCTCCACGTGGCGCACATCTCCACCGCGCGTTCCCTCGAGCTCGTGCGCGCGGCGAAAGCGGACGGTCTGCCCGTGACCTGCGAGGTCACCCCGCATCACCTCTTCCTCACCGAAGAGGACATCACCGACGCCTACCAGACGAACCTCAAAATGAACCCTCCGCTGCGCACGCCCGATGACGCCGTGGCGCTCATCGAGGGCCTCGTGGACGGCTCGATCGATTGCGTGGTCACCGACCACGCCCCCCATGCGAAGCACGAGAAGGATTGCGAGTTCGAGATCGCGGCATTCGGCACGATCGGGCTCGAGACATCGCTTCCGCTCATGCTCACGAACCTCGTGGGGCCGGGACGCCTCTCATGGAAGAGGCTCGTGGAGGCCATGGCGATCACCCCGCGGCGAATCCTGCGCCTCGAGCCCGTGCGCATCGAGGCGGGGCAGAAGGCGGACCTCACGCTCATCGATCCCGAGGCCGAAGTGGTCGTCGACAGGAAGTTCCTCGAGAGCAAGTCGACGAACTCCGCGTTCCTCGGTGCGCACCTCACCGGTCGCGCCACGGAGCTCTTCGTCTCAGGCCGACACGTGCTCAAGGCGGGGGAGGTGGCCTAGATGGGAGCACCGACGCCGAGCGCCGGGCGTCTCGCGAACGCCCTCGTGCGGGAAAACGAGCTCGTCTCCGGCGAGATTTACCGGATCCTCCTCGAGGCCCCCGAACTTGCGCAAGCGCTCCACGAGGGGCAGTTCGTGAACGTCTCCGTGGGGGGCGAGGCCAAGCAGCTCACGCGCATTCCGCTTTCCTTTACCCAGGTAGACGAGCAGGAAGGCACGGTCGAGCTCGTCTATGCCCTCATCGGCCCCGGCACGAGGCAGCTTTCGCGCGTGGAGAAGGGCGAAACGCTCAGCGTGCTCGGTCCGCTCGGCAACGGCTGGAACCTCAGCGCCCCGCTGCATCGCGTCCTTCTCGTCTCCGGAGGCACGGGCACGGCCCCCATCATCGCGGCGGCAATGGCGCTTGCGAAGATGGGCGTGGATGCCGATGTGGTGGTGGGCGCGCGTTCGAGCGATCTCCTCTGGGGCATCGACGCCCTCGAGGCGAAGGTGCAAGGAGAGGTGATCGCTGCCACCGACGATGGCAGCGCGGGAGAGAAGGGCTTCGCGAGCGAACCCGCGCTCGCGCTCCTCGCCAAGCACGACTACGATCTCGTGCTCGTGTGCGGCCCCGAGCCGCTCATGAAGGTGGTGTCGGCGAAGGCCATCTCCCTCGGCATTGCCTGCCAAGTGTCGCTTGAGCGCACGATGGCGTGCGGCTTCGGCGCGTGCTCGACCTGTGCGGTGAAGACCGTGCACGCAATGAAGGGTGCCTGCATGGACGGCCCCGTCTTCGATGCTTCGGAGGTGATCTTCCCATGAGCGCCTCTCTCGCCGTGAACCTCGGCGGAATCCAGATGAAGAACCCGCTCAACACGGCTTCGGGAACGTTTGGGTTCGGCTGGCAGTTCGAGGGGTTCTATGACGTTTCCTGCCTCGGCGCCATCACCACAAAGGGGTGCGCGAAGGAGGCGTGGCCGGGAAACGACCAGCCGCGCATGGCCGATGTCTATGGCGGCATGATCAATTCCGTGGGGCTCCAGAACCCCGGCGTCCGGGGCCTCGTGGAGCAATGCGGGAGCTACCTCGCGGAGCTTAGGGAGCGCGACTGCCAGGTGATCTGCCAGGTGGCGGGGCACTCCATCGACGACTACGTGGCCGCGGTCGAGCTCTTCGAGGAGCTCGCGCCCTTCGCCTCCGGCCTCGAGATCAACATCTCCTGCCCCAACATCGCCTGCGGCGGCATCGCCATGGGCTCCACGCCAGAGGGCGCTGCGGAAGTCATTCGCGCGGTGCGCCCGCGGACGAAGCGACCGCTCCTCGTGAAGATGGCCCCCGCGCGCGTGCCCGAGATCGCGAAGGCCCTCGAGGCTGAGGGAGCCGACGCGCTCACGCTCATCAATTCCATCCCCGGTATGGCGATCGATGTCCGCACGCGGCGCTCGAAGCTCTCGAAGCCCACGGGAGGGCTCTCGGGCCCGCTTTGCCACGCGATTGCCGTGCGCATGGTCTGGGAGGCCTCACAGGCAGTCTCGATCCCCATCTGCGGCGTGGGCGGGGTCACGAGCGGCGAGGACGTTGCCGAGTTCATCCTCGCGGGGGCCACGGCCGTTTCCATCGGCTCGCAAAACCTCTTCGAGCCCGACTGCGCGCCGAGGATCCTCGCCGAGCTCGAGGCGTGGGTGGCAGAGCAAGGCGTACGCGACATCAACGATCTAAGGGGAGCACTCGAATGCTGAGCACGTACGAAGCAGCTGATGCGATCATCCTCGCGCTCGATTGCACGAGGGAACGCGCGCTGGAGGTGGTGGCGGAGCTCGAGGGGCGTCTTGCATGGGCGAAGGTCGGCATGACGCTCTACTACCAGGAGGGCCCGAGCATCGTGGCGGCCCTGAAGGAACGCGGACTCAAGGTGTTCCTCGATCTCAAGCTCTTCGACATCCCCTTCCAGGTGGGGGGAGCGGCATGGGCGGCGGCCAAGAGCGGAGCGGACCTCATCTCCCTCCACGCGCTCGGCGGGCGGGAGATGATCTCCAAGGCAGTCGAGGGTGTGGCATCCCTCGAGGCGGAGGATCCCGCGAAGCTCATCGCGATCACCGTGCTCACGTCGATGAACCACGAGACCCTCTCCTCCATAGGCATCACGAGCACCATGGCGCACGAGGTGGAACGCCTCGCGAAGCTTGCGATCGCGAGCGGGGCGAATGGCCTCGTGTGCTCGCCCGAGGAGGTGGGGCGCTTGCGTGCGCTGCTCGGGCCGGATGCGCTCCTCATCTGTCCCGGCGTTCGCCCCGCGGGTGCGGACAAGGGAGACCAGAAACGCACGGCCACGCCCTCCGAGGCGCTTGCGAGGGGCGCATCGAAGCTCGTGATAGGGAGGCCGATCATGGCTGCTCCCGACCCCCGCGAAGCCTTCGACGCCATCGTGAAGGAGATCTGCGACGCCAGCTAGGCGCTACGCTCGAAAGGCGTGGCCCACGAACCCACGAACCCACGAACCTACGAACCCAAGAAGGAGATGCCATGGCCCTCACCGATGCCGACATCCTCGCCATACTCGAAGAGACGGGCGCCCTGCGCACCGGCCACTTCACGCTCACCAGCGGACGGCATTCCAATCGCTACGTGCAATGCGCCCAGCTCATGAGGAGCCCCAAGACCACCCTCATGCTCGCGGAAGAATCCGTTTCGCGCCTGCCCGAAGACGTGCGCGACGCCGCCACGCTCGTGGTCTCGCCTGCGGTGGGTGGCATTACCTTCGGCTTCGCGCTCGGGCTCGCCCTCGATCGCGACTTCATCTTCGCCGAGCGACAGGACGGCAAGATGACCCTCAGACGCAACTTCACGATCGCCCCCACCGATCGCGTGATCGTGGCCGAGGACGTCGTGACCACCGGAGGGAGCGTGAAGGAGGTGTGCGATCTCGTCGAAGCGGCAGGCGCCGAGGTCGCAGGCGTCGTTTCCCTCATCGATCGCAAGACGGATCGGCTCTTCGACGCGCCCTTCTATCCGCTGCTCGCACTCGCCATCGAATCGTGGGAGCCAGACGAGTGCCCGCTTTGCGCCCAAGGGTTAAAAAGCGAAGCACCCGGCTCTCGAAAGCTTGCATAGCGGGCGCTTCAATGCCAAAGTAGCAGGGCTAAGGAAACCTTTGCCGACGATGCGGGGTGCACGCCCTGCTCGACATAACGTGAGGAGATACCATGCCACTTCCCAAGCTCTCTGAAGAGCAGCGCGCAGAGAACCTGAAGAAAGCCGCAGCCGCTCGCCACGCTCGCGCTGAGCTTCGTGAGAAGATCAAGGAGGGGAAGGTCTCCCTCGAGGAGGTGCTGAAGTCGGACGATCCCGCGGCGCAGCGTATGCCCGTGCGCGCCCTCATCGAGTCCCTTCCCGGCTATGGCAAGGCAAAGGCCGCGAAGGTGATGGATGAGCTCGGCATCTCCGCCAAGCGACGTGTCCAGGGCCTCGGCGAGCGCCAGCGCGAGCACCTCATCGAGCTCCTCAAAAAGTAGTGTCGCTTCCTCCTCGCCTCGTCGTCGTTTCCGGGCCGAGCGGGGTGGGAAAGGGCACCTTGGTGAACAAGGTGATTGCCTCCCATCCCGAGGTCGTGCACAGCGTCTCATGTACGACGAGAGCTCCCAGGCCCGGCGAGATCGATGGGGCAGACTACCGCTTCGTGGATGACGAGACCTTTCGGGGTCTCGTCTCTTCTGGTGCCCTGCTCGAATGGGCGAGGGTGCATGGGGCGCACTATGGCACCCCGGAAGCCCAGGTGGATGAGGCGCTTGCCGCCGGCCACCCCATCATCCTCGAGATCGACGTGCAGGGCGGCATCGCGATTCGCGAGAAGCGCCCCGATGCGCTGCTCATCTTCATCGAGCCGCCCACGATGGAGGAGCTCGCACGACGGCTCATGGGGCGTGGCACCGAAACGGAAGCCGAGGTTGCGCGCCGCCTCATGAACGCGGTGGGTGAGATGGAAATGGCACCTCTCTATGACGTGCGCATTGTGAATGACGATGCCGATCGCGCGGCGACTGAGCTTGCGTGCGAAATGGCGAAGGCGTGAAAGGAACCCCATGGATGCCATGAATCCCGATATCGACGAGCTGCTCTCCAAGACCGAGGAGAATCCGTTCCTGCTCTGCTCGATTGCATCCAAGCGCGCCGCCGACATCAACAACATGCTCCATGGGCAGCGCCTTCGCGTTGCCGATGCGCAGGGCTTCGAGGACGTCACCACGATCATCAGCGGCGAGGATCCCATCTCCATCGCGATGAAGGAGATCGGCGACGGTACGCTGAGCTACGACAAGAGCGATTTCGACGAAGACATCGCCAACGGGAACCAGAACGACTGAGCGATGGCCCGAAAGGTCTGCCTCATCTCGTACCACGAGATCGCCCTCAAGGGAAAGAACCGGCGTCGCTTCGAAGATGCCCTCATAAGGAACCTGCGAGCGGCTCTCTCAGGCTTTTC
>CANQSI010000002.1 GCA_947626465.1 uncultured Atopobiaceae bacterium
GCGAGCACGGTGGGGGTGATCTTTCGCTCCGTTGCCACCGCCTCGCCGCCGATGGCCACCTTCATGGGGTCGATGAGCCCGAGGAGGCGCTGGTAGTGCTTGCTGTTCACGATGGCGACGTAGTCGGGGTCCGCGAGCGGGTTCTGGCCGAACTGGCGGCAGATCTCGCCTTGGATCTCGTCGATGAGGCGTCCCTCGATCTCGCGATCGACGAGGATGTAGTCCGGCGCCACGCAGGTTTGCCCGGCGTTCAGGAACTTGCCCCACACGATGCGGCGCGCGGCGAGGGCGATGTTGGCCGTGCGCTCCACGATGCAGGGGCTCTTGCCGCCGAGCTCGAGGATGGCGGGGGTGAGCCTGGGCGCCGCGTGGGCGAGCACCTCCTTGCCCACGGCCTGGCTTCCGGTGAAGAAGATGAGGTCGAATGGCTCGTCGAGGAGCGCCGCGTTTTCCTTGCGGCCGCCGGTGACGCACGCCACGTGCTCGGGCCCGAAGGCCTCGGAGACCATCTTCGCGATGATGGCGCTCGTGGCGGGGGAGTAGGCGCTCGGCTTCACCACGCAGCAGTTTCCTGCGGCGATGGCGTCCACGAGCGGATCCATCGTGAGGAGGAACGGGTAGTTCCACGGGCTCATGATGAGGGTGACGCCGTAGGGCGAGCGGGTGGTGTAGGAGACGGAGGCCGTTTGGGCAAGCGGCGTCCATGCGAGCTTGTCGGCCACGTTGCCTAGGAGATGGCGCTTTTGGTAGTGGATCTCGGAGAGCACGAGGCCCACTTCGCACATGTAGGTTTCGAACTGGCTCTTCGAGAGGTCGGCCTCGAGTGCCGCGTAGATGTCCTGCTCGTGCTCGATGATCGCGTTTTCGAGCTGGTCGAGCGCGCGCTTGCGGAAGCTGAGCTCGAGCGTGCGGCGCTCGGAGAACCACGCCTTTTGGCGCGCCACTATCTGGGAGATCTCCCCCGCGCGCGCTGACGCGCTTTCGCTGGCGGAGGAAGGAGCCTCCGGCGCCGCTTGCTTAGGCGCCATGAGCGCGCGAAATACGTGGGAGAGCTCCTTGGCGTCCATCAGGACGGGCACGGGGTAGAGCGGATTCGCCTCTGCGGCGGCCCATTCCGAGAGCTGGGGGATGTCGGCGCGGCGGATCTCGGGGAAGGTGTCGGGGATGTCGAAGCGCACCTTCATCTCCACGATGGCCGAGATGAAGCGCTGCGCGGCAGTCGCGGCGGGCGTGGCGTCGTGTGCGAGGCCCGCAGCCACGGCGAGGTCCTTGAGCTTGCCGTCGATGGCGCTCCCGTACACCTCGAGCATGAGGGGCAAGACGACCGCGTTCGCGTAGCCATGGGGGATGTCGTAGGCGCCGCCGAGTGCGTGCGCGACGGCGTGCACGTAGCCCACGTACGACACGGTGAAGGCGCATCCTGCGAGGTAGGCCGCCTCAAGCATGGCACGGCGAGCCTCGAGGTCCTCGGGGTGCTCGTAGCTCTTCTCGAGGTTCTGGAAGATGAGGCGCACCGCCCGCAAGGCGTCTGCGCGCGTCTGCTTCGTCGTGGAGTTGCCGATGTAGGCCTCCACGGCGTGCGTGAGGGCGTCGAGGCCCGTCGTGGTGGTGAGCGAAGGGGGAAGCGTCTTGGTCATCTCCGGATCGAGCACGGCATAACGCGGGATGAGCGGGAAGTCGTTGATGGCGTACTTGTGGCGGGTGCGGGCGTCGACGATGACCGCGGCGAGCGTCACCTCGGAGCCGGTGCCCGCCGTCGTGGGGATGGCGATGAGCAGCGGTAAGGGGTGGATGACCTTGAGGATGCCCGCGAGCTTGGAGAGGGGCGTTCCCGGCCTCGCCACGCGGATGCCCACGCCCTTCGCGCAGTCGATGGAGGAGCCCCCGCCCACGGCCACGATCGCGTCGCAGCCCTCGGCCTTGTAGAACTCGTAGGCGGCCTCGACGGTCTCGGTGGTGGGGTTCGCGCGCACGTCGGTGAAGATCGCGCAGCCGATGCCGGTGGCGTTGATGGCGCTGATGAGCTCCTTGGTGCCCTCGAGCTCGAATACGCCGGGGTCGGTGACGATGAGCGGACGTTTCGCGCCCTCCTTGCGCAGCACGTCGGGCACTTGCCCAACCGAATCCAAGACCTCGGGGCGGCGATACGGAAGTGCGGGAATGGCAACGGCCATTCCCGTTTGGAACGTGCGGCAATAGGCGCTCTCTACGGGATTCATGCTGCGTGACCTCCAGGGATTGGCTCTGCGGCAATGCGGTTACGTCGGTGGCGCTGAATTAGTTGAGAATTCAACCTCGGGCATTCTATATGTTTTGGGAGCGATCAATGGCCTAAGTTGCAAACGCAACTTAAGAGGAAACGAAAAGGATCACCCGTTTCCGAGCGCCATCTCGAATCCACATGGGCCCATGCGCTCCCTCGACGAGGCGCCGACACGCATGGAGGCTTCTCAAAGAGAGGTCGTAATTGTTGTTGGGTTTGTGTGGTTCACTGGACGAAAGCGACGACGGTGCCCTCGCGCACGCCATGGGATGAAGGAGCGTGAGATGAAGTTCCTACACGTTGGAGACCTCCACCTGGGAAAGATGGTGAACGGCTTCTCTATGCTCGAGGATCAGCGGGTGACGCTCGAGCGCCTCCTCGACGATGCCGAAGCCGCCTCGGTGGGCGTGCTCGTGCTCTCGGGGGATCTCTACGACCGCTCCATGCCCTCGGCGGAAGCCGTCGCGCTTCTCGATTGGTTTCTCACGGAGGCCACGGCGCGCGGCTTTCAGGTGCTCGCCATTCCCGGCAACCACGATTCCGCGGAGCGCGTGAGCTATGCCTCGGCACTCCTCGAGCGCCAAGGGGTGCATGTGCCACCGGCGTTCGATGGGAGCCTCGCCTCGGTGGTGCTCGAGGATGAATTCGGCACGGTCGCCTTCTGGCTCATGCCGTTTCTGCGTCCGAGCAGCGTGCGCCCCTTCTTCGAGGAGAAGGAATTGGGCGCGGACTACACGGAGGCGCTTCGCTGCGTGCTCGAGGCCGCGCCCATCGACTATTCGCAGCGCAACGTGCTCGTCGCGCACCAGTTCGTGCTTGCGGGAGAGCTCGAACCCACGCGAAGCGATTCCGAAGTTGCAATCGGAGGAGTCGATGGCGTGGACGCCGCGCTTTTCGAGGGCTTCGATTACGTGGCCCTCGGGCATCTCCATCGCCCCCAGAAGGTGGGGCGTGAAACGGTTCGCTATGCCGGTTCGCTCCTCAAATATTCATTCTCCGAGGCGCGTGGGCAGAAGTCTGCGGTGCTCGTGAGCCTGGGGCCGAAGGGCGAGGATGGCGTTGACTTCTCGCTTCTGCCGCTTCGCCCCCCGCACGATCTCCGCGAGGTGGAAGGCCCCCTCGAGGAGCTTGTCTCCCGCGAGGCGCTCTCCGAGGCAGATCCCGGGGACTACATCCACGCCATCATCACCGACGACGAGCCCCCCGCTGATGCCCTCGCGCGCCTGCGTGCTGCGTTCCCTCGGCTCATGGCGATGGACGTGTCCAACGCGAGCACGCGCCACGAAGCCGATCTTTCCCGGATAGAGGCAGACGAGGAGATGGACGACCCCCTCACGCTCTTCGAACGTTTCTTCGAGGAGCAAAACGCGCGTCCCCTCACCCCCGCACAGCGCGCGGTGCTCGAGGAGGTCTTCGAATCCTGCCTCGTGGCTGGCGAGGGGAGGGATGCCTCATGAGGCCCCTCAAGCTCACGATGAGCGCCTTTGGCCCCTACGGATCCACGGTTGAGGTGCCGTTCTACGAGCTCGGCGAGCGTGGGATCTACCTCATCACCGGCGATACCGGCGCGGGCAAGACCACGATCTTCGATGCCATTTGCTATGCCCTCTTCGGGGAGATGTCCGACAGGGCCCGTCCCGTATCGGAGATGCGGAGCGACTTCGCCCCGCCCGATCTGCTCACGGAGGTCGAGCTCGAGTTCCGCTACGCGGATGAGTGCTATCGGATTCGCCGCTCGCCCTCCCAAATGCGTCCCAAGAAGCGAGGGGAGGGCATCACGCCCCACAACGCAGCCGCGTGGCTGCGCCTCCCCAGCGGAAAGGAGATAGAGGGGCCCGCGTCGGTCGACCGGGAGATCGCCAATATCCTCTCGATGAGCGCGCAGCAGTTCCGCCAGATCGCGATGATCGCGCAGGGGAAGTTCCGAGAGCTCCTCATCTCCCCCTCGGACGATCGGCGGCTCATCTTCCGCGAGCTCTTCGGCACGGCGCCCCTCGAGAACGTGCAGCGCGAGCTCAAAAATCGCCAGTCGGCGCTCTTCAAGGCGGATGCCGAGGCGAAGACCGCCATCGCCTCCACCTTGCAGCTCGCGGAGTTCGCAGGAGAAGGGCGTTGCGAGGCGTTCAACGAGCTCAGGGAGCATGCCGCGGTGAAGGGCGACGATCTGCTCGCGCTCCTCGATGCGCAAGAAGAGGAGGACAAGGCTGAGGAGAGGGGGCTCGACGCCGAACTCGCCCGCTTGGCGGGGGAGGCGCGCGAGGTGGACCAAGCGCTCAAGGAAGAGGAGCGCAGAGCGCGCCTCGTCGAAGAGCTCGAAAAGACTGAGACGCAGGTGCGCGCCTTGGAAGCGGATCTTTCGCGTGCCCAAAGGACGCGCGAGGAGGCGGAGGGATTCGCCCCGGAGATTGCCACGCTCGAGTTGCGGGTGCACGCGCTCGAAGCGGCGCTCGAGGGCCTCGAAGAGCTTGAGAAGGCGCGCTCTGAGCTCGCCGCGCTCGACGCAAAGTCGCGTGCGCTCGAGGACGCGCTTGGCAAGGCCCGCCACGGGCTCGAGCGCTTGCTTCGCGCGGACGGCCTGGGAGGGGAAGAGGCGATCGACGCCTCGGGTTTCGATGAACTCCTCGGCATCGCGCGGGCCCGGGTGCAGGCGCTTCGCGCGCGAAGCACGGAGCTCGAGGATGCGCTCAGCCAGCGGGCCCAAGCCGAGGGCGAGCTCAAGGCCCTCAAGGAGCGGCTCGAGGGCGTGGACGCGCAGCGCATGGAGCTGCGCACGCTCGAGGGGAGGGTGCGCAAGGCGGAGGCAGTGAGGGCGAAGGCGAATGAGGCGTACGTGGAGGCGCGAACGCGCGCCGAACGCGCGCTCGGCGCCTCCGCCACGCTCGAGCGACGCTTCCTCGACGAGCAGGCGGGCGTGCTCGCGGAAACGCTCGAGCCCGGCGAGGCGTGCCCGGTGTGCGGATCGCTCGAGCATCCAGCGCCCGCTTCGCGCTCTGCGGAGTGCCCAAGCGAAGCGGACGTCGAGCTCGCGCGCGCAAACGCAGAGCGTGCGCGCGAGGAAGCGTCCTTGGCCTCGAAGCACGCGGGCGAGGCGGCGGTGCTCGCGAAGGGCGCGGGGGATGCGCTTGAAGCGTTCGTGGAAACGCACGGCAGCAAGGAAGCGCTCTCCCAAAGCGCGGACACGCTCTCCGAGGCCATCGCGCGCACAAGGCGCGAGGTGGAAGGCCTCGCCCGGCAATGCGAGGAGCGAAGGCGCCTCATGGCGAGCGCGCAGGCGCTCGAGCGCTCCATTGACGAGGCCGATGCGGTGAAGGATGGCATCGACCGGCGGGCGCGCGAGCTGGAGGCGAAGACGGCGAGCGTCCGTGCGCACGCGCGCACCCTTCAGGAAAACCTCCCCGCAAGGAGCCTCGAAGAGGCACATGCCGAGATGGAGCGTGCGCGCACGACGATACGAAAGCTCGCCCACGCGCGCGAGGCCGCGCAAAGGGCGCTCGACGATGCCTCGCACGCGCTCATGCAGGCGAGGGCGCAGCAGGGCTCGCGGCGCCAGGCGCTCGAGGAGATCCCCGAGGCGGATCAAACTGAGCTTGCGGCGAAGAGGGAAGCGCTCGCGAAACGCCAGGGGGAGGTCTCGGAGGCCCGCGATGTGGTGCACAGCCGACGTGGCAAGGACTCAGGGGTTGCGCGGGAGCTCTCCACGTGGCTCGAAACCTACGGGCGACTTCTCGGCGAGCACGCGGTGGTGGATGCCCTCGCCAACACGGCCAACGGCAACCTCAGCGGCGTGGCGAAGGTCACCTTCGAGACCTTCGTGCAGCAAACCTACCTCGACCGCGTGATCGCTGCGGCGAACCGCCGCCTCGAGGTGATTGCGAACGGACGCTACGAGCTCACCCGTCGCCGCGAGGCGAAGAACCTTCGGCAGCAGAGCGGCCTCGAGCTCGCTGTGCTCGACCATCGCAGCGGCAAGGAACGCGACGTGGCCACGCTCTCGGGAGGGGAATCCTTCGAGGCATCGCTCTCGCTCGCCCTCGGGCTCTCGGATGTGGCGCAGGCCCATGCGGGGGGCATCCGCCTCGACACGCTCTTCATCGACGAGGGCTTCGGCTCGCTCGATTCCGAGGCGCTGCAGCACGCGATCCGAATGCTCACGAGCCTCACGCCGGAAGACAAGCTCGTGGGTATCATCAGCCACGTGGACGCCCTCCGGGAATCCATCGACACGCGCATCGTCGTGAGCTCTGGGCGAGAAGGATCATCGCTTTCTGTCGAGGTGTAGGCATGGCGCAGCTCGCGCGGGAACACATGGCTCGCTACCGGGAAGTCCAGAGGATTCTCTGGGCGATCCTCGGGCTGAACGTGCTTGTGGCCGTGGCGAAGTTCGGCTGGGGTACGTTTTCGGGCTCCATGGCCATGGCGAACGATGGCATCGCGAGCTTCTTAGACGGCTTCTCGAACCTCGTGGGGTTGCTCGGCGTGCGCATCGCGTCCAAGCCGCCTGATGCGTCGCACCCCTATGGGCATGCGAAGTACGAGACGTACGCCTCGGCGGTCATCGGCGTCGCGCTCCTCATCGCGGCAGGCGAGATCGCCACCAAGGCCATCTCGACGCTCGTGAGCGGCGAGAGCGCGATCCTCGTCGACTGGGTGAGCTACCTCATCATGGGGGGCACGCTCGTCATGAACCTCGGCGTTTCCCTCTGGGAGGGGCGCCAGGGCGCGCGTCTCAAGAGCGAGGTGCTCGAAGCCGATGCGAAGCACACGCGTTCGGACGCGTACGTGTCCATCTCGGTTATCTGCTCGCTCATCTTCGTGCAACTGGGCATCTCCGCGGCCGACGCGGTGGTCTCGCTCCTCGTCGCGGTGGCGGTGCTCGGATCGGCGATCTCCATCTTCCGCCAGGCCTCTCGCACCTTGGGCGATGCCTCGCGGCTGAACACCTCCGAGGTGGTGCGCCTCGTGGAGACGGTCGAGGGCGTGCGCTCGGTGCATGAGGTGAGAAGCCGCGGGAGCGAGGGCGAGGTGTATGTGGATCTCCACATCCTGCTCGACCCTAAGATGCCGCTCATCGAAGCCCACGAGAGGGCCACCGAGGTGGAGCAGGTGATCGAGCAGGTGTATCCCGAGGTGGCCGACGTGGTGGTGCACATGGAGCCGGACGTCGCGGAGGAGCGAAGGAACGCACTCGGGCCGGGTGTGCGTCGTCAAGAAGAGTAAGGTTGGGCCAGCAAGCGAACCACGTGCGCGAGGGAGGCGCCGATGAAGGCAGAGGGAGCGTTTTTCCTGGGGGCGGGGTGCGAGCCTGTCTTCGAGGTACGCGAGATGGAATTCGGCGAGCTCGGGCCCCACGACGTGCTCGTCGAGGTGCGCGCGTGCGGGGTCTGTGGCACCGACGTGCACATCTACCATGGCGAGAAGGGGTCGGCCGACGTAACGCCTCCCGTGGTGCTCGGCCATGAGTTCTCCGGCCGCGTGCTTCAGGTGGGCTCCGAGGTGGACGTGGTGGCGCCGGGCGACCACGTGACGCTCGATCCCAACATCTACTGCGGTCGCTGCCGTCCTTGCCGCATGGGCAAGAAGCAGTGCTGCGAGCACCTCTTCGCGCTCGGCGTGAACGTGAACGGCGGGTTTGCCGAGGTGGCGCTCTGTCCCGACACCCAGTGCTATCCCGTGTCGAAGGATCTGAGCTTCGAAGCCGCGGCGATGGCCGAGCCCCTCGCCTGCGCCATCCATGGCATCGACCGTGCGGAGGTCCGTTCCGGCGAAAACGTCCTCGTGGTGGGTGGCGGTACGCTCGGACAGATGATGTGCCAGCTTGCGCAAGCGGCGGGTGCCGCCACCGTCATCCTCTCCGAACCGGTGAAGCTGCGCCGCGATGTGGCGCTCGAGCTTGGCGCCGATTACGCAATCGACCCCGTGCATGAGGATCTCCTCGCCGAGGTGCGCGAGATCTGCGGGTGCGACGGCGCCGACGTGGTCATCGAATGCGTGGGCAACGCGCGTGCCGTGCGCCAGGCCATCGATGCCGCGGGATCGTGCGGGCGCGTGGTGCTCTTCAGCGTGCCGCAGGTGGATGCCACCGTCGAGCTGCCATTGTTTGACGTGTACGCGAAGGAGCTCTCCATCTTCGGCTCGAGGATCAACCCCGACACGCACCAGCGCGCGGTGAACCTCCTCGACGCGGGGCTCGTGGACGTCTCGAAGCTCATCACGCATCGCTTTGGCATCGACGAGCTCGAAGAGGCGATCCTCGCGCAGGAGGGCCCGGAATCCATCAAGGTGGTGGTTACTCCCTAACGCGAATCCGTCGCGGTGCCGTGCCTCGAGGGGTACATACCGAGGAAGTGGCACCGATGAGCGGGAGGCGCAGTGGCGAAGACGCAAGAGAGCCGAGCGGCTACGGCCTACGCCGTGGGCGCGGCAAGCCGTGCACGGACGCTCACGCGGATCCTCTGGATAGGCTTCGCGCTGAACGTCCTCGTCGCCGTCTTCAAGTTCATCTACGGCACGCTCAGCGGCTCCATGTCGATGACCAACGACGGCATCGCGAGCTTCCTCGATGCCGGCTCCACGCTGATCGGCCTCGCGGGCGTGTCCATCGCGAGCCGCCCGCCCTCAAAGAAGCACCCCTATGGCCACGCGAAGTACGAGACCTACGCGTCGGTGGCCATCGGCGTCATCCTCATCATCGCCGCGGGCGACATCGCGCGGGAGGCCATCGCCTCGCTCCTCGAGGGCGGAAGCCACGTGATGGTGGATTGGGCGAGCTATGTGATCATGCTCGCCACCATGGCGCTGAACATCTGGGTTGCCTGGTGGGAGGGCCGCTGGGGTCGCGCGCTCCACTCCGAATCGCTCACCGCGGACGCAAAGCACACGTGGACTGACGTCTACGTGTCGGTCTCGGTCATCTGCTCGCTCATCTTCGTGCAGCTTGGCTACCCCGCGGCAGACGCGCTCGTGTCCCTCATCGTCGCCCTCGCGGTGCTCGCGTCGGCCATCTCCATCTTCCTCGAGGCGAACCGTACGCTCGCAGACGCTTCCCGCCTTGATGCGGGCGAGGTGGCCGAGGTCGTGGAGGGTGTGGCCGGCGTCGCGGGCGTGGATGAGGTGCGAAGCCGTGGCACCGAGGGCGAGGTCTACGTCGACCTCCATGTCCTGCTCGACCCCAACATGACGCTACGCGAGGCGAACGAGATCGCCCAGTCGGCAGAAGCGCTCCTCGAGGAGCGGTTCCCCGAGGTCGCCGACGTGAGCGTGCTGATGAAACCCGCGCAGGAGGGCAGCGAGGGGGATTGAGGCCGCTAGGCCTCCGGAGCCTCCACCAGCATGGTCTCAGCCTCGAGGCGCTGGAGGCAGAGCGCGAGCATGCCCGTGAAGATTGCCTCGCGAAGATCGTCGAGCTTGATGAGGTCGGGCAGGAACTTCTCCGGGAGGTGCTCGGCCACTTCGTTTCTGAGGGCATCCATGTCGGGCACGAGATCGCAGGAGAGGTAGAACGCGTCTGGCGCCGCTATGCAGCTCGTGGCCACCACGTGGGCGGCAGCGGTCTTGAGGGCGGCCTCCGGGCTCCAACGCATGTCGTCTGCATCGATGTCGATGGGCCAGAGCGATTGGATGATGCCGACCTCGCCCGCAAAGCCCCGGTGGCCCTTGACGAGCTTGCCGTCGAGCACCGTCCCCGCAGCACCCGTCTCGTGGCCCGTTTGCTGCTGGTAGAGCGACACGTTCTCATAGCGCTTCTGCGATGCGTAACAACCCACCGCCGCGGCATTCGCGTCGTTTTCAACGAAGATGCGCGCGTCGGGGTACTGCTCGAGGATCTCGCTGAAGTCGTAGGTGGTGTCTGAATCGGGAGGAAACGTCGCGATGAGCCCGTCCACGACGCCCGGTACGACGATCCCCACCGCATCCACCGCCCCGGCGTCGATTCCGGAGGAGCGCAACGAGATGAGCAAATCGCTCACGTCGCGGAAGTCCACGCGACGCTTGGCCACGCGGCCGGAGGCCTTCACCTCGTTGTCCTCGTAGAGGCGATAGCGAATGGTGGTGCGGTTCGTGTGGAGGTTCACGAAGATCACGAGCACGCTTTTGTCGCTCAGGACCTTTCTCACGATGCGCAGGTCGGGAGCATCGGGCGTAGTGGCATCGAGGGCGTCGAGGAGGAGGCGGATCGTCCCCGCTGCGTCGTAGGCCCCGTAGATCTTGGCGGGGATCTCGAAAACCGGCGTGGAAGGGAAGGATTCCGCCACCTTCTTGCGCAGGTAGCCCACCTGTGGGGCGAGCATCACCGCAGCGTAGGCGCCATTATCCTCGACCGCTTCCTCGAGGGGCTTCGCCACGAAGGTGTAGCCGAGCGAAAGCGAGGTGGCGGTGACGCTGAGCTTCTCCGCGAACATCATCGTGGTGAGGCCGGTGGTGCAGCAAAGCAGCACGGTCTCGGTCCTGCGCGCGCCTTGCTCGAGGAGCACCTCGAGCATCTCATCGAAGAGCTCGTGGGCGCGGGGGAGGTCGTTGAGCTCGAAGTGGAGGTGGAAGATCGGCTCGGAATCCTCGTGATGTGCACGTTGGATGATGAACTCCACGATGCGCGGCTGCAGGTCATCCACCTTGTAGAACGTCACCTTCGCGTCGGCGGCATCGGTGGAAAGGTCGATCTCGTCGTCGCCCTTCGCCTCGATGGTGCAGCCGTCGATCACCCGAGAGAGGATCCACGAGCGAAACGCCTCATAGGACTTCGGCATGGCACCTCCGGCACCCTCGATCTCGCCAGAATCTTCGATCTGGGCAAAGTGTAGCTGCCACGTGCATCCGCCTATCGAGCGTTACGCAAGTTCAACAACACATCCACTGTGGGGCGCGAGACGCACCCAGAGCTTCCCCTCGCGAAGCGCCGCCTCGCCCGACCCCGCAGCTACGCGTGCGCTCTCGGCGCCTACGGGAAGGTCGAGCCAGAGCTCTCGCTCCCCGTCGGCATTCGAGAGCGCCGTGATGCACGCCACATCGCGTCCGGATGCGTTCTCCGGATGCCCCGCGTCGAGCACGCGCGCGAAGGCGTAGGTTTCCGTTTGGAGGGAGATCTCCTGGTAGCGGCCCCAGGAGAATTCGGGATGCGCGTCCCTGAGCGTGGAGAGCGCGCGGATGAGGGGGCAGATTTCCGGGTGTGGCACGTCGAGCGTGGCGAGGTCGAGCGCCGGTCGAAGCGGCTCGTCTGCGAGGGCGCCTCGCCCCTTTCGACCCTGGATGCCGAACTCGGAGCCGTAGTAGACGCTCGGAATGCCGAGGATCGTGAAGAGGAACACCGTCACGGGCACGAGGTCGCGGGGGTCGGCGAGCTTCGAGGCGATCCGCTCCACGTCCTGGTTGTCGCAGAAGGTGTAGAGATGCGCGCCCTGGCATGCGCCCCACGGCCCGAAGAGCCGAAGGACGTTATGCCCCATCTCGAAGTAGTTGTGCGAGTTGTGGGCGCTCCAGATGGCCTTCGAGAGCTCGTAGTTCGTCACGGAATCGAGGTGCGCATCGTTCAACCATCGCTCGTAGTTGCCCATGATCACCTCGCCCATGAGCCAAAAGTCGCTGCGGAGGCCCTTCATGCGGCCCACGAGCTGGCGCAGGAACTCGAAGTCCATCACGTCTGCGGAATCGAGGCGGATGCCGTCGATGCCGAAGTCCTCGAGCCAAAACTGCGCGACATCGAGGAGGTAGTCCCTCACCTGCTGGTTCTGGAGGTTCAGCGCGGGGAGGATGTCCACGCCTCGCCATCCCTCATAGCCAAAGCCGTCGCCCATCTGTCCCGGCCAGTCGAAGTTCACCCCGCGATACCAATCCTTCGCCCAGGAATCCCAGCGCTTCTCGCGAAGGTCCCGGAAGGCGAAGAAGTCGCGCCCGGTGTGGTTGAAGACGCCGTCCACCACGACTTTGATGCCAAGTTCATGGCAGTGCGCCACCCACGCGCGGAAGTCGTCGTTCGTGCCGAGGCGGCTGTCGACTACGCGGTAGTCGATCGTGTCGTAGCCGTGCGTCGCGCTCTGGAAGAGCGGCCCGATGTAGATGGCGGTGAATCCGAGCCCGGCGGCATGCTCGGCCCATTCGCGAAGGCGCTCGAAGGGCGCGGGGGGAAGCGGGATGCCATGCTCCTCAGCGCCGCGCGCGAGCTGGGCTTCGGCGCTCTCGAAGGAGTTCTCGCGCGGGCATCCGCAGAGCCCGAGCGGATAGATGTGGTAGAACCGCGCGCTCTCAAACCAAGGGGCCATACACGTCCTCTTTCCCTTGCACGCAACCGATGCATCAATCTGATAATTGTAGGAACTTCCTCGCCGTTGGCGCCGCACTGGCGCTAGATTGGTGGTTGCGAGCTCGATGGGAGCCCAGAAGCGCACACGTTCGTGGGAACATGGGACAGGGGAGGTACACCATGGCAACGCTTCAGTGGCAATCGCTCGATCAAGGTGGCTCGTGGACCCAACAGGCACGGGCGAAGGATTTCCTTTCCGGATAT
The DNA here is from genome assembly GCA_947626465.1 of uncultured Atopobiaceae bacterium. Lineage (GTDB taxonomy): Bacteria > Actinomycetota > Coriobacteriia > Coriobacteriales > Atopobiaceae > CANRLS01. The sequence goes on from CANQSI010000002.1 coordinate 12,762, forward strand.
ATCGCCCTCGAGGAGGATTCTCCGGGAAACGCCTCCGGCGGCTGGGTGCGGCCGCTGCGCTTCACGCGAGAGCAGATTCGCGCCCTTTCGAGCGTAGCCGCATGGCATCCGGCGCTCTATCGCGCGCAAGCCACCTCCACGGCGGGCATGTGCATCGAGGTGAAGACGCGCGCCACGCGCATAGGGCTCGAGGTCGTGCGCGAGGCGGGCTTGGCTCGCGTGGGCGACGAGATGGCCGACGTGTCAGAGGACGGGTTCTCCGTCGATGTGAACGAGCGCCACGCGGAGGGAGTGCTCGATGTCCACGGCGAGGGCCTCGTGGTAGTCGACCTCTCCGACGAGAAGAAGTCCGCAGAGCGCCTCGTGCGCCTCTGGCTCCCCGCATTTTCCCCATGCCGCGTGCGCAGCCTCTTTGCGAGCGCAGATGTGGCACCGCTTCCCAAGAGGCGTACCCTCCTCGTTCTCGGAGGGTCGGCCGCCCAAGGGCAAAACGCGCATGATCCCGGCCTCGGTTGGGCGCAGGTCCTTCGTCGCGAGGCCAATCTCGAGGTGATCAACCAGGGCCTTCTCTCCCAGGTGTTCCAGCCGAGCGCGCTCTCGCCGCTCGCGGGCAACGTCGATCCCGATCTCATCTGGATTGCCTATGGCGGGGCCTATCGCCATGAGGAGTGCTACGCCGGGGCACTCGAGCGCGATATCCGCGCGGCGCTCGGCGTGGTGCGGCGTCTATGGCGAGATCGCCCCACGTGGATCCAAACTCCCACGCCGCATGACGAGAACGCGCGTCCCTCTGCGGCGAGGAGCTGCTGGCGTGAGCTCCCCGATATCCTCGCGCGCATCTCCGAGCGCTGGCCGCAGTTCGAGCTCGTGGATGGCGACGATCTCCTCGACGCCGATGCCTCGCTCATGGACGATGCCGACCACCCGAACGCCGAGGGCCACGCTGAGATGGCGAAGCGCATCGGGCGCGTGCTCGCGGGCAAGCCCCCCATAACGGAAAGGGAGCGCGAGGACCGCTCGCTCCCGAGCTTCCTTCGCGAGCGCGGGCGCGCAGATGCGATGCGCCGCCCGATCGCCTCTCCCGAACTCAAGGATCGCGAGGCTGCGGAGCTCGCCGAGGACGAGGTGCTCGCCGAGCCGGCCGAGGTGGCGCCCATCGCCGAGCCGGAGCTCGAGGCATCCGAAGGCGAGCTCTCCCTCCTCTCGAGGATGTCCGAGGGAGACGTGGACGAGGCCGCTGCAAAGGAGGTCGACGTCCCCGAGGGTAAGTCCGCGAGCCTCGAGGCCACGGCCGTGCTCGATGCGCGGGCGCTTCGCAGGGCGCTCAAGGAGGGCGCGCCCCCGCGTGGCACCTCGCGCGTGCGCGAGGAAGACATCGATGCCGTGCTCTCCCTCTTCGCCGAGGGGCCGCTCGATTCCGTGCCGATGGAGCAGATCGTACTCCGCGGCCTCGGAAAGATGAGCTACGCGAGCGAGGGCTTCGCCACGGTTGATCTCCCCGATGGCACGCGCTACTTCTGGGGCACGGACGTGATCGAGGCGAAGCGGGCGATGGCGCGCCAAACGAGGCCAAGCCTCGCCGTGGTGCTCTCGCCAGAGCTCGAGGGCGTGCTTCGGCGCACCTTCTCGGCCAACGAGGCGAGCATGCCCTACACGCTCGTGGTCTACGAGGGAACGGAGCCCCTTCCCGTGGAGGCGGAACTCGACGTACGCACCCTCGCGCCCAGCTGGGCGAGCGTGATCCGCAAGGCCTACAGCTTCCCCGAGGGAGCGAGCGCGGCGGAGATCGCGCACCTCCTCGCAAAGGGGCAGATCCTCGGGGGCTTCGATCTCGACAACCAGCTCGTGGGCTTCATCGGCGAGCATCCGGATGGAGCGCTCGGCATGCTCGAGGTCTTCCCTCGGGCGCGCCGGCGCGGCTTTGGTTCGGCGCTTCTCGCGTCGAAGGCGAACGAGCACCTCGGCAAAGGCTGGACGCCGTTCAGCCAGGTGATGGCCGCCAATGACGCATCGCTCGCCCTGCACAAGGCCGTCGGCTTCGAGGTCGTGAAGACGCGCCAGTTCTACATCCCCATGGAGGGCGCGCGATGAGCGCGGCGGACTTCGGCGCGACGCGCGCCGGCCTCGTGCTCGAGGAGGAATTCAACGCCACGTGCGCCGCGCTCGCGGGCGACGTCGAGAGCCGAGCTTCGGGTGACGACTATCTCGCCACCACGCACGCGCTCTACCACGGCCAGCCGCTTTCCTGGGCCTTCACGCCCAAGATCTTCACGCCGAAGGGCGAAGGCTACCTGCGGGAGATCGCGGAGACCATGGGGCGCATCATGGAGAAGGTCACGCGCGCCTTTCGCGAGCGCGAGGAGGTGCGCGCGGCGTTCGGACTGCCCCGGGAGGTGGAGGAGCTCTGCCTGCTCCCTGTGGGCTATGGCTCGGAGATCCCGCTCGCGCGCGTGGACATCTTCCTGAACGAGCGCACGGGACAGTTCTGGTTTTGCGAGCTCAACACCGACGGCTCGGCCGGCATGACGAGTGCGGTGGAGGTGAGCGAGGCAATCGCCCGTTCGGCCACGTGGGAGGCGTTCTCGAAGCGCCACGGCGAGGCGAGGACCTTCGACGTGGTGCGTGCGTGCGCCGAGGCCATCCTCGAGACCTATTCGGAGTGGGAGGGGCGCGGCACGCACGGACACCCCGATGAGAAGCCCGTGATCGGCGTGGTGGATTACGGCGAATCCATCTCCGCAGACGAGGTGGCCCACTTCGTAGAGATCTTCGAGGAGAAGGGCGTCACGTGCCGCTTCTCCGAGATTCGCGAGCTCACGGTCGTGGAGGGGGCGGGCGGCGCGCAAATCGCCGACGCCTGCGGCACGCTCGACCTCGTGTGGCGGCGCGCCGTGCTCTCGGAAATGCTCGAGAAGCCCTGTTCGGGCTCCGAGGCACTCATCCGTGCGCAGAGGGAGCAGCTCGCGTGCGTGGTGGGAGGGTTTCGTACCTGGCCCTGCGCCACGAAGACGGTGTTCTGCGCCCTGCGCAGCCCCGTCCTTCGCGATCTCCTCACCGGCGCCGAGCGTCGCTTCGTGGAGGAGCACGTGCCCTACACGGAGGTCCTCGGCCCCGAGACGGACCTCTCTCGCTTCGTGGAGAAGGACGAATGGATCGTAAAGCCGCAGGATGGCTATAACGCGATGGGCGTCGTGGCGGGGCTCGACGAGACGCCGAAGGCCTGGCAGGAGGTGCTCCTGCGCGCAGCCGAAACCCGCAGCGTGATCCAGCGCTACGCGCCGCAGTTCAAAAGCGCCGTCTACCTCGGAGGCAAGCTTCCGCAGGGCGAGGATCCGCTCATCTGCCGCGAGGAATCCATGATGGAGGGGCTCTTCCTCTTCCGCGGCAAGTTCCAAGGCGTGTTCACCCGCTGCGGGCGCGAGGCGACGATCGGCGAATGGACCGATCGGCTGAACATGGGATGCTTCGTGGTGGGGGAGGAGCACGCGTGAGCGAGCGTGGCGACAGATGGCTCTCCGATGAGGCGGCCGCTGAGGTGGCGAGCCGCGTGGAGCACCACTTCACGAGCCCCTACGCCGCACGCGACGAGGATGCGCTTCGCCGGGACGCCGTGCGCGATGAGCAGACGATCCTTCGCCCCGCGTTCCAGCGCGACGTCGAGAAGATCTTGAACGTCCCCGCCTATAACCGCCTTGCCGGCAAGACGCAGGTGTTCTCGTTTTCCTCGAACGACGATGTCACGCGTCGCGGGCTCCATGTACAGCTCGTTGCCCGCGTGGCACGCGACATCGGGCGTGCCTTGGGCTTGAACCTCGAGCTCATAGAGGCAATCGGCCTTGGCCACGACATCGGCCACACGCCCTTCGGCCATGCGGGCGAGCGCTTCTTGAACCAGATCCTCCACGAGCGCTGCGGACGCTACTTCTTCCACAACGTGCACTCGGTACGCGTGCTCGATGCCCTCTACCACCGAAACCTCACGCTGCAGACGCTCGACGGCGCGCTTTGCCACAACGGCGAATACGAGCGGCGCCGCTTCACGCCCACCGGGCTCACGAGCTTCGCGGCCCTCGACGGGGCGCTGAGCGCGGCCACGCATGAGGGGGATCGCGTGGTGTCCCACCTCGTGCCGATGACGCTCGAGGGGTGCGTGGTGCGCATCTCCGACATCATCGCCTACGTGGGCAAGGATCGCGCGGATGCCATACGCGCCCATCACGTGGCCGCGGAGGACTTCCATCGAGGGCTCGCGGGCGACTACAACGCCTTCGCGCTCGGCTATTTCATCGCGGACATCGTCGAGCACTCCCTCGAGGGCACGGCAAAGGGCGCGGGGGGCCATGGGTGGATCTCCATGAGCGATGAGGCGTTCCTCGAGCTCGCGCGCGCGAAACGAGAGAACTACGCCACGATCTACCAAACGACCGAGCTTTCCGGCGAGACGGCGGCGCTCGTCGAGGAACTCTTCCGCTCGGTCTGGGACACGGCGATCGGCTGGCTCGAGGCCGGCGACGAGAGCTCGCCGATCTTTCGCCACCACATCATGCAGCTCGAGCGCGAGAGCGGCTACTACGGCCAACGCTACGATTGGGAGAGCGACTTCGACCAAACGTGCGTGGACTACCTCGCGTCTATGAGCGACAACTACTTCCTCGCGCTTGCGGAGCGCATCGATCCCCAGCTCACGGCGAAGCTGCCGTCGCACCCCTACTTCCACGAAGGGGGCTGAGCGTCTCGCAGGTACTCGGCGAGGATGTGGATGGCGTGCGCGTAGCCCTCGAGGCCCTCGCCTGCCACGAGGGCGATGCAGGCCTCGCGCACGTAGGACGTCTGGCGGAAGTCCTCGCGCTCCATCACCGCCGACATGTGCACCTCCACCGTAGGAAGCCCGACCGCCTTGAGGGCATCGAGGAGCGCGACCGAGGTGTGCGTGTAGGCCGCGGGGTTGAGCACGATGGCGTCGATGGAGAGGCGCGCCTCTTGGATGGCGTCCACGAGGTCGCCCTCGTGGTTCGACTGATAGCAGCGAACCTCGCCAAATCCCTCGGCGATGGCCGTGCGATGGCACAGTTCCACGAGGTCGTCGTAGGTTTGCCTGCCGTAAATTCCCGGTTCTCTCACCCCGAGGAGGTTCATGTTCGGGCCATTGAGGATAAGGATCGCCGAATCGCTGAGCTCGCCATCGTTGGCCTCGCCCGCGTCGTCCGGCAAGTCCACGGAGTTGAGGAGCTCCTTCAGGTGCTCGAGATCGTCGCGCGAGAGGATGGTCGGCCCATGGTCGGAGGTGCGCTTCCTTCCCACGAACCCCACCGTACGAGCGCGTTCGCGCCTGGGGCCCTGCGGTGTGAGCTTCACCACCGCCTTCGAGTTCTTGCGCGCAATGGGCATGTCGAGGCGAAACGAGAGGTCTTCGGCCACATTGTTCACGATCGCCGGGCCGAACACGACCTCCACGCCCGCGTCGCCGCGGCGACGCACGGAGAGCACGTGGTGGATCGCACGGAATGCCGCGAGGTTGGCGCGCGAGATGTCGTGCAACTCGAGGCGTAGGCGCGTCATGCACATGGCGAGGGAGCGAATGTTGGCGACGCCGCCGGCCGCGTCGAGGAGCGCTTGGGAATATGTGGTGGTCTCCATATGAGGCCGCCTGTCTCACGAAGCCGTCGCGCCGAGCGCGCTGACGGCGAAGATCATAGTCACGGCTTACCCTCTCATGACTTCGAGGGACGCGGATATTCAGGTATGTGAGCGGTATTCGGGCCAGCCCAACGGTAGAAACGCCACGATACCTGCACAAATCTGTGTATTGATTTATCGAGGATTGTGGATATGTTGTGGAGGCTCGTGCGAGAGATCGAGAAGTTCCCTCACGAGAAGGGCGTCGCCCTCGGCGCTCCCCGTGCAGGCGATCTCGAGATCCGCCCAGCTGCGATAGAGCCCCATGCGCTCCTCGGCGAGGGTCTCGAGGCCCTTTGCCGCGCTCAACGGGCGATCCGCCATCGAGAGCTCCTCGAGGGGGCGATTGAGCATCACCACGTAGCCATTTTGGCGAAGGAGCGAGAAGTTCTCCTCCTTCACCACGACGCCGCCTCCGCAGGCGACGACAAGACCCTGACCCCGGGAGACATCCTCGAGGATCTTCGTCTCCTCGCGGCGAAACGCCTCCTCCCCATGCGCTCTGATGAACTCCGCAGCCGAGCACTCGAACGTCACCTCGAAGGTGTCGTCGAGATCCACGAAGGGTCGCCCGACGAGATGTGCGAGGCGCCTTGCGGCGCCGGTCTTTCCGGCGCCGGGCATGCCGATGAAGTAGATGTCCTGCGTTTCCTTCACGAGGCGCCCGAGGATGCGCTCGATGAGCGCGGGGTCGAGCGGGCGCCCCTGGAACGCCTCGCTTGACGCGAAGGCTTGCGCGACGAGCATGCCGAGGCCGCCTTCGCTGGCGATGCCGAGGCGCTCCGCCTCGAGGATAAGTGCGGTGCGAAGCGGGTTGTAGACGATGTCGATCACGCCCTTGAGCTCGGGGAGCTCCTCGAGCGTGCCCTTTTCAAGGGGGCTCTTCGGGCAATCGGGATACATGCCCACGGGCGTGGTGTTCACGATGAGGAACGCATCTGCATGGCGCTTCGCGAGCGTGCGGTAGGTCTCCGGCCCGCGCCTCGAGATCACGACCACCATCGCGCCGGCGTCCCCGAGCACCTTGCGCACCGCTTCCTGCGCGCCGCCAGAGCCGAGGATGAGCGCCACTTTTCCGGCAAGCACCGCCTTCGGATCGGCGCCGAATGTGCGCTCGGTGAAACGCTCGAGCAGCCAGGAGAATCCGAAGACATCGGTGTTATCGGCGTAGATGGTGCCGTCGGGGCGCTTTACGAGGGTGTTCACCGCGCCGAGCTCGCGCGCCACCTCGCCCACCTCGTCGGCGAGCTCGAAGGCACGCCGCTTGTAGGGGATCGTCACGTTGAGCCCGCGCCACGCCCCCTCGCGAAGGAAGGCGGCCACCTCCTGGGGCTCTCGTTCGAAGAGCGCGTAGGGGGTGCTTCCGAGAAGCGCGTGGATCTTGGGCGAGAAGGAATGGCCGAGCGTGCGTCCGAGGAGGCCGAAGCGCGCTTCGGGAGCCCCGTCGGTTGCCGCTTGTGCGGCGTCATGCCCAGCGTCAAGTTCTGCGGCAACCTCGTCCGCTACGGGTGCGATGCATTCGTCAGCGGGCGTGAGCCCCGGCGCCCTTTCGAGGGAAAGCACCTCCGACTCCTTGCGTGTGGGCATCAAAGCACCTCGGAGTAGGAGCCGAGGTAGCGGAACTCCTCGCACACGTCGCCGAGCGAGGAGATCAAGCGCCAGAACTCGGGCGCGCTCACCGGGCAATCCATGTCGAAGTAGAACGAATAGTCGAAGTCGCGTTCGGGGAGCGGGCGACTCTCGAGCTTGGAGAGGTTGATGTCGAAGCTGTAGAAGCGCGCGAGCACCTTGTAGAGCGCACCCGGCTCGTCGGTGGTGACCACCTGCAGCGACGTGCGGTTGGCGCCAGGGTAGATCTCGAGGTTCTTCGAGATGCAGGCAAAGCGCGTGTAGTTGTTGCCCATATCCTGGACCCCTCGCTTCACGATCGAGAGGTCGTAGAGCGTGGCGCAGGAACGGCTTCCGAGCGCGGCCACCGTGGGGTCGTCGGATTGAGCCACCATCTTGGCCGCCACGGCCGTGTTCTCCACGATGTGCACCGTGACGTCGGAAAGCGAGGCGAGGAAGTCCGCGCACTGCTCGATGGCTTGCTGGTGGGAGTAGATGTGGCGAATATCCTCGAGCGCCACGCCGGGCTTCGCGAGGAGGTTGTGATCCACCTTGAGGCGCACCGTACGGCAGATGTGGAAGTCGTAGGAGGCCATGAGGTCGTAGACCTGGTTCACCGTGCCGGCCGTCGAGTTCTCCAGAGGCAGCACGCCGTAGGAGCAAAATCCCTGCTCGACGGCCTTGAACACCCCTTCGAACGTGGAGAAGTAGGCGATGGTGGGATGCTTGAAGAAGCGATCGGCCGCCATCTGCGAATAGGCGCCCTCCACGCCTTGGCAGGCCACGAACGCCTCCTGCGGGAAGAGGTCGGGCGTGTCGGCGATGGCTGCGTGGATGCGATCCACGAGCTCGCTCTTCTGTGGCGTGAGGGTGGCCTCGTTCGCACGCGCGACCTCGAAGAGCAGGTTGAAGAGCACGATCGCGTAGTCGCGAAGGTCATCCGGCACCTTCTCCGCCACGTCGGCGAGCTTCTGGCGTTCGCGTGCACGATCGAGAACCGGCAGGCCATGCGCGCCCTTATAGGCGGCCACCTCGTTGGTGGCGGCCATGCGCTCCCGGAAGAGGGCGATGATCTGGTCGTCGATGGCGTCGATGCGCTCTCGGATGGTGGCGAGATCTTCCATGGATTATCCTTTGGTTGCCTTCGCTCAACAGGGACTTAAGCATAGTGCAAGCGAAAGCCCCGCTTACCCCATGCTGCGTCTCGGGGCGCCCTCTATACGGGCTCGCGCGAGGAGCGCTCGCGGCGCTGGAGCATGAGATCCATGAGCACCAACGCGCACACCGCCTCGGCCACCGGCACGGCACGCGGCGCGATGCAGGGATCGTGGCGCCCCCGAACCTCGAGCTCGACTTCCTCCATGGTCTCGAGGTCCACCGAGTGTTGCGGCTTTGAGATCGAGGCCGTGGGCTTCACCGCGAGGCGCACGATGAGGGGAGCGCCGGTGGTGATGCCTCCGAGGATGCCTCCCGCATCGTTTTTTCCAGGTACGGCCTCGTTTCGCGCGTCGAGCGTGTAGGGATCGTTGTGCTCGGATCCACGCATCCGCGCCGCTTCGAATCCGGCGCCGAACTCCACGCCCTTCACGGCGGGAATGCCGAAGAGGGCTGCGGCGATCTGGTTTTCCACGCCCATCGCCATGGGCTCGCCGAGTCCCCCGGGCACGCCCGTGGCCACGACCTCGATGACCCCGCCCACGGAATCGCCTTTCCGGGCTGCGCTTTGAATGGCGTCTTGCATCTCGGTGGCGGCTTTCTCCGAGAGGGTGGGGAAGTCTCGCGAGGCAAGCGAGGCCATCTGCTCCTCGAGCGCCATTCGCGAGGGGAGGTCGAGCGTGCGCGCTGCGAACGGATCGTCTTCGATGCCCGCGACTTCCGCGAGGTGTGCGGCCACGCGCACGCCGCGTCCCGCGAGCCATTGCGAGGCGAGCGCCCCTGCGGCGGTGAGGGGGGCGGTGAGGCGTCCGGAGAACTGCCCGCCGCCAAAGCGATCCCAGTCATCGCCCCAGCGTCGCCATGCCACGAGGTCGGCGTGGCTCGGGCGCGGCACCTTGCCCATGGCCGAGTAGTCCTGGGGGCGCGTATCGGTGTTTTCGATCATGAGCGCGATCGGCGCGCCGGTGGTCCTTCCCTCGGCGCTGATGCCGCTGAGGAGGTGCACGCAATCCACCTCGCTTCGCTTCGTGGCCCATGCGCCCTGCCCGGGCGCGCGGCGCGCCATGAAGGCGGCGAGCGCCTGGCCATCCACCTCGAGCCCCGATGGGAAGTCGTCGATCACGCAGCCGATGACTTTGCTGTGGGACTGTCCGAAGACGCTCACGCGAAGCGCGTGCCCGAAGGTGTTCATGGGGCGCTCATGCCTCCTCTACGCTGCCGCCGAGTGCTCGCAGCTCTTCGAAGAAGGTGGGATAGCTCTTGGAGACGCACTCGGCGCCGAGAATGGTCACCGGACCCTTCGCACGCAGTGCGCACACGGCGGCCATCATGGCGATGCGATGGTCCTTCGCCGCGTCCACGACGCCGCCTGAAAGCTCGCAGACGCCCTCGATCTCGAGCTCGTCTCCGAGAAGCGTCGCCTTTCCGCCGAGCGCCGTGAGGGCGTTGCGTACGCTCTCGAGGCGATCGCTTTCTTTAAGGCGCAAACGCCGCGTGCCGAAGAATCGCGTCTTTCCCTCCGCGAGCGCCGCCACGGCGGCGAGCGGGCACACGAGGTCGGGCATGTCGGAGAGGTCGAACGCCGCGCCCCTCAGGCCCTTGCCCGTGGCCTGGCATATGCCGCCTTCTCGGCTCACCCGCACCCCCATGAGCGCGAGGGCGCCGAGGATGGCGCGGTCGCCCTGTACGCTCGAGAGGTTGAGGTTCGACACGCGCACGTCTTCGCCGATGGCGCCCGCAGCGAGCCAGAACGCGGCTTGCGACCAGTCGCCCTCGATTTCGATGTCGCCGGGGCTTACGAGGCGCTGCCTTCCCTCCACGATGAAGCGGGTCGCGTGCTCGAAGTGCGCGCCGCGAATCGCCTGCGAATCCCCGTGCTCGCCGTCGAGGCGATCCGAGAGCACGTGCACGCCGAAGCGCTCGAGGGCCTCGGCGGTAAGCCGCACGTAGGGCTTCGATTCGAAGGGATCGAGCACGTGGAGGTCGAGTCCTTCGTCGAGAAGCGGCGAGGCCAAGAGGAGCCCTGAGATGTATTGCGAGCTCACGCTTCCGTCGATGCTGTAGCGGCCTCCCCTCACAGGTCCCTCGGCGACGAGCGGGAGTTCCTTCGCGCTCTTGTGCTCGATGGTGGCGCCGTGGCGAAGCAGCTCATCGGTGAGGGGCGCGAGCGGACGCTCGGGAAGGCGTCCCTCGCCGCTGAAGCGGGCGCGGGCGGGCAAGGCGCACACCACGGGGATGAGGAAACGCAGCGTCGCCCCCGATTCATTGCAGTTGAGCGCCACGTCCGAAAGCGCCACGGGCCTTCCCGATGGATCGTGGGGAAGCGGCGTCACGCGAAGCCCACGGGTGGAGGTTCCAGACGAATCGCGCCGTTCCATGGGTTGGATGCGCGCGCCGAGGGCACGCAGGCAGCGCACGGTGGCGGCGATGTCATCCGAGGCGTGTTCGATGGCGAGGAAGGTGGGCGTGTTCGCGATCGCGGAGAGGATGAGGAGGCGCTGCGCGATGGACTTCGAGGCGGGAGCGCGCACGGTTCCCGAGATCGAGATGGGCCGAATGGTCACATCCATGGATGTCTACCTCGTACTTCTCTTAGGAAACGATACCCGCGCGCACGAGTTCGGCGAATTGGCCGATCTCCATCGGCCTCACTTCCACCTCGCCGAGGAAGCGCACGATCACGGCGTTCACGTTGGAACCGTGGCGCTTCTTGTCCATGCGGAGGCGCTCGATGATCGCCTCGGCGCCCACCGTGGTGTTCGTGGGGAGGCCGTAGGCGTCGATGCAGCGTGCGATCGCGCGGGTGACGGGGGCGGGGGTGAGGCCGAGTGCGGTCGCGCCACGGCTAAGGATCGCGAGGCCCGCAGCCACGCAGGCGCCATGGCCAAGGGTGTAGTTGCTCGCCGCCTCGATGGCGTGGCCGATCGTGTGGCCGAGGTTGAGGGTTTGGCGAATGCCGCTCTCGCGCTCATCGATCACCACGACGTCGCGCTTCACCCGCACGTTGGCGGCGACGATGGTGGCCATCCGATCGAAGTCGAGCGCGGCGCAGTCCGCGGCACCGAAGAGGGGGGCGGTGAGCGGGTGGTCGGCGATCGCGTTGAAGAGCGCGGGGCCCGCGAGTACGCCATGCTTGATGATCTCGCCGAAGGCGTCCGTGAGCAGGGCAGGCGAGAGCGTGGCGAGCGTCTCCACGTCCTCGAGCACGAGGGCGGGCTGCAGGAACGCGCCCGCGAGGTTCTTTCCGCCCTGGAGGTCCACGGCGGTCTTGCCACCCACCGACGAATCCACCATCGCGAGGAGGCTCGTCGGCACCTGCACGACGGTGATGCCGCGCATGTAGGTGGCTGCGGCGAAGCCCGCGAGGTCGCCGACGACCCCTCCTCCGAGGGCGATCACCGCGTCATCGCGCGTGAGGCCGGATTGCGCCATCACCTCGAGGCACGTGGCGTAGGTTTGGAGGTTCTTTCGGGCCTCGCCCGCCTCGAAGGCGAAGATGCTGATGGCGAAGCCCGCGTTTCGCAGCGAATCGGCCACGCGCTCCCCGTAGAGCGGCCACACGTGCGAATCGGTGACGATCAAGAGCGTCGAGCCCTTGACGAGCGGACGCACGCGCTCACCGAGCGTATCGAGGATGCCCCGGCCGCAGATGACGTCGTAGGCGCGAGATGAGGTGGGGACTTGGATGATCTCTTCCGACATCGCCTCGCTCACCTGCCTTCCGCTTCCCGCTTTGCCCGATCTCCCTCGGCGAGGAGCTCCTGCAGGCGATCCCGATCTCCCGCGCGAAGCGCGTCGGCGTAGGCGCCGAGATGCGCGCGAAGCCCGTCGATCTCTGCGACGAGGTTGTCGGCGTCGTCCATGAAGAGCTCGGCCCACATCGCCGCGTTCAGGCGTGCGACGCGCGTGAGGTCGAGGTACGAACCCGCAGAGAAGCCTTTGTGCACGAGCGCGCGCGGGCTCTTCACGTAGGCGTTCGACACCACGTGGGCGAGTTGCGAGGTGTAGGCGATGATCTCGTCGTGCTCGGTGGGGGAGGCCATGGTGTAGGAGCCGAACCCAAGGGGCTCGAGGAGCTTCGTCAAGCGATCGAGCGTCCAAAGCCGATCGATCTCGTCCATCTCGGGGTCGGCGCAGACGACCATCGGCGCCTTGCGAAACATCGTGGCGCGCGAATGGGCGAAGCCCGAGTACTGCGTGCCCGCCATGGGGTGGCATCCCACGAAGGTGAAGCCGTGCGTGCGTGCGAGCGGCCAGAGCTCCGAGCACACCGCGCGCTTCACGCCGGCGGTGTCGATGACGATGGTCGAGGGGCTCACGAGCTCCGCGTGCTCCCTCAGCCATTCCACGAGATGCTCGGGATAGGTGGTGAGTACGATGAGCTCGCAGGTGGGGATGACCTCATCGGTGAGCTCGCCCGTGGCGGATTCGATGAGGGCGAAGTCGAGGGTGGAGCGAGTGCGGTTCCACACGTATGTCTCCGTGTCGGCGTCATGGAAGGCCTTCGCGAAGGAGCCGCCCATGAGCCCCAGGCCCACGACGCCCACGCGCCCAGCGACCACCGGCGCTGAAGGAGTGCGCTCCACCTCGGAAAGATCGCTCACTCGTCCTCCATCTCAACCGCCTGGCGCACAAGTGCGATCCTGCGCATGGCGTTTTTGAACTGCATCGGCGTGAGCGCCTGGGCGCCATCCGACCACGCGCGCGAGGGCTCAGGGTGCACCTCGATCTCGAGGCCATCGGCGCCGGCTGCGGTGGCCGCGAGCGCGGCGGAGACGACGTAGCGCGTATAGCCGGCCGCGTGGGAGGGATCCCCCACGATCGGCAGGTGGGAGAGCTGGTGGCAGACCGCGATCGCGTTGGTGTCGAAGGTGTTTCTGGTGTGGGTCTCGAAGGTACGGATGCCTCGCTCGCAGAGGATGACCTTCTCGTTGCCCTCGCTCATCACATACTCGGCCGCCATGAGGAACTCGTCGATCGTGGCGGCGAACCCGCGCTTCAAGAGCACCGGCACGTCCGTCTTGCCCACCTCCTTCAGGAGGGGGAAGTTCTGCATGTTGCGTGCGCCGATCTGCATCACGTCCACGTCGAAGTCCACGAAGAGCTGCACGTCGCGCGGATCCATCACCTCGGAGACGATGGGCATCTCAAGCTCGGACTTTGCCTCGGCGAGGATCTTCAGGCCCGCCGCGCCCATGCCCTGGTTCGCATAGGGGCTGGTGCGCGGCTTGTAGGCGCCGCCGCGAAGCATCGTGGCGCCCGCCGCCTTCACCTCGCGCGCGATCTCCACGAGCTCCTCGCCCTCCACGGAGCAGGGCCCGGCGATCACCTGGAAGTTCCCACCACCGATCTGGACGCCGAAGCCGCAGTCGATGACGGAGTCCTGGGGGTGGAACTTGCGATTTGCGAGCTTGAAAGGCTCGGATACGCGCGTGACGCGCTCGATGATGTCCATCGATTCCAAGAGGAAGGGGTCGATGGAGAAGGTGTCGCCCACGAGGCCGACGACGGTTTCGTTGGTGCCCTCCGAGACGTAGGCCGAGAGGCCCTTCGACTCGATCCACGCAATGAGGTGGTTCAGCTGCTCGGGAGTGGCGCTTGGTTTAACGATGGCGATCATGCAAGTCCCAATCGGTTTGTGTGCGGTGCCCGCTTCGAGGTTTGCTCGGCTTAGGGTAGGCCTTGGGCTTGCCTCGGGAGGCCGAGATTGCTGTTCTATAATCGCTGCCGTAGCGTAAGCCCTCGTAGCTCAGTGGATCAGAGCGCTCGCCTCCGGAGCGAGAGGTCGCGGGTTCGAATCCCGCCGAGGGTACCATGGGCTCAGGGCTCGAACAACACTGTTAGCAGCGCTAGCAGCGGGAATCGTGAGCGCAAGGCCCATGGGGCAGAACGATCCGGGCGGAGAGGCTTCAATGGCTCAAGAAGAGGCGCGCACGCAGGGCACTGCGCCCACGCCGCTCACCGGGCTCACGAGCGAGCAGGTGGCCGAGCGTGTGGCCCAAGGGCTCGTCAACGTGGACGCCTCGCCTCAAACCAAGACCATCCCAAAGATCGTGGCCGACCACGCCTTCACGCTCTTCAACGCGGTGAACATCCTGCTCGCGGCCCTCGTGTTCATCACGGGCAACTACCGCAACATGCTCTTCTTGCTCATCGTCTTCGCGAACATGGCCATCGGCATCTTCCAGGAGATTCGCTCGAAGATGGCGGTCGACCAACTCTCCATCCTCGCGGAACGTCCGGCGAAGGTCGTTCGCGACGGGCATGAGGTGGAGGTGCCACCGCACGAGATCGTGCAGGGCGACCTCGTCGTGCTTTCCCACGGCGACCAAGTGCCGGCCGACCTTCGCGTGCGCGAGGGCGACGTCTACATGAACGAGTCGCTTCTCACGGGCGAGAGCAGGCCCGTGGAGAAGCACGTGGGAGACGAGCTCCTCTCCGGCTCATTCGTGGCCTCGGGCGCGGTGAAGGCCGAGGCCACCCGCGTCGGCGCGGCCTCCTACGCGGCGCGCATCAACGACGAGGCCAAGCAGGCGAAGCCTCTGAACTCGGAGATCATGACCACGTTGAAGATGATCATCCGCTTCGGCACGTGGGTCTTGGTGCCGGTGGGCGTCGCGCTCTTCGTGCGCTCGTACTTCGCGGGAATTAGCTTCGACGATTCGATCCTCTCCACGGTCGCGGACGTCATCGGCATGATCCCCCAGGGGCTCGTGCTCCTCACCTCCACGGTGCTTGCCATCGCCACCATGCGCCTCGCCTTGAACAAGGTGCTCGTGCAGCAGCTCTACTGCATCGAGACGCTCGCGCGGGTGGACGTGCTCTGCCTCGACAAGACCGGCACCATCACGGCCGGCGTCATGGAGATCCGCGAGGTGAGGCCGCTTTCCGACGCCACCGAGGAGGACGTGGTCTCGGCGATGGCCACGGTGGCCAAGGCAAATGAGGCCGACGCGAACGAGACGGCGATGGCCGTGCTCGCCTACGTTGACGAGCACGACGTGGAGATCGCGCCGATCGCGCGGGCCATCCCGTTCTCGAGCGAGCGAAAGTACTCGGGCTGCGTCACGAAGGCAGGCGAGGCGCTCGTCTTCGGCGCGGGGCAGTTCGTGCTGCGCGATCGCTTCGGCGTCTACGAGGAGGAGATCCGCAGCTTCCCGGCCACCTCGCGTGTGCTCGTGGTCTGTCGCTGCGAGGGTTTTGACAAGGAGAACGCCATCATCGGCGAGCCCGAGGTGCTCGGCATCGTCTCCATCTCCGACCACGTGCGCTCCTCCGCGCCGAAGACCCTCGAGTACTTCCGCCGTCAGGGTGTGGAGCTGAAGATCATCTCGGGAGACGATCCCGCCACGGTGGCCGCCATCGCCAAGGAGGCCGGCGTCGAAGGCGCGGACAAGTGGGTGGACGCTTCCACCCTTGCCGACGATGAGGCGCTTGCTGCGGCGGCGCTCTCCTACAAGGTCTTCGGACGCGTGACCCCGCAGCAGAAGAAGGGGCTTCTCCTCGCCCTCAAGGCGAAGGGCCATACGGTGGCCATGACGGGCGACGGCGTGAACGACGTGCTCGCGCTTCGCGAGGCGGATTGCTCCGTGGCCATGGCGTCGGGCTCGGACGCGGCGCGCACGGTGGCGGAGATCGTGCTCGTGGACAACGACTTCGCCCACATGCCCGAGGTGGTGGACGAGGGCCGCCGCTCAATCAACAACCTGCAGCGTTCCGCGTCGCTCTTCCTGGAGAAGACCGTGTTCTCCATGGCGGTGGGCATACTCTGCATCCTCCTGCCGCCCTATCCGATGCTGCCCATCCAGCTCTCGCTCATCTCGGGAAGCCTGATCGGCATCCCCTCCTTCATCCTCGCGCTCGAGCCGAACCACGATCGCGTGAAGGGCAACTTCCTCGCCCATGTACTCTCGCGCTCGATGCCCGCCTCGGTGGCGGTGACGATCGGGCTCGCCTGCGTGGTGGTGGCGCGCACCTTCCTCGGACTTTCCACCGAGCAGGTCTCGACGATCGCCACCTGCGTGACGAGCGTGGTGGGCATCTGGCTCATCTGGCGCATATCCCAGCCGCTGAACCTTCTCAGGGGCGCGCTCCTCGTGGCCACCATCCTCCAGATCGTGCTCGGCGTGACGCTCTTCGGATGGTTCTTCGAGATGGCGCCCCTCACCTGGCCGATGGTCGGATTCCTGGCCGCGGTGAGCGTCGTGACCATCATCATCTTCGAGGTGCTCTGGCACCACGCGAAGCGAAACGAATCGCCCGAGGGCATCTACGGGCGCTTTGCCACGAAAGTCGAGGAGCGTAGCCATGGAAAGGCAAGTCAACGGAGCCTCTAGCAAGCCGGATCGTGCCTTCATCGAGCGCGCCGTGTACGGCGAGGCCTTCGAGGAGGCCGTGTGCCAAGCTCGAAAGCCAAGGGAGCTCGAGGTAGACGGTCATGTGTATCGCATGATAGACGTGGCGGGGGTGCCGGGGGCGCTGAGGATCCCGCGCGCCTCCGTGCGCTTCCTGGAAAACGTCATTCGCCGTGCTCCCTCCAACGAGGCGGCGATCGAGGCCGCGCGCCGCGTGGTAGAGGCGGGCCTCGAGGGAAGGGCGGGCGAGGAGATCGAGTTCTCTCCCTCGCGCGTGCTCTTCCAGGACTTCACGGGCGTGCCGATCTTCGTCGACTTCGCGGCGATGCGCGATGCCATGGTGGCCGAGGGTGGCGACCCCGAGACGGTGAACCCGAAGATCCCCTGCGTACTCGTGGTGGATCACTCCGTGCAAGCCGACTGCACCGGGGAGGCGGGCGCCGCTGAGCTGAACCTCGCCATCGAGGCGCGGCGCAACGCCGAGCGCTTCAGCTTCCTCAAGTGGGCTAAGGAGAGCTTCGACAACGTGGAGATCGTGCCGCCCGGCCAGGGTATTTGCCACCAACTTGGCGTCGAGCGCTTCTGGACGCTCGTGGCAAGAGACGCGCTCTCCGACGAGGGACTCTGGGGCTTCGACACCCTCGTGGGCTCCGATTCCCACACCACCACCGCTAACGGCCTCGGGGTGATGAGCTGGGGCTTAGGCGGCATCGAATGCGAGGCTGCGGCGCTCGGGCTCTCGCTTCCCATGCGCGTTCCCGAGGTGGTGGGCCTCACGCTCAAAGGCGAGCTTCCCGAGGGCGTGCAGGCCATGGACCTCGCGCTCACGCTCACGCAGCTCCTTCGCGAGAAGGGCGTGGTGGGAAAGATCGTCGAGGTGTCGGGGGAGGGCGTGGCCACGCTCAGCGCCACCCAGCGTGCCTGCGTGGCGAACATGACCCCCGAATACGGCGCTACGGCGACGCTCTTCCCCGTCGACGAGGAGACGCTCTCCTACCTCGCGTTGACGGGCCGAAGCGAAGAGCAGGTGGCGCTCGCCAGGGAGTACTACCGCGCCCAGGGCATCTTCGGTGCCGAGGGCAGGGACGTGCCGCGCACCTACTCGGAGGTCATCGAGTTCGACCTCTCAAGCGTCGAGCCTTGCCTTGCCGGCCCCTCGCGTCCGCATAACCGCGTGGACATCGCAGGACTGAGGGATCGCGTGCTGAGCGTCGCCGCATCCCACCATCACGGCGACGCGGAGGCGCGTTTCGAGGTCGATCTTCCCGAGGGCACGTTCGAGCTCGCGCACGGTTCGCTCGCCCTCGCCGCGATCACGAGCTGCACGACCGCGACCGACGCGGCCATGGTCGTTTCGGCGGCGTTGCTCGCGAAGAACGCCCGAGCCCATGGGCTCGTCGCCGCCCCGTGGGTGAAGTGCATCCTCGGCCCCGGCTCGAAAGCCACTTCTCGTCTCCTCGAGGAGGCGGGCCTTGCGGAGCCGCTCGCCGAGCTCGGGTTCTCGCTTTCCGGCTGGGGATGCCTCGCATGCATCGGCAACTCCGGCCCCCTCGCAGCCCCCATCCACGAGATCGCAGGCGACGTGGAGCTCACGAGCGTGCTTTCGGGAAACCGCAATTTCGATGGACGCATCTCGCCCGATGTGGCGCAGAACTACATCTGCGCCCCCTCGCTCGTGGTGGCCTATGCCATCAAGGGCACGATGGTGGCCAACCTCGCGGAGGAGCCCCTCGGCTATGGCGAGGACGGCGAGCCGGTGATGCTCGCGGATGTGCTTCCCGACCCCGCCGAAGTGGCGGGGATCCTCGAGGCGCACCTCACGCCCGAGCTCTTCTCAAAGACCTCCGACCTCGCTTCGGGAGGCGCATCCTGGGATGCGCTCGTGGCGCCCGAGGGAACGACCTACCCCTGGGATCCCTCATCCACCTACATTCGCCGCCCGCCGTACTTCGAAGATGCGCGCCCGGCTGAGCGCGTGGGGTGCGCGGGGGCCAGATGCCTCGCACTCCTGGGCGACTTCGTCACCACCGACCACATCTCGCCCGCAGGGGCAATCGCCCAGGCCTCGCCTGCCGCCCGCTATCTCGAGGAGCGCGGCGTCAAGCCCGAGGACTTCAACACCTATGGCGCGCGGCGCGGAAATCACGAGGTGATGGAGCGCGGCACCTTCGCCAATCCACGGCTCCAGAACGCGCTCGCCCGGGGCAAGGCGGGTGGCTTCACGCAAGACCCCGTCACCGGCGAGCCCACGACCATCTGGGAGGCCTCGGAGAGCGCGCGCGAGGCAGGGGTGGAACTCCTCCTCATCGCGGGCAAGATGTATGGCTCCGGATCCTCGAGGGACTGGGCCGCCAAGGGACCCGCGCTTCTCGGCGTGCGTTGCGTGGTGGCCGAGAGCTTCGAGCGCATCCACCGCTCGAACCTCGTGGGAATGGGGATCCTCCCCCTAGAACTCGATGGGGTGGCGCTCTCGGAGCTCAACCTCAGCGGCAAGGAGACGTTCGATGTGGAGCCGGTGGAGGTGGCGCTCGGCAAGCCCGCGCCCAAGACGACCCTCACCATCGTCTCCGAGGACGGCTCCGAGCGACGCGTGGCGTGTCGCGTGCGCATCGACACACCCACCGAGGCCCTCTACATGGCAAAAGGCGGTATCCTACCCTACGTGTTGAGCGACATGGCCTAGCGCGCTCGCGCTTTTGGCCTCTCGCGGGATCGAAAACGCACTCCAAACGCCCTTGGCCTTCGCGCGAGCGAGGGGCCTCGTCCCAAAGGTAGGTTCAGCGTGCTCTGCACTCGCTGTGGACAACCGCTTCCCGATGGCGCCACCACGTGCCCTTCGTGCGGTGCGGATGTGCGCCCCCTCAGCGCCCCCACCGCGGAGGATCTCACGTGGTGTCCCGCCTGCGGGAGCGTCGTGTCGCGCGACATGGCGTCTTGCCCCTATTGCGGGCTTCCGCTCTTCGGACAGGCAGACCCTCGCGATCCCTCGAGCGCCGAGCCGGTGGATCCCGCCGAGCGTGACACGCGCCTCCTGCCACGCATGCAAAACGCCATTCCCCTGCCCGAGCCGGACGAGGATGAGGCGAAAGCGCGCCCCCGCATCGCAAGGGGCCTCATCACCGCCGCCATTGCCGCAGTGGTGGTGGCGGTGGTGGCGGTGCTCGTGCTCGCCCATCCCTGGAACCCCCATCTCTACGACACCCGAGCCGACACTCCCGCGGATACCTCGATGGAGGGCTTCCCGGGAACGGTGGATAAGCTCACGGGCCAAGACTCGACGGGCGAGGCCACTGAGGAGCTCACCGGCGATGAGGCCACATTCGCCGCGTTCACCTCCGCGCTCGAGGACGAGGACACGCTCGCCGATGAGCTTGATCAGGAGATGGAGGACCTCGCGGCCGCTCCGAGCGCCACGGAGGGGTCGCGCGGGCTCTGGCGCGAGCAAGCCCAATCCACCTCGCTTCGCATCTCCAATCTCATCTCGGAGATCCAAGAGGCCGACGTGTCTTCCGGCACCTATGCGAATGCGAAGGACGAGCTCGTGACCATGGGCAATTACCTGCGAAATCGCTCGGATGCCATCACCGACGCCTGGGTGGCCGTGATGGGATCGGGAGCCTCCGAGGGCGATATGGAGGCGGCCATCGACGCCGCTCGCTCCACCGACGCCTCGTTCTCTGCCCTCTATCGCGAAGCGCGCGATGGCTTCGAGCTCGAGGATCCGGAGGCATAGGTGCTGCCCACTACGTGCGCATACTGTGAAAATGCCGCAAGGCTGGTATGCTTTCGTGCGGCTTTCCCGTGCTCGCACGGGGACGGAATCTCGCTGAGCCGCCGAGAAGCACGGCGCCTTGGGGAGCGCTGAAAAGGGGAGATCGTGGATTCGCAAGCCTTCGAAGCAGGCCGAAGCGCCTACCAAAACGGTGATTTCGCTACCGCGCAAGCGTTGCTCGCGAGGGCGAAGGGCCCGGGGGAAGTGAACGGCGCAGCCGACCACCTGCGGGGCAACGCGCTCATGCGCCTTGGGCTCTACAACGACGCCGCCCAGGCCTACGGCGATGCGCTCGCCGATGAGTCCTACGGCAAGGTGGGCGCGCTTTCCACGAACCGTGGTCGCGCCTATCTCGCGGCGGGGCAGCCCGACGCGGCGGTGGCATCCCTCACCCAGGCGCTCTCCGACCCCACCTATCCCACCCCCTACAAGGCCCAAGCTGCCCTCGGCGAGGCCTACGAGCGCCTCGGCCAGCCTCGTGAGGCGGGCGCCGCATGGCGAAACGCCGCCATCGACGAATCGAACCCCAACCCCTCGCTCGCCCTCGCCAAGCTTGGAGGGTGCTTCATGCAGCTCGGGCGCCCGATGGATGCCGTCGAGGCCTACCGCACGGCGCTCGACTTCTCCGCGCCCCAGGCCGATCAAAACGCCATCCACGCCGAGCTCGGCGAGGCGTACGTGCAGGCGAACCGCCTCACGGAAGCGGCTGATGCCTTCAGCCAGGCCATGGCCGACGGCACCTACCAGCTCACGCCGAACCAGCAGGCCGCCTATGCCGCGGCGGCGAACGCCATGCGCGCGCTCGGCGCGGCGGGCAGGAGCGAGACCGACGCCATGCTCGCGGCGGCGGGCTATGGGCAGCCGGGCACGGGCTCCCTCGATCCGCTCGATCCGCTCGGCTCCTCGGGCGAATTCATCCCGTCTCCCGAGGACACCGGCTTCTTCGAGGTGTCCGAGCAAGACATCGTGGAGAACGCCAAGAAGCAGGCCAAGGTGCAGCGCAAGAACAAGCACACCGGCCTCAAGGTGTTCATCGCCATCCTCGTGATCGTGGGCGTGATTGCCGCATGCGGCGTGGGGCTCTACATGGCGGGCTACGGATGGCCCATGCAAGAAGACGTGGTAACCGGACTCTTCTCGGCCGAGGACTCGGGGCAGGATCCCTCAACCTACCTCGCCAGCGGCCTCTCCGACGACCAGATCGCATCCATCGAGGCCATCATCCCCTCCGGCGCCACGGTGCAGATCGACGGCGTGGATCGCACGACGACCACCTCCACTGTCACCCTCACCGCCACGCTCGCCGAAGGCGGAACGCAGAACTACATCGTCACGCTCGTGCGCGACGGCCTCGGCTGGAAGGTCTCCGACGTCCAGCTCTCCTTTGATTCGCTGTTGAGCGGTGGGGACGCTGCAACCACCGATACCACCACCGACACCACCGCCACCGATACGCAGGTCGTGGACACCACGCAGCAGACGGCGCCCACAGACGACACCACCGATCTCACCGTGGATACGGACGTGGTAGCCGACGAGGGCACCCTCACTCCCGACGACCAAACCGGCACCAAGACCCCCGGCACCACTGGCGCTGAGGGCGAGGGCGATCAAACGGCCGCACAGTAGCGAGCGAAGACGGAGCGGCTTGAGCATGGGCTTCATCGATCAATTCCTGAGCGATTCCCTCGGAGATAGGGGAGACCTCGCGATCGACCTCGGCACGGCGAACACCCTCGTGGCCGTGCGAGGCGAGGGCATCGTCTTGAACGAGCCTTCGGTGGTGGCCATCGACCAAAACGAGGAGCGCGTGCTCGCCGTGGGCATCGACGCAAAGCGCATGGTCGGGCGCACGCCCGGCTCCATCACCGCATTCCGCCCGCTCAAGGACGGCGTGATCGCCGACTTCGACGTCACCGAGGTGATGCTTCGCTACTTCATCGAGAAGGCACATGGCGACCAGCGTCGTTGGCCGTGGTCGCCGCGGCCGCGCGTCGTGGTGTGCGTGCCTTCCGGCGTGACGTCCGTGGAGAAGCGTGCGGTGTTCGAAGCCACCATCCAGGCGGGCGCGCGGCGCGCCTACCTCATCGAAGAACCCATGGCGGCGGCGATCGGCGCGGACCTCCCCATCGAGGAGCCCACAGGCTCCATGGTGGTGGACATCGGCGGCGGCACCTCCGAGGTCGCCGTGATCGCGATGGGCGGCATCGTCGTCTCGCAGTCCATCCGCACCGCCGGCGACGAATTCGACGAGACGATCCTCGAGCACGTGAAGAACGCGCACAACCTCCTCATCGGCGAGCGCACCGCGGAGGACATCAAGATCAAGGTGGGCTCCGCGGCGCCCCAGCGCGAGGAGCTCGACGTGGAGGTGAACGGCCTCGACGCCACGAGCGGCCTGCCGAAGACGGTGCACATCACGTCGGAGGAAATCCGCCGTTGCCTGAACCAGCCCCTCGACGAGGTGACGAAGGCCGTGAAGGCGGCGCTCGACCGCACCCCGCCCGACCTCGCTTCCGACCTCATGTACTACGGCATCATGCTCACCGGTGGCGGCGGGCTGCTCCGCGGGCTCGACACGCGCCTCCGCGAGGAGACGGGCGTGCCGGTGAACGTGAGCCCGACGGCTCTCGAAAACGTCGTGAACGGCTGCCTGCGCGTCCTCGAGGCGAACGCGCTCTCCGGCGGGTTCGTGCAGAGCAGCGGCTACTAGTTCCGGGGGCCTTTGTGGCTGCGAACTCGTCCCTTTCCGGTTTGGGCAAAAACGACGACGGAAGGCTTCGCACCTTCATCATCCTCGTCGTGGTGTCGCTCGTACTCTTCACGCTCTCATGCCGCCCCGAGACGAAGGGCGCCTTCGACTTCGTGAAGGGCATCTCGCAAACCGCCACCGCACCGGTGCGCTACATCGGCACGCTCGTGACGCTTCCCTTCCAGGGACTGGGCAATGTGGTGGGCAACCTCACGGCGCCCGAGGCCACCCTCTCAGAGCTCCAGGACCAAAACGAGCAACTCATCGCGGAGAATGCGCTCCTTCGGGAGCAGGCACTCGCGGCCGAGCGGCTCGAAGCGCTCCTCGAGCTCAAGAACACCCACGAGCTCACCTCCGTGGGCGCGCGGGTGATATCCGGCTCAGTCGATTCCGCAACCTCCTCGATCACCATCGACAAGGGCAGCATCGACGGCATCGAAGTCGGCATGCCCGTCACCGATTCGCTCGGACTCGTCGGGCAAATCTCCGAGGTGACCCCCACCACCTCCATCGTACGCCTCATCACCGACGAGCGATCCGGCGTCTCGGCCATGGTGCAGGAGAGCAGGGCCCAGGGCCAAGCCGAGGGTGCCGCCGATGGAAGCCTCCGCCTGTCGCTCGTCTCGGGCGACCAGAAGGTGGAGATCGGCGACCTCGTGGTGACGAGCGGGCTCGGCGGGGTCTTCCCCAAGGGCCTTCCGCTCGGGGTGGTGACCTCGGTGAACCGGGGCGACGGAGACCTCTACCAGACGATCATCATGCGCCCCGTCGCGCTCACCGCGCCCTTCGAAGAGGTGCTCGTGGTGACGGAGCTTTCCGACGGGCAGCATGCGAGCAAGGAGGATGCGGAGGCCGCCGAGCGCCAAGACATCGACGCCTCGCAGAACATCCAGGGCATCCCCGAGGAGGGCGAAGGCGGCGAGGGCCAAGAGGATGGTGAATCCTCATGATGATCGTCAACGACCAAAACCAGCGCACCCGTCGTCTGGCGATCCTCTGCATCGTCTGCTTCGTGCTGCAGCTCGCCATCGCGCCCTTCATCGCGATCGGGGCAGGACACGTGAACTTCTGCCTCATCTGCGCGTTCACCGCGGCATTCATGGGCGGTGGCGTCGCACCCATCTGGGTGGCGTTTATCTCGGGCATCTTCTTCGACCTCACCTCCACCACGCCGGTGGGGCTCATGGCGCTCCTGCTCGTGCTCGCCGCCTTCCTGCTGAACCCGGGGGATCGCGATCGACTCGTCGACGAACCCGTGCGCTGCCTTCGAGATGGCGCGATCATGGTGCTCGGCGTCGAGCTCGTCTACCAGCTCATGCTGCTCCTCGTGGCGCCGGGTGCGCCATTTATCGACATGGTGTTTTTGCGATGGTTGCCGGCATCGCTCCTTGATTGGCTTTGCCTAGTACCCTTTGTGCTCGTTCTTTCGCGGACGAAGAGCGATGTGCTCACGCTCGGCGGCGGCGCGAAGAAGAGCTTCCCGGGAAAGCGCTACAAGCTCTAGCGCACGCAATCGAGGCCCATGGACCGTTCGCTTCTCATATTCCTCGCCATCGTGGTGATCGCGCTCGTGGCGCTCTTGCTGTGGTTCGTGCTGAACCGCCGCAAGAACCCCATCAAGGTGGACATCGGTGGCCAGACGCCGCAGGCGAAGGGCGGTGAGGGCGACACCACCGAGAAGGGCTTCAAGCGAAGCCTCCTCGGCCTCGGTATCTTCTCCGGCACGATCTTCGGCGTGCTCCTCGCGCGCCTCTGGTCCATGCAACTCGTGGGCGCGGAGGAGTTCTCGGAGCAAGCCGAGCTCAACCGCACGCGCACCGTCACGAGCCCGGCGCCCAGGGGGCGAATCCTCGACAGGAACGGCCTCGAGCTCGTGACGAACCGTCCCTCGCTCGCCGTCGTGGCCACGCCCGACGTGGTGGATGACGAGCAGGAGATGCACCTCCTCGCGAACCTCCTCGGCATGCCCTACATGGCCGTGCGGAGGAACATCCAGGACGCCACCGAGGGCATGCAGAGCAACCGCACCGTGGCGGTGGATGTGTCGCGCGCGGCGGTGGCCTACATCGAGGAGCATCCCGATCTCTTCCCCGGCATCACCATCGAGGAGCGCAGCGAGCGCGCCTACCCCTATGGCACCCTCGCCGCGCACGTGCTCGGCTACACCGGCCCCGTGACGGCGGAGCAGCTGGAATCCGCCACGGATGATCGCGAGAAGATCAACTACGAATCCGGCGACGTGGTGGGGCAGGCGGGCGTCGAGTACCAATACGAGGAACTCCTGCAGGGCATACGCGGCGAGCGAACGGTCTACGTGAATGCCGCGGGCGAGGTGACGGGCGTGGCTTCCGAGGTGGCGCCCATCCAAGGCTCCGACGTGGTGCTCACCATCGACGCGAAGATCCAAAAGGCCGCGGAGGAGGGGCTCCAGCACGCCATCCAGGTTTCCAATGCCAAGGGGGAGGGCGGCGTGGGCCGTGGCGCGTGCCTCGTGCTCGACGCGACGAATGGCGAGATCCTCGCGATGGCGAGCGCACCGGACTTCGAGCCCTCGGTCTTCGTGGGCGGCATCGCCACGGCCGACTGGGAACAGCTCAACGACGAGAAGAGCGGCTATCCGCTGCTCAACCGTTGCGTGTCGGGCACCTACCCCTCCGCCTCCACCATCAAGCCGCTCTCGGCCTTCGCCGCCTTCGATTCCGGCATCTCCACCGTGAACTCCGTCTACAACTGCCCGGGCTTCTGGACCGGCTTCGGCGAGGCGAGCGGCCAGTATTGCTGGAACCACAACGGCCACGGGGCGATGGACATGCGAAGCGGCATCGTCTATTCCTGCGACAGCGTTTTCTACGAGATCGGCAAGGCGATCTTCTACTCCGACACCCCCGAGGCCCTCCAGGCGAAGTATCGCCAATGGAAGCTCGGCGAGAAGCTCGGCGTGGACCTGCCGAGCGAGGAGGCGGGCCGCATCCCCGATGCGCAGTGGAAATGGGACTACTTCACGGGGTGGACGGACGACGACCGCGTGTGGCACGGCGGCGACACCACCAACCTCGTGATCGGGCAGGGCGACCTCCTCGTCACCCCGCTGCAGATGGCGTCCGTCTACCTCGCCATCGCCAACGACGGCACGATGTGGACGCCGCACATCCTGAAGGAGGTGCGGAACTCGAACGCCTCCGGCTCCGTGCTCGCCTATGAGCCAACCGGCACGCCCATCGAGGAATCCAAGGAGTACCTCGCCTTTGCACGCGATGCGATGCAGGGCGTGATCTATGAGGAAGACGACGCCGTGGCCTCGCACTTCACGAACCTGCCGGTGGCGGTGGCGGGAAAGACCGGCACGGCGGAGCGCCAAGGCTATTCGCAGTCAACCGGCTGGTTCATCGCCTACGCGCCTGCCGACGACCCCAAGTACGTCGTCTGCGCGGTGATCGAGGAAGGCGGCTTCGGCTCCACGTCCGCCATGTATGCCGTGCGCGATGTGCTCGGCGCAATCTACGACACGCCGGATACCTCCCAAGCCGTCTCGTCCGTGGGCGCGCGCTAGGCTAGGCACCATGGCGACCCACTCGAAGACAGCCCCACGGCCCCGTACGCTCGGCGACCTCGCGCGTCCGCTCGACAGCGGTGCGAGCCCGCAGGGTCCCAAGACGCGAGCCCTCGCGAGGCCGAAGATCGTGAAGGAGCTCTACCTCCCGGTGCTCATTCCGGCGACGCTCCTCGTGCTCTTCGGGCTTCTCGTGGTGTGGTCGGCCTCCCTCTCCATCAGCGATGCGTCGCTTCCGCGCCAGCTCGTGGGTGTGGCGCTCGGGCTCGCAGCGGCCGTCATCATCTGGCGCTACGACTATCGCGACCTCGCGAACTTCACCCACGCGCTCCTCATCGCCGACATCGTGCTCTTCGCGCTACCCCTCATTCCCGGGCTCGGCTACTCGGCGAAGGGTATGACCGGCTGGATCCAAATCCCCCTCATCGGGCTTCGCATCCAGCCGTCGGAGATCATGAAGCTCGTCACCATCTACCTCATGGCCGCGCTCGGCGCCTCCTACAACGGGCGCATCAAGAAGTTCGAGGACTACCTCAAGCTCTGCGGCATGCTCGCCATCCCGTTCGTGCTGCTCGTGACGCAGGACCTCGGCTCGTCGCTCATCGTCCTCGTCGCGGGTGCGGCGATCATCATCTGCTCCGGCGCCAAGGCCGAGTGGGTGATCGCCACGATCGTGCTCGTCGCGCTCCTCGTGGGCGTGGTGATCTTCTGCTCCGTGACGGAGGGCCTCCCGAACATCCTCAAGGACTACCAGGTGAAGCGCCTCATCGTCTTCATCGACCCCTCCGTGGATCCGGCGGGCGACGGCTACAACCTCCAGCAGGCCAAGATCGCCGTGGGAAGCGGTGGCCTCTTCGGCAAGGGCATCGGCAACGCCACGCAGGCCGGCCAGGGCTTTCTGCCCGAGGCGCACACCGACTTCGTCTTCGCACTCCTCGCCGAGGAATTCGGCTTCCTCGGAGCCTGCGTGCTCCTCGCCCTCTTCGCGTGGCTCATCTTCTCCACGATCAAGCTCGCGCAAACCACCGAGGCCCCATTCGCGAAGCTCGTGCTCGTGGGCGTCGTGGCCATGTGGTCGTTCCAGGTGCTCGAGAACATCGGCATGTGCCTCGGCATCATGCCCATCACCGGCATCCCGCTGCCCTTCATCAGCTACGGCGCCTCGTCCATGGTGGTGCAACTGGCTTCCGTCGGCATGGTGCAAAGCGTCTATTTTCACCGGCCCAAGGCCGGGTAGCCGGGGGCTATATGCGTCCTCGCCCCTCGGTGTGGCTAAACTAATCTGAAACGATGATTCAGTCTCGGGGGAGGCTTGGTATGGGCATCATGGACTTTCTGAACGCCGCGAACCTCGTGGAGCTCTTCAACACGGGTCGCAAGGCCGAGGCTGACCGCACGCAGGCGATTCGCGTGGGGGTTTCCATCGACCCCGAGACGCCGCCTGAGATTGCCGCCGTGGTGAAGGAGGCGCTCGTCCCCGAGACTTCCGAAGCCATGGTATGCGTGAATCGCCTCGAGCCGGGAAGCGCCTTCATGGCGGATCCCTCCTGCGACGTGGCGCTCGTGCTCTGCGGAGGCTCGACGCAGCTTTGCCACGACGCGGGCGTGGCATGGCTCAAGGCGAATGTGCCCACGCTCATGGTGGGTCGCTCGAGCGTGGAAGTGCCGGGCTGCACGCTCGGCGGCGCGGTGGCGTCGCGGCTCATGTCGTCAGATCCGGGCGAGCTCATCGACCGCCTCGGGCATTGGATCGTGGTGAGCACGGGCAAGGAAGTGGCGTTTGCGGCGAACTTCCCCTTCTGCCGCCGCGCCGTGGCTCAGAACCTCATCCACGCGGTGGCGCTCTCGAATGCGGCGGTGGCCACGTTCAACTTCGTTCCCGGCATCTTCGACTTCGCGATGGTGACGGCAAACGAGTTCAAGCTCGCGCTCGACATCGCCTCGGTCTACGACCAGCAGGTCTCCTTCGAGCGCCTTCCCGAGATCATCGCGATCGTGGCGTTCGGCGCCGTCACGCGCACCGTGGCGGGCATTGCGGAGAAGGCAGTGCCCAAGCTCGCATGGCTCGTGCGCGGGGCGGCGGGCTTCGGCGGAGCGGTGATCACCGGCAATCTCCTCATGGCCCGTTTCGAGGGTTCGAGCGCCATGGAGGGGCCGCTCGGGGCTGTGCTCGCGCGCGTGAAGGATCTCGGCGACCTTGCTGCGGAGAAGATCGGCCAACTCACGGGCGATGTGATAAAGCTCGGTCCCGATGCGCTCTACTTCCACCCGAAGGCGGCAAAGGGCGCGGACAGCACGCCCGCAGGAGACGTGGAGGAAGCCACTCCCGCGCCGAACACCTCCTGGATCCACCTCGACAACGCGGGCGGCGTGTCCATGGAGGGCGCATAGGCGTGGCGCAGCTGCGCCTGTGGAGGCTTGCCCAAGGCGCCCCATGTGCATTGACGCCCCAGCTCCGGGCCTTTATAGTTGATCCTTGCGTGAAAACCGATGTCGAAGGAACAGTCCATGTATGCAATCGTAAAGACCGGTGGCAAGCAGTATCGCGTGA
>CANQSI010000003.1 GCA_947626465.1 uncultured Atopobiaceae bacterium
TGCCCCGCATAGATGGCTCGGATACCCTCGAAACCAACCATAATGCTCAAGTTGAACCCGATGGCAACCGTAAATCGAGGTATCTTTGCACATAGCTCAAGGGATGGTCAAGCAGTCTCCGCCCAGCTGCATTTTCCCTGCTAAAGAACCCTGCCAAATGGAGGGAAAACTCTCAAGCCCGGCTTGAGGGTATGCCTCGAGGATACGTGAGTGGACGGATGCCTCAACCCTCGTCTCCTTGGGAGCCTTCATCGACGGGATATTCCTCCTCCGGAGCCCCCTCATCGCCTGCGCCCACATCGCCCACATCGCCCGCACCGCCATCGCCTTCGCCGTAGACGCCCGTCCCCGGCGCCACGTTGCTGCTGTCGAGCTTTCGATAGGTGGGGTGCGAGGGCACGCGCACGTTGATGTAGGTGAGCTGGTTCGGGAACTCCGCCAAGAGCGCCTCCACCACCACCTCTTTCGAATCGATGTCGCGAGGGGCGCCGAGGGAGATCTCGACCCCGCTCACCAGCACGCACGAGAGCGCAGATTCGGATTCGGCTCGGTAGTAGGCCACCTGCTGGGCGAATTCCGGCGAGAAGTCCTGCTGGTAGGCGAGCACGCCTTCGATGGAGGGATCCGTCGTCTTCGTCCCGGCCTTCGGATTGACCGTCTGGGGCACGTCGGTGACGAGCAAAAGCCCATCGCTTCGGCACTTCTCCAGCGCGGCGGTGAACATCGACACGTCGCCCGAGGGCTTCACGTCGGAGGGCTCGAGCCACACGCCATCCTCCGCGAGATACCACGCGATGTCTTGGCTCCCCATCACCACGAGCGCGTAGGGCGTGCGCTCGCTCACCTTGATGCGGAGCGTCCCGTCGAGCCCCCAGTCCACATCCACCGAGGCCACCCAGGGGTTTTGCATGAGGCGCGAGCGGATGGCCTCGCCATCGAGCGAGATGAGGGGCGCTCCCATCCCCACCCCGGAAAGCCGGATGATGTCCGAGGAGGGGATGTGCGCCGTGGAGGCGGCCTCCACGGAGCGCACCTGGAGCACGGGGGTGAAGGAGAGCACGAGCGCGCCCACGACAATGGCGACGAGCGCGATGCCAATCGTGCCGGCGACGAGCTTCACGAGGGAACGAGGCGCTCGCCCCTCCTTGGCGCCCGTCTCCCTCTCGCGCTCCGACGACGCCTGGCGGCCTCGAGGCGTGCCCTTGGCGCGCGCGGGCGAGCGGAGCGTCTCGGCGGGCTTGGGGAGCTCGAGGCCCCTCTTGGCACGGGCGCGCGTGGTGGCCCTTGCCTTTAGCGCCTGCGCCTTCGCCGTCGAGGGGGCCTTAGGGGCCTTTCGGGGCTTTGGGGCCTTAGCCGCAGACGACGTTGCCCTCGAGGTCCGCCGCGCCGCGGGTTTCGCCGCCCTCGGCTTCGCGGAAGCGGCAGGACGCGAGCTTGCGCCCGCGACGCCAGATTGCCTCGGTGTCGC
Organism: uncultured Atopobiaceae bacterium; assembly: GCA_947626465.1. GTDB lineage: Bacteria > Actinomycetota > Coriobacteriia > Coriobacteriales > Atopobiaceae > CANRLS01. The sequence goes on from CANQSI010000003.1 coordinate 1,469, forward strand.
CTTCCTCTTGGCCACGATGATGCGGCTGGGGCGCCTAGAGTTCCCCGAGGCGCTCGAGAAGCTCGGGCCCCACCATGGTCACGTCGCCCGCGCCCATCGTGATGAGGAGATCGCCCGGGCGAAGCCTTTCCACGAGCGCATCGGCGAGCCGGCGCCGATCCGGCATGTAGCTCACGGGCATCTCGGGACGCTGCGCCGCCACCGAGGCGGCCACCGTCTTTCCGGAGACGCCGGGTATGGGCACCTCGCTTGCCGCGAAGACGTCCATCACGATGAGCTCGTCGGCATCGTCGAACGCGGTCGCGAACTCCTTTGCGAGCGCCTGCGTGCGGCTGTAGCGGTGCGGCTGGAAGAGCACGACCACACGGTCGTAGCCGAGCGCCTTCGCCGCCTTCAACGTGGCCTTGATCTCCGTGGGGTGGTGGCCGTAGTCGTCCACCACCGTGACGCCCTTCGCCTCCCCCACAGGGGTGAAGCGGCGTTTCACGCCCTTGAACTCGGAGAGCGCGCGGGCGGCCGCCTCCACGTCGAGGCCGAGCACATCGGCCACGGCGATGGCGGCGGTGGCGTTCAGGAGGTTGTGGACGCCGGGGTTCGCCTCGATGCGCACGGTCACGTTCTGGCCCGAGGGCGTCCCCACGTGGACGACCTTCGGATCCTCGTCGAGCGTAGCCACGTAATCGAACTCGACGCCGCGTCCGTAGGTCTTCGAGGGCGTGCCGCTCCTTTCCGCGAGGGCCGCGAGGTCTGCGTCCTCGCCCCACACGATCGCCGCGCCGCGAGGCCCGGGCAGCGCCATGAACTGGCGGAACGCCTCGTCGATCTCCGCGAGCGAGTGGTAGTGGTCGAGGTGGTCCGCCTCGATGTTCGTCACCACCGCCACCTGCGGATGGAGCAGCAAGAACGATTCGTCGGATTCGTCGGCCTCCGCCACGAAGAGATCGCCCGAGCCGTTCTTGCCGTTGGTGCCGTAGCCCTCCACCACGCCGCCGATCAAAAACGAGGGGTCGAGCCCGAGGCCCTCGAGCATGACGGCGATCATCGACGAGGTGGTGGTCTTGCCGTGCGTGCCGGCCACGCACACGGAGCGCTGGCCCTCGGAGAGCGCCGCGAGCATCTGGGCGCGCGGCCAGACGGTGATGCCCTTCTCGCGCGCCGCCACGAGCTCGGGATTGTCGTCGGGAATGGCCGTGGAGATCACCACCACGTCGGGGTCCACGTCATCAATGGTCTCGGCCTTGTGCCCGATGGTCACGGGAATGCCCGCGCGCGTGAGCTCTCGCACGTAGCGCGAGCTCTTGAGGTCGGAGCCGCTCACCTGGTATCCGCGGTCGTGGAGCACGAGGGCGATGCCGCTCATGCCCGCGCCGCCGATGCCGATGAAGTGCACGTTGGTGAAACCCAAGGTGGGGGTCTTCATGGGAGATATGCGCCTTTCCATCCGGGGGCATGCCCTCGGGAAGCCTCGCGATACGGGGTAAAAGTCGTGGTTAGTGTAGCCGGGGCGCCGCATCGGCGGCTGCGGCGAGCACCTCGTCCGCAAGGAGCGAGGCCGCCTTGGCGGAGCCAAGCGAGGCCGCCGCCTTCGCCATCTCCTTGCGCTCGGGCGCATCTTCGAGGAGCTCCACGAGCTCGTTTGCGAACGCCTCCTTCGCGAGGTCGTCGTTATCCACGATCCGCGCCGCGCCCGCATCTGCGAGCCATGCCGCGTTCACGCGCTGATGGTCGGCCGTGGCATGGGGATAGGGCACGAGGATGGCCGGGAGCGCCACCGCGGCGAGCTCCGCCACGCTCGAGGCGCCGGCGCGACAGAGCGCGAGGTCGCTTGCGGCGAGCACGTCGCCCATGTCGTCCACATAGGCGGATAGGTGCCAGCGCGCCTCCTCCTCGGGCGTGAGCGTGAGGGCGGCCGCCGTGGCGTCATAGCCCTCGGCGCCCGTCGCGTGGATCACGTGGAGGTTCGGGAGCGAGAGGAGCCGCTCTTTAAGCCCCACGAGCGCGTCGTTGATGGCCACGGCGCCAAGCGAGCCGCCGAAGCACACGAGCACCTCGGCATCGGCGGGGATGCCCCTGCTCTCGCGCGCTCGCGCGCCATTCCCCTCGATCACGGAGCGGCGCACGGGATTTCCGGTGAAGGCGAGCTTCGTATGCGGCCCGAGCGAGCCTTCGAATCCCGCCTTTGCCTGCGGAAACGAGATGCACACCTCGTAGGCCCTCTTCGCCATCATGCGGTTTGCGAGGCCCACCACCGAGTTCTGCTCGTGGATCAGCGTGGGGATGCCCGCGCGGTCGCACTCCGAGAGGAGGGGCACTTCCACGTAGGCGCCGAATCCCACCGCCACGGCGGGCGGTCGCTCGTCGATGGCCTTGCGCACCGCCTTCTTCGCCTTCATGAGCTTGGTGGCCGCCGAGACCGCCGTCCAGGGCTTCGAGCGATCGAAGCCTCGGATGGTGAGCGGCACGAGTTCGAAGCCCGCTTCCGGCACAAGGCGTCCCTCGAGCTTCGCCTCCTGCCCGAAGAAGAGCACGTCCTCGCCTCGTCGCGTGAGTTCCTCGGCGAGCGCGAGGGCGGGATTCACGTGCCCGGCGGTGCCGCCGGCGGCAATGGCCACGAGTGCCATGGCTAGGCTCCTTGCCTGAGTGCCGAACGGCCCCTGCGAGAGGGCCGGGAGACGTCGCGAAGCTGGGTGGGCGCGGGGCGCCGCGTGCTCGCAGGGCCTCGATGCGTTGCAAGGGAACCCGATTGCGCGGTGCGACGTCGAGGCGCGTCCTTGCCGGCATAGCCGCCGCTGATGAGGGTGAGGCCCGCAGGCGCCACCGTGCGCTCCTTCGGGCGCGCCCTCGGCTCCTCATGCGTGGCGAGCGTGAGGTTCTTGCGACGACGGTCGTGCACGGTTTCCGGCAGCGTCGTGTTCAGCGACACGTTCGCGAGGAGGCCCACGATGAGCATGGAGGCGAGCATCGAGGAACCGCCGGCGGAGAGGAAGGGCACCGCCTTGCCGGTGAGCGGGGCTACCCCGAGCACGCCGGCGAAGTTCAGCATGGCCTGGCCGAGGAGGAGCCCCACGCAGCCCATGGCAAGCAGGCGTCCGCCCTTGTCGTTCGCTTGCTCTGCAATGCGAATGCCCGCCCAGCCGATGATGCCGAAGCACACGAAGACGCCGACCACGCCCACGAGGCCGAGTTCCTCGCCGATCACCGGCAGGATGAAGTCGTTATGCGCCTCGGGGAGGTACGCGTATTTCTGCACGCCCATGCCGAGGCCGCGGCCGAAGAGCCCGCCCGACGCGAACGCGAAGAAGCCGTGGACGCTCTGGTAGCCATCACCGTATTCGTCGGCGAAGGGGTCGAGCACGGAGAGGATGCGCTGGCGCGAGTAGTCGTCGCGAAGCGCGTAGGCGAGGTAGAGCCCGATGAAGATACCTGCGGCGATGAGCAGCATGGAGGGGCTGTAGCCATCGGCGGCCATCATCACCCAGAGCGCGATGGCGCACACCATCACCGTGCCCTTGTCGGGCTGGAAGAAGATGAGCACGAGCGTGAAGACGCACGCGAGGCCCGGGATGCGTGCCTGGTCGGCGTAGAGGCGCTTGCCGCGCGGCACGCTGGACATCACCTGCGCGAGGCAGAGCACCACGCAGATCTTCGCGAACTCCGAGGGCTGGAGCGACACGCCGAGGATGGAGATCCAACGCGTGGCGCCGTGCGAGGCCACGCCTAGGAGGCGCACCACGACAAGGAGCGCCATCGCCCCGGCGACGAAGAAGAGGCTCTTCTCGAGGAGGAAACGGTAGCTCACGAGGCGCGCCGCCAAGACGGCGACGACCACGCCACCCGCCGTGAAGACGAGCTGGGAGATGAGCTCGGCCTGGGCATCGCCCCCGGAGGTGAGGCTCTTGATCGACGAGGCCGAGTAGACCATGACGATCCCGAGCGCCACGAGCGCGCAGACCGCGGCGATGAGCCAAAGGCGGGGGGCGGCGATGCGCGCCGCCTGGACCTCGAGCTCGCGCGCCTGCGTGCGCCTCGGCGCTCGGCGTGAGGACTCGGTTCTCCTCGAAGCGGTGCTCATCGCGTCCCCGCTTTCTCGGCGACGAGTGCGCGGAACGCATCCCCGCGCTCCTCGAAGCCGCTGAACTCGTCAAAGCTCGCGCATGCCGGAGAAAGGAGGATGGTGTCGCCCACCTCCGCGAGCGCACGCGCGGCGTCGAAGGCATCGGCGAGGTGCTCTGCGCTTCGAGCCGAGGCGAACCCCGCATCCTCGAGCGCCGCCTTCATCCTCGCGCCGGCTTCCCCGTAGCAGACGGCCGCCTTGCACACGCGCGCCACCTTCTCCGAGAGGCTCGAGAGGTCCGTGCCCTTGTCCGTGCCGCCGAGGAGGATGATCGTCGTTCCCGCCGGGGCGGCATCGAGCGCCTTTTCCACGGCGTCGGTGTTCGTGGCCTTCGAATCGTCGATGTAGTGGATGCCATCGCCCGAGCTCACGGGCTCCACGCGATGCGCAAGCGGCTTGAAGGCGCAAAGCGCCTCGCGCACGTTCTCGGCGCGGGCGCCTGCGAAGAGCGCGGCCGTGGCGGCGGCGAGGGCGTTCGTGTGGTTGTGCGGCCCCTTGAGGTGGAGACCATCGACGCGGCCGAGCGAGGTGGAGATGCCGCCGAGCTCCACCACGAGCTCGCCGTCCCTCACCCACGCCACATCCTCGCCGAGCGGGCGGGCGTGGGCCTGCACGCGGCACACGCGAAGCCCTCGCGCATCGAGCGCGTCCGCCTCCTTCAGGCACGCCTCGTCATCCGTCACGAGGATCGCGAGATCGCCGGGCTCGAGGTTGGCGAATATGCGCATCTTCGAAGCCTCGTAGTGTTCATGGGACCTATGCCAGGCAAGGTGGTCGGGCGTCACGTTCAGAAGGATCGCCACCTTGGGGTGCAAAAGGCGCGTGGTGGCGAGCTGGTAGCTCGAGAGTTCCGTGCAGAACCACTCGTCCCTTCGAGTGGCGACGGCGGAGATGAGGGCGTCGCCGATGTTTCCCAGCGCCTTCGCGCCGAAGCCGGAGGCGCGCATAAGATCTGCGACGAGCGTCGAGGTGGTGGTCTTGCCATTCGTGCCCGTGATGGAGATCCAGCGCTCCGGGCTCTCGCGGAACGCGAGCTCGGGCTCGCCGATCACCTCGACCGCCGCTTCCCTCGCGGAGGCAAAGAAGGGCGAGAAGACGGAGATGCCGGGGCTCGCGACGGCGAGGTCGAACGTGCCCTCGACCTCTTCCCTCGCGACGATCTCGCACACGCCCCCATAGCGCGCGGAGAGCGCCGAGACCCGCTCCTCGCTCGCACGTCCGAATGCCACGAGGCGTCCCACGCGTCCCTCGGCCTTCGCGTGCGCGAGGTAGGCGAGGAGCGCCTGCCCCGTTACGCCGAGGCCAAGCACGCAGACGTCCCCGAGGGGAGCCGAGGATGCGGGAAGTTTTGCCATGGCGCCTCAACCCAACTGGAAGAAGAGGGCGAATCCCAAGGTGGAAAACGCCGCCGACACGATCCAAAAGCGGATGACGACCGTCGTCTCCGACCACCCGCGCTTCTCGAAGTGGTGGTGGAGGGGCGCCATGAGGAAGACGCGCGTGCCCGTGCGCTTGAACCAGAAGACTTGGATGATCACCGAGAGGGCCTCGGCGATGAAGAGCGCGCCCATGATGAGGGACGTGACCTCGGTCTTCGTGAGGATCGCCAGCGCCGCGAACGCCCCGCCGAGGGCGAGCGAGCCCGTGTCTCCCATGAAGATCTGCGCGGGGTAGCTGTTGTACCAGAGGAAGCCCACGCAGCTGCCCCCGATGGCGGCGGCGAGGATGGCGAGGGAAAGCTCGTTTTCGGCGAAGGCGACCATCGCCATGAAGACCATCACCACGAAGACCGTGCCGCCCGCGAGCCCGTCGAGGCCGTCGGTGAGGTTCACGGCGTTCGAGAGGCCCGCCACCAAAAGGAACACGAAGAAGACGTAGAGCCAGGGGATCTGGAAGCTCCCCTCGCCCATCGGGATCGCCGTGGTGAGGACGCCGAGATCGATCTCGAGGCCGCCGGGGAAGGCCACCACCGGGGCGCGATCCGCCCAGTTCACCGCGAGCAGGCAGAAGATGATGGAGATGAGCGTGAGGCTCACCATCTTCTGCGAGGGGGTGAGGCCGAGCGAGCGCCCGTGCGACACGCTCTCGATGTCGTCGGCGAGACCGAGGAGCGCGCACGCCACGAGCACGAGCACGCCGAGGATGAGCGCCGGGGTCCAGCGCGCGAAGATGGCGACGGTGATGAGCACGGAGGCGATGATGATGGCGCCGCCCATGGTGGGCGTGCCCTGCTTCACGAGGTGCGTGCCGGGACCGTCCGCCCTCACCTGCTGGCCCATGCCACGGTGGCGCATGAGCTTGATGAAGAACGGCATGAGCACCATGACGATGATCGCCGAGACGGCGACCGCGGAAAAGACGGTGTAGGTGGGGTATGCGCCGGTGTTGATCATCGCTACTTCGTCGCCGCCTCACTGAACCGCTCGAGCCCGAGGGCGCGGGATGCCTTCACGAGCACGAGATCGCCAGGGCGAAGCACCCGAATGACGAGATCCGCCGCCTCGAGGGCGTCGGCGGCACGGAGCACCCGGTCGTGGCCAAGCCCCATGATGGAAGCCGCCTCGGCCATGGTATCCGCGTCCTCGCCGCCCACGAAGCACACGAGGTCGGGCTTCACGGCGGCCACGTAGGCGCCCATGAGGCCGTGGAGGCGCGAGGCCTCGTCGCCAAGCTCGCCGACGGTGCCGAGCACCGCCACGCGCTTGCCTTCCGCCTTCAGGCTCGCAAGCGTGTCGAGCGCGGCGGCGAGCGAGGAAGGGCTCGCGTTGTAGGTGTCGTCGATCACCGTCCAGCCGCCGGGCGCCTCGATGACGCGCGCCCGCATGTCGGCCGAGCTCACCTGCCCGATGCGCTCTGCGGCGAGGGAGAGGGGAACGCCCACATGGCGCGCGACCGCGAGGGCGAGGAGCGCATCGACGATGGCCTGCGAGCCGGTGAGCGAAAGCGCCACCGGCACCCTCTCGCCTCCCACCACGGCGCTGAAGCGCGCACGCCCCATGGCGTCGAGCTCGACGTCCTCGGCGCGAAGCGCATCCGCCTCACCCTCCCCCACCTCGATCGTCTCGAGGCCGAGCGGATCCGCGTAGCGCGCTTCGAGGTAGTCCGTGTAGTCGTCCGACGAGGCGAGCACGAGGGCGGGTGAGACCTCCGGCGCCACCATAGGAGGCGTGGAGTTCGCGAGCACGGGCACGATCTCCGCCTTGGCATCGGCGATGGCCTCGCGCGAGCCGAGGTAGCCGATATGGCTCGTGCCGATGTTCGTGATCACGCCCACGCGAGGGCGCGCGCAGGAGGCGATGTGGGCGATCTCGCCAGGATGGTTCATCCCCATCTCGCAGACGAGCACCTGCGTGTCCTCGGGAGCCGAGAGGATGGTGAGGGGCACGCCGATCACGGAGTTCAGGTTGCCCTTGTTCGCATGCGTGGCGAAGCTTCCCGAAAGCGCCGCGAGGGTGAGGTCCTTCGTCGTGGTCTTCCCCACCGAGCCCGTGATGCCCACGCAGAGCCATCCGTGCCGCGCCCGCCAATCGCCCGCGAGGGCGAGCAGGAAGGCCGTGGGGTCGTCGTCTGCGGCGCGGAAGACGCAGGCGTGGTGCGCTTCGGCGAGGTCGAGGAGCTCCGCCGAGGGTTCGTCGGTGAGCACGACGGCGCCGGCTCCCGCCTCCACGGCGCCTGCCGCGAAGGCGTTGCCATCCACCCGCTCGCCCTTGAAGGCCACGTAGGTCCCCCCGGGCTCGACCTCACGCGAATCGGTGACGACGCCGCGGATGGGCTGGGCGCAATCCCCATAGAGGAGCTCTGCCCGCGTGATCTCGGCCACCTTCTCCGCAGGAAGCTCGAACATCACCAACTCCCCTCGTCGTAGCTTTCGTCGTAGCCGTCGTCGTAGTCGTCATAGTCGTCGTAGGAGGTGTCGGCGTCCGCATCGGAGTAGCCATCCGCCGCGCCGGCGTTTTCCGGATCCTCTGGGACCTCGGCGCCCTCGTCGCCTTCCGCGTCGGTCTCGACGGTGTAGTCGTCCACGTTCACCACGTTCACGTCCGTGTCGAAGACCACTTCCTCCGGACGATCCGGCGTGAGGGCGAGGTCGCGCGTTGCGCGCTGCATGAGGTTCGAGAAGATGGGCGCGCACGAATCGCCGCCGTGGAGCACGCCGCCATCCACGCCCACATAGCACACGACCTCGGCGTTCGGGATGCCCGCGAAGCCCACGAAGGAGGAGAACACCTCGTTTTTGAGGTAGCCGCCGTGCTCCGTGTCCGCCTTCTGCGCCGTGCCCGTCTTGCCGCCGATGGAGAAGCCCGGCACGCGCGCCGCAGTGGCGGTGCCCTCGTCGACGACGCTTCGCATCATCTGCGCCACGGCAGTGGCGGTCTTCGGGGTGACGGCGCGTGCACCTTGGGGCCACTCCACACGCTCGCTTCCCCTTTGGATGAGGAAGTGCGGCGTCACGAGCACGCCGTGGTTGCCGATCGCCGCCACCGCACGCATCACCTGGATGGGCGGCACGGAGTAGGCCTGGCCGAAGGACATGGAGTTCAGCGTCGTCGGATCGAACTGGTCCACCGACCGCACGATGCCCGAGGTCTCGCCCGGGAAGTCGATGCCCGTGGGCGAGCCGATGCCGAAGGCCTCGAGGCCCTTCGAGAGCCCCTCGGCGCCGATCGCCTGGCCCTCCATCATGGCGCCCACGTTCGAGGAGCGGCGAAGGATCTCGTTGGGGTTCATCGACATCGAGTACTCACGGCCATCGTCGTCTGAGACGTGGTCGTCGCCCGAGGGCAGCGAAGGCGGCACGTCCCACACCGTCTCCGTCGTGAAGGCGCCGGTTTCGAGGCCGATCGCGGCGGTGAGCACCTTCGACACGGAGCCCGGCTCGTAGCTGAGCGCGATCATCTGCGGGGTGGTGGCCTCGGGCGTCGCCTTCGAGGTGTCGCCTGCGGGCATGAGGGGCGACCAGCACATCGCGAGGATCTCGCCGGAATCGGGATCCATGATGCAGGCCATCGCGCCCTTCGCGCCGTATTGCGCGGGCGCCGCGGCGATTTCCTCCTCCGCGGCCTTTTGCACCTCGACGTCGATGGAGATCACGATGTCCTGCCCGTCGACGGCGGGCGTCTCGGTGTAGGCACCGCCAGCAACGGGAGTGCCGCCGTTTCCCACCTCCATCGAGCGATACCCGTCGGTGCCGGAGAGGATGTCGTCGTAGTAGTACTCGAGGCCGGTGATGCCATGTCCGTCGTCGCCCACGAGCCCGAGCACCTGGCCGGCCACGTCGCCGAAGGGATAGGTGCGCCGCACGTCGGGAAGCTCGTACACGCCGGTTTGGTTCGTCTTCGCGAGCATCTCGAGGATCTTCTCGGCCGTCGAGCTGTCCACGCGGCGCGCCACGTAGGAGAACGTGGTCTCGGCGGAGAGGCTGTCGTGGTAGTCGCTCGGCTTTCCCCCGAGGTGGGCGGCGAGGATGTGGGCCACCTGCGCCTCGTTCTCGATCTCCATCGGGTTGCAGTAGAGTGTGGAGCACTTCTCGCTCGCGGCGAGCACGTTGCCGTTGCGGTCGTAGATCGTGCCACGACGCGCGGAGAGCGTCACCTGGTTGGTGGCACGCGCGCTGGCCATGCTCGAGAGCTCGCCCGCCTGCACCACCTGCAGCTGCACGAGGCGCGCGCCGAGGATGCATACGAGCACGAGCGCCACCTTCGCAAGGAAGGTGACGCCACGTGAAAGCTCCCTATCTTGGGTTTCGTCGAAGGACGAGCGCGCGCTGCGCCTCGATCTCGGAGAGCGGGCGGCACTTGGACGCGACGGATGACGGCGGGGCACCGTTGCCTAGCCTTCCTCGGGTCCTGCGAGCGGCGCGCCGGTGCCCACGTAGACCATCCCGAGGTTTTGCGTGGCGATGCGCTCGATGCGCTCGAAGGAAGAGAGTGCGCTGCTCTCCACCGCAAGCGACTGGACTTGCTCCCTCGCGTCCGCCACGTCGGCTTGGAGCTGGGCATTCTCGGAAAGCGCCTCCACGCAGTAGACGGTGAGCTGCACGCGTGCCACGGCAAGGCCGGCGGCCACGGCGAGCACGACGAGAAACACCTTGAAGGCGCGCTTCCACGAGGGATCGAGGGCGGCTCGCGCCTTGCGGTCGAGGCCCTCGCCATCGATGAGCTCGAAAGACTTGCGCGGGAGGGCTTGTGGGGCCGCCGAGGGCGCAAAGGCGCGCTCCTCAGCGAGTGCTTGCCCGTGGGCTGCCATAGGTCCTCCTTGGTGGCCTTCGAGCCCCCGGGTGGGGGCTCGAAGCGTGGTGCGTCGGTGGTGCGTTTACGCTGCGTTTTGGTGCGTTTGTGGTGCGTGTGCCCGCGGGCGAGCCCGCGGGGGGTGCCTTGTATCTCCCGCTAGGCGATCGCTCGCTTGCGGGCGGCCCGGAGCTTGGCGCTTCGGGCCCTCGGGTTCGCCGCCACCTCCGCATCTCGCGGCGTGATCGGCCTTGGGGTGAGCACATCCACAATCGGCACGTTCCCGCACACGCACACGCCGAGCTCGGGAGGGCAGGTGCACCCCCGTGCGAGCTCCTGGAACGCGTGCTTCACGATGCGATCCTCGAGCGAGTGGTAGGAGATCACCGCGATGGTCCCGCCGGGAAGAAGCCAGCGGAGCGCGGCGTCGAGGCCCTTCTCGAGCGCCTCGAGCTCCCCGTTCACCTCGATGCGCAACGCCTGGAAGGTCTTCCTCGCGGGGTGGCGCTTCGCGCGCTCCCTCGCGGGATAGGCCGCGCGCACGAGATCGGCGAGCTCGGTCGTCGTCTCGATGGGCGCCTTCTCCCGTGCGCGCACGATAGCGGCGGCGATGGCCTTCGCGTGGCGCTCCTCGCCATAGGCGCCAAGGATCCGGACGAGGTCGGGCTGCGTATAGGTGTTGATGACCTCAGCTGCGGTTTTCGTGTGGTTGTCCGGATCCATGCGCATATCGAGAGGGGCCTCCTGCCTATAGGAGAACCCGCGCTCTGCCTCATCAAGCTCGGGCGATGAGACGCCGAGGTCCAAGAGGACGGCGTCGACGCCCGTGACGCAGGCGTCGAGAAGAATGCGATCGAGATCGGCGAAGGAGCCGTGCACGAGGAGCCGAGGCACCTCGGGCGCAGCCGCTTCCAGCGCGACCTTCGAGGCGGCAAGCGCCGAAGGATCGTGGTCGATGCCGATGACGAGGCCTTCTTCGCCGAGCGCGGGTGCGAGCGCACTCGCATGGCCGGCGCCGCCGAGGGTGCCGTCGACGTAGACCTGGCCTCGGGAGAGCGAGAGCAGCTCCCCCACTTCATCAAGCAGGACCGGTACGTGCCGATATGCGGATGTCAAGGTTCGCCCTTCAGGAGGCTCAGGCGTCGTAGAGGAGCGTCTGGAGCTTGGAGCGCATCTCCCTCTCCATCTGCTCCCAGCTCTGCTCGTTCCAGATCTCGAAGCGACGCTCGTTTCCCACCACCACGACCTGCTTGCCCGCCTTCACCCATTCGCGGTACTCCTCGGGCACCTTGCCCAGGCAGATGCGACCCGCGGAATCGATGTCGAGCTCGACGGTCGTGGCGTTGAGAAGACGCCTGAGGTCCTCTTGGGTGCGATTGCGGGGATTGAAGTCCGCGCCGAAGCGCTCCTCCACAAAGCTCGCGTGTTCGGCGGGGGTGAACCCGTAGAGCGACTCGCCCATGGGAAGGAGGCACACCTGATCGTCGAACTCCCGGCGAAACTCCGCCGGAAGCTTGAGCCGAAGCTTCGAGTCCACGGAGTGGCGCTTGGTGCCCATGAGATGCATGGCGCCCCTCCTTGCCCTCGGTGTTCGGCCCCCAACCAGGTCTTCGTCGAGAATCCGATCCCAACGCGTGCCCATAGTAGGATCTGGAGGGCCATTTCGCAACACTTCGACCCACTTTTTCCCACCAAACGGCTAAACAGAGGCAATTATGCCCCACGAGAAAGCCATTTCCGCTGGCAGATGGGGGTGTTGCATGGTGGGAGGCCCAGATCAACCCCAGGTGGAGCACGCAGGGGGCTTCTGGGAAAACCGCAGCGTAGAGTGCCTGGGCTTCGAGCTCCTCGCCTCCCGGCCCAGCACGCGAAACGCCGTCCCCGGCGCCTGCCAGCCAGGCGGCTATTCGCCCGCGCGCGGATGGCTGGTGTAGTACTCCTCGGCGAGGTGCGTGAGGTCGAGGTGCGTATAGCGCTGTGTGGTGGAGATGTCGGCATGGCCGAGCAACTCCTGGACGCTTCGTAGGTCCGCCCCGCCTTCGATGAGGTGCGTGGCGAAGGAGTGCCGAAGCGTGTGGGGATGGAGCCCCTCGATGCCGGCTATTCGCCCCGCACGCTCGACGATGGCATGCACCGCCTGGCGCGTGAGGCGCCCGCCGTGGACGTTCAGGAAGAGGGCCCCGGTGGGCTTCCGCGCGTTCACGAGCTCGCCTCGCCACCTCGCCACGTAGTCGCCGATCTGCGCCTTCAGGCTCGGGAGCACCGGGACGATGCGCTCCTTGTCGCCCTTCCCGCGCACGAGCACGAGGTCGCCATCGTCAAAGAACGAGAGGAGATCGAGCCCGCAGAGCTCCGACACGCGAAGGCCCAGCTCGTAGAGACACCAGATGATGGTGCGGTCGCGCTGGCCGGCGGCGCTTTGGGGCCATGGCTGGTCGAGGAGGCGCTGCGCCTCGTCGATGGTGAGCACGTCCGGCAGGTACTGCGCGCGCCTCATCGGCGCCACGCGCGTGGGCGCCACCTCCGCCACCATCCCCTCCTGCGCGAGGAACCGCTGGAAACCCTTCACGGCACAGACGGCGCGGTCGATCGAACTCGGCGCCAAGCCGCGCGCACGCAAGCTCGCCGCGTGCTCCTCGAGGAGACGCGAGGAGAGGCCTTCGGGGTCTTCCACGCCGCGCTCGCCGAGCCAATCGAGGTAGCGCATGAGATCGCGATCGTAGGCGGCGCAGGTGGCATCGGAGCGCCCGCCCACCGCAAGCGCGTCGATATAGGCCAATCGGGCGTCTTCCAGCGCGTTTCCCGGCCGCGGCTCCCTTTCCCGCTTCTTGGCCACACGTGCCCCAGGCGCCGCTAGCGCCCGTTCGGCGCCACCACCTCGTGGCGCTCCTTGCCCTCGTGGCGCGCGATCGCCGCGCGCACGAACTCGCGGAAGAGCGGCTGGGGCTTCGTAGGGCGGCTCTTGAACTCCGGATGGAACTGGCTCGCCACGAACCACGGGTGCTCGCTCTCGGGCAGCTCGACCATCTCCACGAGGCGATCGTCAGGCGAAAGGCCGGAGAAGACGAGCCCCGCCTCGGAAAGCCGTTCGCGGAAGGCGTTGTTCACCTCATAGCGATGGCGATGGCGCTCGTAGACGAGGTCGGTGCCGTAGGCCTCGCTCGCGAGCGTGCCCGGCTGTACCTTGCAGGGCCACGCACCGAGGCGCATCGTGCCGCCCTTGTCGGTGATGTCCTCTTGGTCGGGCATGAGGTCGATCACGGGGTAGGCGCAGTCGGGCACGAACTCCGTGGAGGACGCACCCTCCATGCCGCCCGCGTGGCGTGCGACCTCGCACACCGCCACCTGCAGCCCGAGGCAGATGCCCAAGAACGGCACCTTCTGCTCGCGGGCGCGCTCGACGGCGAGGATCTTGCCCTCGAGGCCGCGTATGCCGAAGCCGCCGGGCACGAGGATGCCGTCTGAGGCACCGAGCACCTCCTCCACGTCGTCTGGCGTGAGGTTTTCGCCATCGACGAGCTCGATCTCCACGTGGCGCCCGTAGTAGACGCCCGAGTGGTGGAGCGCCTCGATCACGCTGAGGTACGCGTCGGGAAGCTGCGTGTACTTGCCCACCACGGAGATGCGCGTCACGTCTGAGAGCGAGTTCGCGGCGTGCATGGCGTCGGTGAAGGCGTCCCACTCCGAGAGGTCGAGCTCGCCGGGATCGAGGCCGAGGCACTCGCACACCTTGAGGTCGAAGCCCTGCTCGGCGAGGTAGCGCGGCACGTCGTAGATGCTCGGGAGGTCGCAGTTCTCAAACACGCGATCGGCCGGCACGTCGCAGAACATGCCGATCTTCGCGCGAATCGATTCGTCCACCTCGTGGTCGGAGCGGCAGACGATGATGTCGGGTTGGATGCCCATGCCGCGGAGCTCCTTCACGGAGTGCTGCGTGGGCTTCGTCTTCACCTCGTGCGCCGCACTCATGTAGGGCACGAGCGACACGTGGATGAAGCACACGTCGCCGCGGGCCTTCTCGTTGCGAAACTGCCGCATGGCCTCCACGAAGGGTTGCCCCTCGATGTCGCCGATCGTCCCGCCGAGCTCGGTGATCACGATATCGGCGCCGGTGTGCTCCTCGATGCGCAGGAAGCGATCGCGGATGGCGCCCGTCACATGCGGCACCACCTGCACGGTGCCGCCGAGGAAATCTCCCTGGCGCTCGCGCGAGATGAGCGATTGGTAGATGAGGCCGGTGGTGAAGTTCGAGGCGCGCGTGAGGTTCTCGTCGACGAAGCGCTCGTAGTGGCCGAGGTCGAGGTCGGTTTCCTTGCCGTCCTCCGTGACGAACACCTCGCCATGCTGGAACGGGCTCATCGTGCCGGGATCCACGTTGAGGTAGGGGTCGGCCTTCTGCATCATCACCTTATAGCCGCGACTCTTGAGCAGCCTGCCCAAGCTCGCTGCGGTGATGCCCTTGCCGAGGGAGGAAACGACGCCGCCGGTTACGAACACGTGCTTCGTCATACCCGTGCCTTTCGAAAAGAAGACGTACATGGCCTTTTGCACGGGTCTACAGTCTACCAAGCGCTTGGCGCCACCACGCCCGCGAATCCGCCGTCATGCACGCATGTGGAGATCGTGCGGGGCGATCGCCGTGGCCTTCGACGGGAATTCGAATCAGGGGTTCAGGAGCTCGCGGGCGTGCGCGAGTGAGGCTTCCGTGGTGGAGCCTGCGAGCATGCGGGCGATCTCCGCCTCGCGCTCCCTGCCCGCCACCTCCACGAGATGCGTCTCGGGAATCCCCTCGGTATCCGCCTGCTCCTTGGTGACGACGTAATGGCGCTCGGCGAGGGCCGCCACCTGCGCGAGGTGCGTCACGCAGATCACCTGGCGATCCTTCGCGAGCGCGTGGAGCACCTTCGCGAGCGAGAGGGCCGCATGCCCGCCCACGCCCGCGTCTACCTCGTCGAACACGATCGTCTCGGCCGAGGAGCGCGCGTCCTCCACCACCTTGATGGCAAGCATCACCCGCGAGACCTCGCCGCCCGACGCCACCTTCGCAAGCGGGCGCGGGCGCACGTTGGGGTTCGCCCGGTAGAGGAGCTCGGCAGTGGAGGGGCCCTGCGCGCTCCAGCGCCTTCGCTTGAGGCGCGCCGTGTTCACGAGCACCTCGGCGCCCTTCATCTCAAGGCCCTCGAGCTGGGCGTTCACCGCCTTCGTGAAGCGCGTGGCCACCTCCTCGCGCGCGGCGTCGAGCGCATCGGCCGCCTTCGCGAGAGCCGCCTCGGCGGCGCGTACCCCCTCGCGCGCCTTCGCGAGGAGCGCGCCCGAATCCCTCGACGCCTCGACGAGGGCGGCGGCACGCGCACGACGCTCGAGCACATCGGCGAGGGAGGGGCCATAGGCGCGCACGAGCCCTTGGAGCGCCGCCTGGCGCTCGCGCATGCGCTCGAGCTCCGCGGGATCCGCCTCCACCGCCTCCGCGCGGTCGCGCAGCGTCGACGCCACGTCCTCCGCCTCGAAGAGGGCGCCTTCCAGCGCATCCGCCGCGCCTTTGAGCGAGGGATCGTGGGACTGTTGCACGCGAAGGGCGGAGACCGCAAGGGAGAGCCCATCGATGGCGCCCCCGTCGCCCGAGAGCGCGTGGCGCGCGCCCATGAGCGAGCTGAGCAGCTCATCGGCGTGTTCGGCGACCTTTAGGCGCGCGCGAAGCTCATCGAGCTCGCCTTCCTCGGGCGCCACCGCGTCGATGCGCGACAGCGTGAACGCGGCCTCGTCGAGCGCCTCGTGCGAGGCCTCTGCGAGGGACTTCGCCCTCGCGAGCTCGCGCTGCGCGGCCCGCGCAGCGGCAAAGGCCTCGTCCCACGCGGCCTTGGGCCCTTCGAGCGCGGGCGGATCGAAGCCATCCACCAACGCGAGGTGGTTCGTCGGCGAGAGCAGGCGCTGGTGCTCATGCTGGCCGCAGAGGTCGATGGTCTCCCCGAGCCCCGCCGCAAGCTCAGCCACCGTGGACATCTCGCCATCGATCGACACGCGCCCTCGCCCTGAGGCGCTGAGCGAGCGCACGACCACGTGGCCGTCCTCTGAGCCGTCGTCTGTGAAGATGCGCCCTGAGACCTCGAGCGCATGAGCCCCATCGCGCACCTGCGTGGCGGCGCCACGCTCCCCTGCGAGGAGCTTGAAGCCCTCCACGAGCGCGGTCTTGCCGCTTCCCGTCTCGCCCGTTATCACGCTGAGGTGCGCGCCCGGTGCGAGCTGCGCGCGGGCGATGAGGGCGAGGTTCTTGACCTGGATCTCGTCGATCATCGCCGCGCTTCGCCCCTGGCCCCGGTCGAGCCATAGAAGACGCGCGACACCGACTGGTAGAACTCGCCAGTGTCCTCGGAGAGGAGCACGATATCGCCCACACCGCGCCGGACGAGGATGCGGGAGGCCTGCGCGCCCTCCGCGGCGAGGCGCCCGTCGAGGAAGACGAGGCGCTCCACGGGGCGCTCCGGCGAGAGTTCGATCTCCACCACGTCGGACGCGGCGGTGAGGAAGGCGCGCGCGAGGATGGTGTGGGGCGCGATGGGCACGCACACCATGCCGGTGAAGCTCGGGGTCACGATGGGGCCACCGGCGGAGAGCGCATAGCCCGTGCTCCCGGTGGCCGTGGCCACCACGAAGCCATCGGCGCGCAGGCGATCGATGGGCTCGCCGGAAACGGAGATGTCGAATTCGACGATGTCGCCCATGGCGCCGCGCGAGAGCGCCATCTCGTTCAGGCAGAAGAGGTCGTAGAGCGGGCC
Organism: uncultured Atopobiaceae bacterium; assembly: GCA_947626465.1. GTDB lineage: Bacteria > Actinomycetota > Coriobacteriia > Coriobacteriales > Atopobiaceae > CANRLS01. Next base: position 18,583 of record CANQSI010000003.1, read on the forward strand.
CGAATCCTCGAAGTAGATGTCCACCGAGAGGGTGGAGCGCCGGGAGGCGTGGAGCTCTCCCGCAAGCGCGAGCCCCACCGTCTGGCAGATGTGCGAGGAATCGGCTCCCGTCAAAAAGCCGAGGTGGCCATAGGAGAGTCCGAGGATCGGCACCTCGGAGCAGCCCACGATCGAGGCGGCGCGAAGCAGCGTGCCGTCGCCTCCTAGCGAGACGACGAGGGCGAAGTCCTCGATGCGGGGAAGGCCCTTCTCGCCACGCGAGAGCTCGGGCGCCACCACGACCTCGACGCCTTCCGACTGAAGCCAGCGGGAGAGCTCGCGGGTGCCCTCCACCGCATCGGCGCGCGAGCGATTGGGAACGAGCATGACCTTCACGCTGTGCACCCCTTCCCGAGCCCTCGGACCTCGTTGCCTATGCTACTCCGCCAAACGCGAGCACTCGAGGCCATTCGATGCGACGAGGGCGCGCGGAACGTGCCCCGAGCGTCGCTCAAGCGCCCCGCCTCGCCAAGAGGAGGTACTCCTGGTTTCCCTTCGCGCCCTTCACCGGCGAAGCCACCACATCTTCCACGGAAAGGCCGTGCTCGAGGAAGGCGTGGCCGGCATGCTCGATCGCCTCTTGGCGCACCCGCTCCTCGCGCACGACGCCACCTTCCCCCACTTCGCTCGGCGCAGCCTCGAATTGCGGCTTCACGAGGCAGAGGAGCATGCCGTTCGGCTTGAGGAGGTAGGCCACGAGACCGGCGAAGCTCGCGGCGGACGCGAAGGACACGTCCATCACCACGAGATCGTAGGCCCCCTCGCGTGCGGGATCCTCGGCGAGGGCGCGCGCATTCGTGCGCTCGAGGAGCTCGACACGGGGATCTTCGCGAAGCTCCCAGGCAAATTGCCCATAGGCCACGTCGACGGCGCTCACGCGCGCGGCACCCGCCTTCAGGAGGCAGTCGGTGAAGCCTCCCGTCGATGCCCCGATGTCCGCACAGACGAACCCATGGACATCGAGCTCGAAGGCGCGAAGGGCGCCTTCGAGCTTGAGGCCGCCTCGTGATACGTAGGGCTTCATCGCCCTCACGTGCAAGGGGGAATCAGGGCAAACGCGTTGGACGGGCGATTGGAAGCGCTCCGAGGCACCGGACACCTCGCCCGCGAGGATCATGCGTCGCGCGGCATCGACGCTTGGTGCAAGTCCACGCCGAACCAGCTCTTCGTCGAGGCGCGCCACGGGAGCTACGAGGCGTCTTCGTTGGATTCGGGGTCGTCTACCTCGACTTCCTCAAAAGTCTCAACCTCATCTTGAGACTTTTCCTCAACCGTGGCTTCAGGGTTTTCCTCCCCCTGCGCCTCAGCGAGCGCTTCTTGCTCGGCCGCGGTGAAGGTGGGGTCCTCGACGATGTCGGTGGCCCGGAGCCCGAGGGCTATCCCCTCTTCGAGGAGATCGAGCGACTGCTCGATCGTGATGTCCTTCGCCTTCACGTCCGAAACGAGCGTCGTGAGGCGATCCATCAGCTCATCGAAGTCGGTATAGGTGGAGGCGTCACGCGTCGTGGCCATCACTTCCCGCCCTTCTCAGCCTCATCCCGCACGTCCACGTCCGCGGACTTCCCCTCGCTCCGATCGAGGGCATCAGTGGGTTCGGGGCCTTCCTGGGCACGCGCGAAGGATCCGAGGATGCCGTTCACGAAACGATGGGAATCCTCGCCGCCGAGCGCCTTGGCGAGGAGCACCGCCTCGCTCACGCACACCGAATCGTCCACTTCGTCCTCATAGATCATCTCGTAGAGGGCCACGCGCAGCACGTTCTTGTCCACCGGGGTGATCCTCGAGAAATCCCACGCGATGGAGCGCCCGGAAATCTCCGAATCGAGCTCTCCTTGATGCGCCTTCACGCCGAGGACAAGCTTGCGGGCGTAGGGTCGAATCGGGCCCGTGGTGACGAGGTTCTCTTTCCTGCCCTCATCAGAGGCCACCACGTCATCGCTCACCACGTAGACGTCCTCGAGCACCGCCGGGACGCTTCGCCTGGTGGCCTCCGCCTGGAAGAGTAGCTGCAGCGCCTGGAGGCGATCGAGCGTGCGGCCGTAGAAGGCCGACGCCGCCTTAGGCTTTGGGGAAGACGAGCTCATCAATGGCCACATTCACGGCGCCCACCTCAACGCCGGCTTGGCTCTGGAGGATCTCCGCGACGTCCTCGCGCACTTGCTGGGCAAGCTGCGTGAAGGGATAGCCGAAGAAGACGGCGATGGGCAGCGTGACCTCGAGCTTGCCATCAACGACCTCAGCCCTGACCGTATCCTTCTCCACCGTCGGCTTCGAGGTGATGAGGGAGAGGAGGTTCGTGGCCACGTTGTGGCCGTTCACGTAGGCAACACCCTCCACACGCTCGGCGGCGGTGGTGACGAGCGTGGCAATCACGTTCGTGGAAATCGTCACACCCGAGACGGTGACCGAATCGCTCATGGCAATCCTTCCCCTTGGAACCTAGCGGTATCTATACCCGCGAGACGAACTTGCCATCGCGCGTGTCGACCTTGATGCGCTCGCCGACGTTGAGGTAGAGCGGCACCTGCACCACCGCACCGGTGGAGATGGTCGCGGGCTTCGTGCCGCCGGAGACGGTGTCGCCCTTGAGGCCGGGATCGGTCTCCACGACCTCCGCCTCGATGAACATGGGCGGGGTCACGCCGATGATCTGGTCGTCGGCGTATTGGATCTGCACGACATCGTTCTCGAGCAGCCACTTCGCATTGTCGCCGATGTAGTCCGCGGAGAGCGGGAGCTGCTCGTAGGTCTCGTTGTCCATGAAGTAGTAGTCCTGGCCATCGTTGTAGAGGTACTGGTACTCGCGAGTGGTGAGGTTCACGCTCTCGAACTTCGTGCCCGCGTTCACGGTGTAGTCCACCACACGGCCGCTCTGGAGGTCGCGCACCTTGTAGCGCACGAACGCCCCGCCCTTACCGGGCTTCACATGCTGGAACTCGACGAGGACAGCGGGCTTGTCCTTGATGAGGAGGCCCATGCCGTTGCGGAAATCTGCCGTGGAGATGGTGGCCACAATGCATCCTTTCGAAAAGCCGGCGGCACGTGCACGACGAATGCCCGGCGCCGGCCGGGGTTCCTTCAGGTAACGAGAAGAGTATAGGGCACGCCCCTTGCGAGAGCGTCCGAGCGCGAGCTATGCGTCGAGCTTGGTGGGCTTGATGCGCACGCCCTTGCGGCCCTCGTCGGCCACCACACGCGCCAGATCGGCCGCCGTGGCCTTCGTGCGACGCTCGGTGTAGGCCACGATGAGCATCGGCAGGTTGAGGCCGGTTACCGCGACCCAGCCCTCGCGCTCCTCCACGAGCGAGCCCACCTGGTTGAACGGCGTACCACCCCAGAGATCGACGAGGAACAGGACTTCGTCGCTTGTCTCGAGGCTCTTGATGGCGCCTTCGAGTGCGCTGCGGAAATCGTCCGGGCCCATATCCGGGTCGAGCGTCGCGAAGGCAACGTTTCGCTGCGCTCCGAGCACCATCGCCGCAGATTCGACCATGGCCTCCGCTACCCGTCCGTGACTCACCACGACAATACCGACCATCTGCCACCTCCCGGGATTCGGGCGATAGGGAGTGTCGCCCACGCCGTAAGTCTAGCGCGCAAGACGCACGGCCTCGCGTGGGCGAGCGATCTAGTGAACCGTGGCGAGCGGGCGTTTCCTAGCAGTCGATCACCACGAGGTCGTGGGGCGAAGTCGCAAAGGGCTCGAAGCCGCGCTCGGTGACCACGCCGGTGTCCTCGAGGCGAATGCCGAACTTGCCGGGCAGGTACACGCCGGGCTCGATCGTCACCACCGACCCCGCCGGCACGGGCTTATCCCAGCGCGGGCTGAACGACGGCTCCTCGTGGATCTCCACGCCCACGCCGTGGCCGAGGCCGTGGTTGAAGTACGCGCCGAGGCCCGCGTCATCGATGACGCCCTTCGCCACGTCGTGGATGTCCTTGCCGTTCACGTCGGGCTTCACGGCCGCCGCGGCGTCCTCGTGGGCACGCTGCACCACGGCGTACGCCTCGCGAATCTCGGCCGGCGGCTCGCCGAGCGCGACGGTGCGCGTCATGTCGGCGTGGTAGCCCTTCACCGCGGCACCGTAGTCCATGAGCACGAGCTCGCCCTTCTTGGCCGTACGCTCGCCGGGCTTCGCGTGGGGGTTCGCGGCGTTCGGGCCGCAGGCGACGATGGAGCCGAAGGAGAGCGCGTCGGCTCCGTGCGCGAGCATGTAGTGCTCGAGCTCGGCGCGGATCTCGAGTTCCGTCATGCCTGGCTTGATGAACTCCACCATGTGGGCGAATGCGGCGTCGGTGATGGCCTGCGCCTCGCGGAGGAGCTCGAGCTCGCCTTCGTCCTTCACCATGCGAAGACCCTGCTCGTCGCCGTGGAGACGCGGCCAGAGGCACGCGACGCACGCCTGGTCCACCTCATGGAGGAGCTCGTCGTAGAAGCCGAGCTCGAGGGTGTCCTCCACCGCCACCGTGTTGGCGCGGCCGTGGAGGATGCGCTGGGCCACCCAAGCGGGATGGCCGACGTTCTCGCGATCGATTCGCCACGCCTCGGTATCGGCCACATGCTCCTTGAACGCCTCGTCATAGCGCGAATCCGTGTGGAGCCAGAGCCCCTCGCCATCGATGTAGATCGTGTGCGAACGCTCGTCGTCGAGCACGTTCGCCGCTCCGGTGAGCCAGCGAATGGTGGCGAGGTCGCGGATCACGCACGCGTCGTAGCCTCGCTCGTCCATGAGCTCGCGAAGGGCGGCAACGCGACGTTGGGTGTTTTCGGGCATGGGTTCTCCTCTACGCGTTCTCGGGGTTTTCCACATCTTTCGGAGCGCCGAGTACCGGCTCGGGCTTTGGCCTGCGCGCTTGGCAGAAGGCCGCGAGGTTCTGGGCGAGGATCTCGTCGTCCACCGGTTCCGGAAGCGCACGGCCCACGGCACGCGGCAATACGAACATCCTGCGGTTCGTGAGCTTGGCGGTTTCCTCTTTCAGGGCACGGGAGAGCTCATCGGGCGTGAGCGAGCAGCTGACCTCCCCGAGTCCGAAGCGCGCAAGGAGCGCATCGAGCGCAAAGACCACATCAGGATCGAGCCCGGAGAGCTGCCATGCCAAGCGCGCCTCGAAGCGGAGGCCCTCTGCGAGGTAAACGCCGAAGGAATGGGCCTCGCCGAGGCAGGCGGCGAGCGCGCGGGCAAGCGGAAGGCCGATGTCGAGCGAGCGCCTCGCTCCCGCGAGCGTCGACGAGGCGAGCCGTCCGCGCGCGCGTGCCGTCTCGATTGCCTGCGAGATGAGGCCCATCGTGTCGCCTGGCGAGAGGGTCTCGGAGCTCGTGACCACGAGGTCGAAGGCCTTGGGAGATTCGACGAAGGCCGACTGCACCATGAGGGCACACGCGTTTTCGAGGGTCCGCTCATCGCCTCCCTCGGCGATGAGCACGGGGTCGGCGAGGAGCGCGGAAAACGCGGGCGGGCAGTGGATGATCCCCTTGGTGGCCCCTGCGGAGAGGCTATGGGGGGTGCAGGAGGCGAGGATGAGCGCCTCGAGCGTGGTGGGGAGCCCCACGCACGCGGCTTTGCTTCCCCAGTTTCCCGCCACCCACGAGGCGAGCGAGAGCGCCTCCATGCCGCCTATGGCCACGATGCCGTCGTCGGGCGTGAGGCCGCGGCCGGCAAGCTCGTCGGCCACGTCGAGCGCGGCGGAAAGGGAGAGCGCCTCCCAGCCGGAGGGGAGCGCTACGTCGAAGGTGCGAAATCCACTGCTCGTGATGAGCCGGCGCACCTCCTCCGCGCGCGTCGCGGAGACGCCCTCCTCCACGAGGAGGGCGGCGAGGCGGGGCTTCCCCACGGAAGAGGCGAGCTCAGAGCCCGCGCGCTCGCGAATATCGGGAGCGGCGAGGATGACGCAGCGATTTCCGGCCACGGAGATGGCCTGGCGAAGAGGTGAGGCGATCGTCGTCTCGGGCACGTTGTCCACTCCACGCCTCCTCTCGCATACGATTCCAACCTCTTCATCCTACAGAATCGCACGTTCGCGCGGGATGCCGAGCTCCCCTGCCGCGTCCTCAGGGCCATGGGGGAAGCGCGACGAGGATCGCGAGCGCCACGCACCATCCGCTCACCCAGGGCCCGAGGGCGAAGGTGGATTGGCGGCGAAGCTTCGCCACGACGGCCCCCGAGCCGCACCCGAGGGCGAAACCCCACACTCCGAGCAAGCCAAGGGCAAGCGTCCAGCAAAAGGCGAGCTTCGCATCGCCAAACCCGAGGCCCGGCTCCGCTCCCCTCCCCCTTCTCCAGCTCTCGAGGCCCACGAGGAGCGCGCAGGCCACGACCGCGAGGAGGCCGCACATCCACGGGGCGTCGATGCGCGCATCGAGCGCCGCCTCCCACGCAAACGCGGCAAGCCACGCCCCGCCGAGGAGCCTCACGCCTTGCATCGCGAGCGCCGAGAGCGCCATGGCGAGCAAGAGGGCATTTGGCAACACCCGCTTCTTCGCGTCCACGTAGGATGCGAGCACGGCGAAGGCGCACACGAGCGCCATGGCCTAGCTCGCCTTACCCTCGCGCTCGGCTCGCGCACGCTCCCAGCCATACGGCACGTCGGCCGCAAGGCGCGCCTCGACGGGGCGCAAGAGGCGCGTGTAGAAGAGGTCCTTCTTCGACTGCGGATCGACGAGGATGACGGGGATCCTCGCCCATGCGGCGCCGAGGCCATCTGTGAAGAGCTGGTCTCCCACGAGCACCGTCTGCTCCGCAGGCACGCCCGCCGCCTCCATGGCCCGCGTGAGGCCGAAGGGAAGCGGCTTCATGGCAAAGGTCACCACCGGAGCTCGGAGCGCGTCCGAGGTGCGCTCGAGGGCCGCCACCGACCAGTTGTTCGACACGAGCGCAAGGCGAAGGCCCAGCTCACGGGCCCTCTCGCACCATGCCACCACATCCGGGGTGGGGTCGCTCTCTCCCCTCGGCACGCACGTGTTGTCGCGATCGAGCAGCACGAGCCGAAACCCGAGCGCCTCGAGCTCGGCGGGATCCACCTCCGAGAGCGCGTGCACCCGGCACCACGGGGTGAGCCCTGGGAGCCTCATATCCCGAGCTCCGCCATCTCCTGCCTCGCCGTATCGATGGCTTGGAGATGTTCTTCGTAGGTGGTGGAGAACGTGTGGTTGGAGTAGCCATCGCGCTCGATGAGGAGGAAGTAGAGGTAGTTCGTGTCGGCCGGATGGAGCGCGGCCTCGATGCACGCGAGATCGGGCGTGCACACAGGCGTCGGGGGAAGGCCGGTGTTGAGGTAGGTGTTGTAGGGGCTTTCCTGCGTAAGGTCGTCCGCCGCCACCTCGCCGCCCGTCACATAGCCCATCGTGGCGTCCGACTGGAGCGGCATGCCTTGGCGGATGCGGTTCCAGAAGACCGATGACACGAGCGCGTAGTCCTCTTCGCTTCCGGCCTCAGCGTTGATGATCGATGCGAGCTTCAAGATCTCGTAGTCCGTGGGATCGTAGCCGTAGGTGGCCAGGATCTGCTCCTCGCCGCTCGCGAAGTCGATCTGGGGCACCTCGGCCGCGTACTGGTCGAGCATCGCGCGGATCACGCGATCGGCCGTCACCTCCTGGCCGGAGAAGTCGTAGGTCTTCGCCCAGAGGAATCCCTCGAGGGAATCATCGGCGGCTTCGCCGAGGAACGGGTAGTCGGCCACGTAGTTTTGCGCCTTGGCCTGGGCAAGGAAGTCGGATGCGGGGATGCCGAGCGAGCTTTCCACGAGCTCGGCGGTCTTGGCCACCGTGAGCCCCTCGGGCACGGCAAGGCGCCCCTCCTGCGTGTTCGGGCCCGCGACAAGCTGGGCGACCACGTTTGCCGGCGTCATGCCGGTCATGAGCTGGTAGGTGCCGGGCTTGAGCTTCATGTCGGCCCCCTGCGAGCTCACCGCCTGCATGAAGGCCTTCTCGTCGTTGATGACGCCCGCCTTCAGGAGCTCGTTGGCAATCACGTCGCCACCCGCGCCCTGCGGAATGACGACCGTCACCGTCTGTCCCGCCTCCACCTGGGGGATCTCGGAATCCTCGGGCGCGAACACGCAGCGGGTGAGCACGAAGAAGCCGACGACGGCCACGACGATGCACACGACGAGCGCAATGGCGACGGCTACGCCACGGGAAACGCCGCGCTCCTCCTCAGCCGCACCCTGCGCCACATGCGAGGCGCCACTGCGAGGCGCCGCAAGCGGAGGCGTCACGCGAGACTGCGCGTGCGTGCGAGGGCTCGCTGCCTCGCGCGCGGCAGCGCCCTGATGCTCGGAAGGCGAATGCCGGGAGGGCGCACCGTGCGCCGCACTCCTTTTCCTCGCCTGCGTCGCAGCCGATGGACGCGTGGATCGCGCGCCCGGGCGCGTCGCGGCATCAAGACCTTGCACGCGTTCATGCCGAGGCGCCTGTGGATCACTCATCATCGGGCTCGCCTTCTGGGTCGGCCTGGTGGGCGTCGAGGTAGGACTGCAGGAAGAGGGATGCGGCGATCATGTCGAGCGAGCCGCGTGCATCCCGCGTGGTGCGCCCCTGCTCCCTCACGATACGCTCAGCCTCTTCGCTGGAGAGGCGCTCGTCCCAAAACTCCAGAGGAATTCCCAGATCGTGGGCGAGCTGGCCCGCCTCGGAGCGCACCTTACGCGCCTGGGGGCCCATCTTCCCCGCGAGCGTGAGGGGAAGCCCCACGAGCAAGAGCTTAGGCGACGTCTCCTCCACGAGATCCGTGAACGCGCTCGCGCGGCGCCGGACCTGGGCGGTGTCGAGCACGCAGCGCGGAATCGCCACCCTGCCCAGAGGGTCACTCAGGGCCACGCCCACGCGGCGATCGCCCCAATCGAGCGCCATCACCCTCACTTGGCGAGGAGCTCCCCTGCGCGCGCGAGCGCCGCGTCGATCGCCGACGCATCGGGGCCGCCACCTTGCGCCATCTGCGGTTTTCCGCCTCCGCGGCCTCCTACGACGGGCGCAAGCTCGCGGATGAGGGCCCCCGCGGCAAAGCCCGCGTCGACGGCCGGTTGCGTGCCCGCGGCGAGGAGCGCGACCGTGCCCTCGGGCGTGGCGCTCGCGATGACGGCCGCGGAGGCGTCGCCGAGCTTTCCCCGGAGCGTATCCCACACGCCGCGGAGGTCCTTCGCTCCGCGCCCATCGAGGCGCACGATCGCGAGCTTGTAGCCTCCCGCATCGCGCGCGTTTCGCACCGCCTCGTCGATCTCGCTCGAGCCGCCCCCGGCGAGCGCCTTCTGGAGCCGCTGCTCGACCTCGCGCTCCTTGGCGCGAAGATCGCGCACGGCCTTCGCAAGCTGGGTCGGCGGGCACTTGAGCTCGGAGGCGGCCTCGTCAGCCGCGTCAATGCGCGCCTTCAGGTAGGCGAGCGCGCCCTTGGACGTTACGGCTTCGATGCGGCGCACGGCCGCGCCCACCGAGGACTCGGAAACGATCTTGAAGAGCCCGAGCTCGGCGGTATTGCGCGCGTGCGTGCCACCGCAGAACTCCATGGACACGGTGCCGCTCTCGTCCTCGACGGACACCACGCGCACGCGATCGCCGTACTTCTCGCCGAAGAGCGCGATCGCGCCCTTGGCGCGGGCCTCCTCGATGGGGAGCTCCTCCGTGGCCACGGGGATGGCGCGGAAGATCTCCTCGTTCACGAGCCCTTCCACCTCGGCGAGCTCGTCGGCGGTCATGGCCTCGAAGTGGCTGAAGTCGAAGCGCAGCCGCTCGGGCGCCACGAGCGAGCCCGCTTGGTGGACGTGCTCGCCGAGCACCTCGCGAAGCGCGCTGTCGAGGAGGTGCGTGGCGGTGTGGTTCCTGCGAATGAGCTCGCGACGCTCCACGTCCACCACCGCGCGAAGAGTCTGGCCGACGAAGACCTCGCCCTCCTCCACGCGGCCGATGTGGGAGGTGAGGCCGTCGCCTCGCACCTGGCAGTCGTCGACGACGAAGCGGAGGTCGCCGGCGAGGAGCAGGCCCTCGTCGCCCACCTGGCCGCCCTTCTCGGCGTAGAAGGGGGTGGCGTCGAGTACGACCTCCACTTCCTCGCCCTCCCCGGCACGCTCCACGCGCTGGCCTTCGGCCACGATCGAGCGCACGGTGAGGCCGTCTGCCACCACGTCCTCGTAGCCCGTGAAGACGGTCTGGCCGAGCTCGTCGCCAAGCCCCGTCCAGAGGTCGAGCCCGCTCCACGCGTCACCCTCGGTGGCAAGCGCCGAGCGCGCACGCTCGCGCTGCGCCTCCATGAGGGCCTCGAAGCCCGCCATGTCCACGGTGAGCCCCTTGCCCTCGCCGATCTCGCGCGTGAGGTCCACGGGGAAGCCGTAGGTGTCGTGGAGCGTGAAGGCGGTCTCGCCGGGGATCGCGTCGCCCTCGGAAAGCGATTCCATCGCCTGCGCGAGGTAGCTCCTGCCGGTCTCGAGCGTCTTCGAGAAGCGCTCCTCCTCCGCGGCGATCGTGCCCTGCACGAGCGCCTCGTTGTCCTTGAGCTCGGGGTACACGTCGCTCATGAGCTCGCGCACGAGCGTGGCGAACTCGCCCACGAAGGCGCCCTCGATGCCGAGCATGCGCCCGTGGAAGATGGCGCGACGGAGCAGGCGACGGAGGATGTAGCCGCGGCCTTCGTTCGAGGGCAGGATGCCGTCTGCGATCATGAACGACACCGCGCGCGTGTGGTCGGCGATGATGCGCAGCGACACGTCCGTGGCCTCGCTTTCGCCGTAGCGCGTGCCGCTCTTCTCCTCGCCGAGCTCGATCAGCGAGGAGAGGATGTCGCCGTCGTAGTTGGAGGATTTTCCCTGCATGATCGCCGCGATGCGCTCGAGGCCCATGCCGGTGTCGACGTTTCGGTGCGGAAGGTCGACGAGCGTGCCGTCTTCCTGCCGGTCGTACTGCGTGAAGACGAGGTTCCAAAACTCGAGGAAGCGGTCGCAGTCGCAGCCAGGCGCGCAGTCTGGCCTCCCGCAGCCCACTTCGGGGCCCTGGTCGTAGTAGATCTCGGAGCACGGGCCGCAGGGACCCGTGGGGCCCGCCGCCCAGAAGTTGTCCTCCTCGCCGAGGCGCGAGATGTGGCTCTCGTCGATGCCGAGCTCCTTCCAGATCTCCTCGCATTCGTCGTCATCGGTGAAGACGGTGCAGTAGAGCCGATCCTTCGGGAGCTTCAGATGGTCGCACACGAACTCGAGCGCCCACTCGCACGCCTCGCGCTTGCCATAGCCGCCGAAGGAGAAGTTGCCGAGCATCTCGAAGAACGAGAGGTGGCGCCCGTCGAGGCCGATGACGTCGATGTCGTTGGTGCGCAGGCACTTCTGGCAGGAGGCGGCGCCGATGGACTCCATCGTCTTGGTGCCGAGGTAGTAGGACTTGAACTGGTTCATGCCCGCGTTCGTCACGAGCAGCGACGGATCCTCGGGAATGAGCGAGGACGAACGCCACACGCTGCAGCCCTTCTCGGCGAAGAAGTCGAGGAACGACGAGCGTATCGCAGCGGTGCTTCGGGGCTTGGGCGCAAGAGAGGCCATGGCATCTCCCTATCAAGGCTCATTGGTTGGGCGTAGTGGGGCACGCGGGCGCGAATGGCGGCCGTGCGCACAACCCCTTAGCTTAGGTCATCCGAGCGCTCAGCGGCATCGCGCTGGCGCTTCTTCAGGGCCTGGGAGCGAAGCTCACCTTGATCGTTGGGGATGTCGTCCTCGTCCACATCCACGATGATGGGCTCCTCGGAGAGCCGCTTGGCCTTGCGCTGTTGCTTATCGCTCTTGTCCTGCTGCTTCTTGGCGCGCTTGGCCGCACGACGACGAACCCTCAGATCCTGCTCCGCATCCTCGATGAGCGCATCCGCCTCGCTCGCCTTGCTCGAGGGAAGGCTCGAGGGCCCGCTTTGCGGGGCCACATGCTCGCCGTTAGCCACGGCCACATCCTCGCGCTGCTCGTCGCGTGCGCGATCGAAGATGGTGCGCGCCTCGTCGGCATGGCGGCGGATGAGGTCGGAGATGTGGACCTCGGAGTTCGCGGGCCGCTTCTGGGCTTCTACGTGTAGGTGCTTCGAATCCTCCTCGGGAATGAGGCGGGAGGTGGCGAAGAAGTTGTCGTCGTCGAGCGCGTCGAAGGAGGGCGCGGGCGAGCCATCGGGGTGGCGGAAGGGCGTGCCCTGGAAGATGGCGCCCTCATAGGACACGAGCTGGCGATGCGTGCGCGTCTCGAAGTAGTAGATGAAGACGCCCTTGATGGCCGCCGAGATGGGGATGGAGATGATCATGCCCACGGGGCCGCCGAGCGTGGATCCCACGACGATGGCGAGCAGCGAGAACGCTGGGTGCACCGAGACCGTGGAGCGCATGACCACCGGGCCGATGATGTTGTCGGTGATGTTCTCGGCGATCACCGCCATGATGAGCGTCCAAAACGCGCAGAACGGGCTCACCGTGAGCGCCGTCACCGTGGCGAGCGCGGCCGAGATGATGGGCCCCACCACGGGAATGACGTGGAGGACTGCCGTGAGGATGCCCATCAGCATGGCATAGGGCTGCCCCACGAGCCAGAAGCCAAAGCCCGAGAGCACGCCGTCGATCACGCTCGTGATGACCACGCTCTTCATGTAGCCACCCACCGAGCGCGAGAGCACCGCGAAGAGGAGAGTCACGTCCTCCTGGCGCTCCGGGCCGGTGATGATGGCGAGCTCCTTGAAGATCCTCGGGTAGTCCACCGCAAGCCAGTACGCGAGGATGAGCCCGAGGAAGAACATCATGACGCCGTTGGCGAAGCCCATGATGTTGGGCAAAAGGCCACCGGAGATCTGCCCGAGGAGGTCGCTCGCGAGCTTCGAGGTGGAGGACGTGATGTAGTCCACCAAGGCCTGGATGTTCTGCTCGATGCCGCCGAAGCCGTCGGAGGCGAGCGCCTGCACCTGTGCGGTGAGCCAGTGCTCGGCCTCGGAGAGGTAGTCCGGCACCTTCCGAAGGAGGCTCACAAGCTGCTCGATGGTGATCGGCCCGAGGATGGCGAGCACGCCTACCACGACGCCGACGATCACCACGAGGGCGATGATGGCACCGACGGGGCGGCTGACCTTGCGATCTTCCAGCCAGTTCACGATGGGGCTCATGATAAAGCCCACCACGCACCCCACGGCGAGGAACTCGAGCGTGGGGAGGAGGAAACCGAGGGCATAGAGCACCGAGGCGAAGATGGCGATCGCGCCGAGCACGAGGCCGATGCGCACCAAGCTCCGGCGATCCCGCGCGTCATCCTCGCACAGGGCAGCCTCTTCTCTCTTCACCTGCTCTGCCATGGCTCCCCCGAGGCGTCCCCTTACGACATCGTGCCGTCTGGGTCGAGGCGATCCTTCACCTTCTTCAGCGTGCGACGTAGGAAACGCGAGACCTGCACCTGGGACACGCCGAGCTTCTTCGCGATCTCCACCTGCGTGAGGTTGTCTACGAAGCGCATGCGGATGACCTCTTGCTCCCTCGGCGAGAACGACTTGATGGTCTCCTCGATCACAAGGCGCTCGTCGATGGATTCGAGCTCTTCGTCCTCGGTGGCGTAGCGGTCGATGACGGAGGGCGTATCGTCCTCGTCCGTGCCTCCCGCCTCGAGCGGCACCGAGCTGTAGGCGCCGGAGGACTCCATCGCCTCGAGCACCTCGTCCACGCTCACGCCGAGCGAGGCGGCGATCTCGTCCACCGTCGGCGAACGCTTGAGCGAGACGGTGAGCTCGTCGGTGGTTTGGTTCACCTTCTTCGAGAGCTCCTGGAGGCGCCTTGGCACGCGCACGCTCCAGCCCCTGTCGCGGAAGTAGCGCTTGATCTCGCCCGTGATGGTGGGCGTGGCGAATGTGGTGAATTCGAGCCCGCGCTCGGGGTCGAAGCGATCGATGGCCTTGATGAGCCCGATGGATCCCACCTGCACGAGGTCGTCAAGGGGCTCGCCGCGGTTCTTGTAGCTGCTCGCGAGGAAGCGCACGAGGTTGAGGTGGCTCTCGATGAGCTGGGTGCGCGCGTCCTCGTCGCCCTTCTCCTTGTAGAGGCGGAAGAGCTCGCGGGTGCGTTCCTTGTCCCACGCGAGCTTGCCCCGGCCCGATGCGGCCGAGACGCGGCGGGCATGGACACCCTTGGTGGCGCTCACGGAAGGCTCAGACGAGCTCACTGCTGGCTCCCAGTTCGTCGTCGGCGAACGTGCGCTTCGTCACGCGCAGCGTGCCCGCGGCATCGTCCACCTCGTACTCATCGCTCACTGCGGCGAGGATGAGCTCGGCGTAGGAGAAGGAACCCGGCGCGTATTGCTCGGCCTTGGGTTCGCGGCCCCCGAGGGAAAACGTCATCTCCACCTCGCCCTCCTCGACGCCGAAGGCCACCTCGAGCACGTCATCGGTAGTGGCGGAGGCGTAGACGAAGCCCTCCTCGGCCGCCATGCGCACGTCCTCCACATCGTCGATGGAGAGCCCCGCTACCACCGCGAGGTTTGCCGCAAGCATGCGGATCGATCGTGCGAACCGCGGTTCGGCGGGCACGCTGAGTTTGACGACGCTCTTAGCCATGGCGCTTTCCTGCCTTTGCTCGATGGGTGGGACGAAGCCGCTCGCTGCGGCCGACTCTCATGGGAAATGCGAGCTTAAGCGGCGTCGCTCGCGTTGCTCGAAGGGGCATCTTCTGCGGGATAGGTGAAGAAGCCCTCGTTCTCGGACGTGCTCGCCTCTGCGGGAAGCTCGACGCCCACAGCGTCCGCGACCTCTGCGGCCTTCTCCTCGAGCGCCACCTTCGCCGCAGATTCCTCGAGCACCGGCGCCGCCTTCTTGGGAGCGATGCGATCGGAGACCGCCTTGCCGATCTTCGCCACCGCGCCGCCCACGGCCGTGGTGGCCTGCGAGGCGCCCTTGGAGATGGCGTTGGTGGCATGGAGCGCGGTACCGGAGATGGTGCTCACGTCCGAGAGGATGGTGTCCACGGTGGTGAGATCGCCCTTGAGCGCGCCGATCGTCTGGTCGACGTTGTCCACCACTGCGGGAAGCGCCTGGATCGAGGGGCGAATGTCGTTGATGGTTTGGTCGACGTTCGCGAGGATGCCGTCCACCTTCTCGAGCGACGTGCCGAGCTGGTCGGTGAGGCCATCGATCTTATTGCGCAGCTTGCGGATGATGAGGGCGCCCTCGACGGCCACCCATACGCACGCCGCTGCGAGAATGCAGAGGAATACGACGAGCACGATGTTCATTTCCAAAGTCCTCTCCTCGGCTCTTGGGGCCGCTTCGCGACCACGAAAAGCACATACATCTCAGAGTGTACCCTCATGCGGCCCGAGCGAAGCATCCGGCGAGCCCTAAGCTCCATCCTTCTCCCGCTCAGCGCGATCTCGGCTCGTGGCCTCCTCGCGCCACGCCTCCCACCCGCGCTCGGTGGGTTGCCAAAAGGCGCCGCGCTCGAGGCCCTCGGGAAGGTAGCGCTGCTCCACCCATCCCCCGGGGAAGCTGTGGGGATAGAGGTAGCGCCCGTAGTTCTCCGAGCCCGGGCGATGGCGGTCGCGGAGCGGATCGGGCACCTCGCGCCTCCCGCCTTCGCGCACCTCCCTCTGCGCGGCGTCGATGCCGCGCACCACGGCGTTCGACTTCGGGGCGAGGGCGAGGTAGACAGCCGCTTGGGCGAGGTTGATGCGACACTCCGGATAGCCGATGACCTCGGCCGCCTTGAAGGCCGCCTCGGCCACGAGGATGGCCTGGGGGTCGGCGTTGCCGATGTCCTCCGAGGCGCAGATGAGGATGCGGCGCGCGATGAAGCGCGGATCTTCGCCGCCCTCGACCATGCGCGCGAGCCAGTAGAGCGCCGCGTCGGGGTCGCTTCCGCGCATGGACTTGATGAACGCGGAGACGACGTCGTAGTGGTAGTCGCCGCCCTTGTCGAAGGGCAGGCCGCGACGAGGATTGGCTTCGAGGACCTCCTGCGCGCCGATCTCGATGGGCTCTGCCACCTCAGGGGAAAGCGAGCCGTCGGGGCTCGCGAGCTGGGCTGCGAGCTCGAGCGTGGTGAGGGCGGCGCGCGCGTCGCCCGCGCAGAGCGTCACGAT
>CANQSI010000004.1 GCA_947626465.1 uncultured Atopobiaceae bacterium
GAGGGCGCCCTTCGGGGCGCCCTTTCTAATATCGGACTTTGAAGCCGGTCTCTCCGGGGATGGGGGATTCGGCGGTGGCTTTGCTGATTTGGAAGGCGAAGCGATAGCGCTGGTAGGCGGCGAAGAGCTTCTGCATGAAGCGGCGAATGCCCGAGGACGAGCCTTGGATCTCGAGCTCCACGGAGCCGTCCATGTGGTTGCGCACCCAGCCGGAGAGGCCGAGCGATTCGGCGATGGAGGCGGCGGTGTAGCGAAAGCCCACGCCCTGGCAGCGTCCGGTGAAGGTGGCGTGCAGGCGATTGAGGCCGCCGGGATTCGGAAGCGGCAGGCTGTTCACGTCCACGAGCGGCGCGGAGGGTTCGTTCGCGGCGCTGGAGCTTTGGCTGGTGAAGCGATCGAAGAAGCCCATGGGCGCCTACTCGACCTCGGACGCGCGCTCTGAGCCGTCCGCCTCGTCCACCTCGACGTCCCAGAAGGTGGAGAGGCCTGCCTCGGCGCGGCGGGCGTTCAGCGTATCGAGGGCGAGGGTGAGGGCCTCTGCGCGCTCAGCTTCGCTTTTCAGCTCGTCGCGGGCCTGCTGGGCCTCGGGGTCGAGGTCGGGCATCACGCGCCAGGCCACGCCCGCGAGTTTCTTGGCAGGCGCGCTCGAGAGCACGCGGTTCACGGGCGCCTCGATGAAGGGGCGCGCCCCCTCGCGCACGATCGTGTGGTAGTAGAAGAGGCCCTTTCGCCCGGGGCCCGCGGAAAGCGAGGGATCGACGAGGACGGCGCGCGCGAAGGCCGCGAGGGTGCCCTTCTCGGCGCACCACGCCTCGATCTGCGCGCGATCGAAGAACGTCTCGAGCGTGCAGGCGAGGTAGACGAGCATCTGCCCGCGCTCGGGATTGTCGAGCTTGAGGATGTCGGCCACGGTGAAGTCGATGGCCCAGAAGAAGATCTCGCGGCCCCAGCGCGTAAGGAAGCCGGCGCCCTGCCAGTCGCGAAGGACGTGCTCGACGATGCGCACGTGGTCGTGGGAGCGGAGCGGGAGGTCCTTGAAGCGCCCCTCCATGAGGGAGCCGGCGCGGTCGGCGCGATAGACGTAGGGCTTGGCGGAGATGACGGAGATGAGCGAAGCGCGAGGGTAGAGGCCCAGCATGAAGGCCTGGTCTTCGCCGAAGGAGAGGTCCTCGTCGAAGCGCAGGCCGCTTTCCATGAGGAGCTCGCGCGAGATGGCGAGGCGCCACGCGAAGGGGCGCGTGCCCTCGTCGAGGAGAAGTCCCTCGCTGAAGCCCTCGTAGATGCAGGTGCGTGGCGAGAGCACGCGGTCGAGCCACCAGTAGGAGGCGTACTCCGGCCACACGCGTGCCCCGAAGACGAGGACGTCGATGTCGCCGGGGGAGAGTGCCTCGAGGATCGTCTTCACATAGGTGGGCTCCACGAAGTCGTCGGAGTCGACGAAGCTCACGTACTCGCCCGTAGCCGCCTCGATGCCGGCGTTGCGCGCCGAGGAAAGCCCGCCGTTCTCCTTGTCGACGATCACGATGCGCGGATCGACCTCGCCGAAGAGGCCGAGGATCTGCCGGGAGAGGTCGGGGGAGCCGTCGTTCACGCACACGACCTCGATGTCCTCTGCGCCCTCCTGCGATAGGAGCGAGTGGAGGCACTGCGGGAGGTATTCCTCCACCTTGTAGACGGGCACGATGACGGAAAGGCGAGCCACGTTGCCTCCTTCGAGCTATCGAGAGATGCGATCGGACAGGGAGCGGGCGACGGCGCGGGCCACGAAGGGCATGCCACCGCGCTCGTAGTAGGCCTCGAGGGTCTTGCGCTTGCCGGGATCGTCGGAGATCGCGCGCTCGTGCATCACCTCGAAGAGCTCGGGGCTCTCCTCGATGAAGCGGCGATAGCGCCACGCGCCGGACGCGAAGAGCTCGGGCCTCGAGATGCCCGCCTCGTCCTCGGCTTTGAAGTCCTCCACCATCCGCTCGAGGAAGCTCGGGCGAAGCTCGGGCGCGAGGCGCTCGTAGTTCCAGAGGTAGGTGTCGTAGCGCATGCGGCTCGTGGTGGCGCGGAGCCAGTCGCCGAGCTCTGGATGCGCATCGAGCCAGGCGAGCATACCCGCGTACTCGTCGCAGACGCAGAGCGCCTTCGCCGGCGAATTCACGGAGGAGGCCTCGTTGTCCTGGCGATAGTGCACGAAGGCGCGATCGAGGAGGAACACGCGCTCAGCCTTTGCGAAGGAGCGGAAGGAGAAGCCGGCGTCTTGGTAGGACGCGCCGGGGGTGGGCAGGCAGGCGACGTCGGCATCCTCGAGGAACGAACGGCGATAGATCGCGCTCCAGATGCTCGGCTTGCGGAAGAAGACCTCGCGGTCGCACTGCGGCCACACGAGCCCCGAGAGGCACTCGTCCGTCCAGCGGAAGCGTCGGTGGTAGGAGCCGAGCGTCCAGGCGAGGAAGAAGTCCGCCTTCACGAGGTCGACGTCGTGCTTCTCGCCGGCGGCCACCATCACCTCGTAGGCGTCGGGCTCGATGAAGTCGTCGGATTCGAGGATCGAAACCCATTCGCCCGTGGCGCGCGCGATGCCTTGGTTCAGCGAATCGCCATAGCCGGTGTTTTCCTTCGAGAGGATGGTGAAGCGCTCGTCGGCTGCCGCGTAGCGCTCGAAGATGGCGAGCGTCGAATCGGTGGAGCCGTCGTTCACGCACACGACCTCGATGTCCTCGAGCGTTTGCGCCGCGAGCGACGAGAGGCACTCCTCGAGGAACGCCTCCGCGTTGAACGCGGGCACGATCACAGAGACGCGCGGGTTTGCCACGGAGAATCCTCCTTTGCGAACCTTGGTGCGGGCACCGTGCGGGCGACGCCTGAAAAAACACCCCGGAGACGAGGCCTCCGGGGCGAGATCGTCACGATCTAATGATAAAGGGGATACGCTCGACGCGCGGCTAGAAGTCCTGGCGCGCGAACGACTTCTCGTTCTTGACGGGCTTCAGCTCCTCGAGGTCGGCGAGGTTGTAGAGCACGCCGGAGGCCTCGTTGTCCGTCATCGTCTTCTCATAACGGCTTACCTGCGAGGCGGGGCCCTGCACTACGAGATCAGCGATGCCGTGATAGGCGCGGCTGATCCAGCCGGTGAGGCCCAACTTCTCGGCCTCCTGCGTGGCGGTGTACACGAACTGGCCGGAGTTCACTTGGCCAGCGTAGGAGAGGTGGACGCGACGGGTGGGTTCTTGGGCGGCCTTCTTGCTCACCGCCGTCATCGGGCTCGTCTTCTTCATGGTGCTACTTCCTTCTCCGGAGCGCACATTGGAGGAAAGTGCGCGCGATCCTTGATCAATATTGAGGTCAACGAGCACGCAAAAATGGCAGGAAATTGTGGAGTTTGGGCGAAAGGAACGCCCCGCTCCGAATTCGGTTGCCGAGGCTCGGTGAGCGGCGAGAATGATGGAAAAATCATGGGGAAATCGTTGCGGAATCGTGGCGGAGCGAGTGCCAGCGGTTGAGGGCTACGCTTAGCGCACATGCGATGCAAGGGGCTTGGGGAGAGGGGCCCTGCGTTTCGCGGCGCCGGCTCGTGAGGAGGGGCGATCGGTGGCCTTCATTGAGTTCAGGGATGTGCGCAAGGTCTACACCATGGGTGACGTCGAGGTGAATGCCGTGAACGGCATGGACTTCGACATCGAGCAGGGCGAGCTTTGCGTGATCGTGGGACCGTCGGGCGCCGGCAAGACGACCGTGCTCAACATGCTCGGCGGCATGGACCAGGTGACGGCCGGCACGATCAAGCTCGGCGACCGCATGGTGAGCGCGATGGACGAGCGCGAGCTCACGCTGTATCGCCGCCACGACATCGGCTTCGTGTTCCAGTTCTACAACCTCGTGGCGAACCTCACCGCCCTCGAGAACGTCGAGCTCGCAAGCCAGATTTGCGACGATCCGCTGCCTGCCGAGGACGTGATGGAGAAGGTGGGGCTCGCCCATCGCATGGACAACTTCCCCGCGCAGCTCTCCGGCGGCGAGCAGCAACGCGTGGCCATCGCCCGCGCCCTCGCGAAGAACCCGCAGCTCATGCTCTGCGACGAACCCACGGGCGCCCTCGACTACAAGACCGGCAAGCAGATCTTGAAGCTCCTGCAAACCACCTGCCAAACCTACGGCCGCACCATCGCCATCGTCACCCACAACCTCGCGTTCACTGAGATCGCGGATCGCGTGATCCACGTGCACGAAGGCCTTGCCAAGCGCATCGAGACGAACGCCCACCCCGCCGACGCGCTCACCGTGGAGTGGTGAGGAAGCCTCGCCGTGGGAGGCCGTCGGAGCCATAGCCCGTTTGTCGTCGAGATCCTGCGCTCGGTGAGCCACTCGCTCGGGCGCTTCCTCGCGATCGTGGCGATCGTAGCCATAGGCTGCGGCTTCTTCGCGGGCCTTCGCATGACGGGCACCGGCATGCGCAAGGCGGCCGACCTCTACTACGACGGCACGGAGCTCTACGACCTCCAGCTCGTCTCCACGCTCGGCATCACGGATTCCACGGTGGAGGAGGTGGCCAAGACCCCCGGCATCACGGCGCTCATGCCCTCGCGCTCGGTGGATGTGATGGCCGTGCTCGGCGAGCTGCAGGTGGCGAGCCGCATCACGAGCTTCGAGGTGGAGGCGGCGAAGGATTCCACCGTGGACGGCGTGGTGGTGGCCTCAGACGACGACGGCTACCTGAACCGCCTGATCCTTCGCACCGGGCGCTGGCCCGAGGCGCCGAACGAGTGCGTGGTGCTCGAGGAGCGCGTGGAGCACCTCGGCCCCGCGGACAGCGTGCACGTGCTCTACGGCGCCACCGATCTCGACGACGTGCTCCTAGTTCGCGACTTCGACATCGTGGGCACGGTGAGCTCGCCCTACTACGTGCAATCCACCTCGCTTGCCTCGACGACGCTCGGCTCGGGCATGCTCGAGCAGGCGGTGTTCGTGCCCGAGGAGGCCTTCGACCCCGATTCGCCCTACACCGAGCTCTTCATGCGCGTGGGGGATGCCACGGCAGCCGTCTCTGCCACCGTCCCCTACGAGGAGAAGGTGAACGAGGTGGAGGAGGCCCTCGAGGCGAACCTCGACTCCTTCGCCGACGAGCGCAGGGAAGAGGTGCGCGCCGAGGCGCAGGACACGCTCGACGAGAATCGCGCGGACTTCGAGAGGGAAAAGGCCGATGCGCTGAAGGAACTCGACGACGCAAAGGCCGAGCTCGAAGACGCCCGCGCGGAGCTCGAGAGCGGCCAGGCTGAATACGAAGACGGCCTTGCGAGCTATGAGCAAGGGCAGCGGGAGATCGCCTCCGCCGAGGAGCAGATCGAGGCGGGGCAGCGAGAGCTCGAGGACAGCCGCGCCCAGCTCGCGAGCGCCGAATCCGAGCTCGAAAAGGGCGAGGCGGAGGTTGCGGCGAATCGCGCGCAGCTCGAGGCGGCCCAGGCGGCCTTTGACGAGGGAGTGCGGCAATACGAGACGAACGCCGCGCAGGCCGAGGCCGCGATCTCCGGGCTCGAGGCCACGATCGCCGAGCTCGAGGGGCAGCTTTCGAAGATGGGCCCCACGGATCCCGCTCGAGCGGCCCTCGAGGCGCGCATCTCCGAGCTGAACGGCCAGGTGGAGGCCATCCGCGGCCCGCTTGCCGAGGCGAAGGCCGCCCTCGACGCGCAAGGTGGCGAGCTCAGGGCCGGCTGGGCGGCGCTCAACCAGGCGGAAGCGCAGCTCGAGGCTTCACGCCAGCAGATTGCCGCGGGCTGGCGGGAGGCGGAGGCGGGCGAGGCGCGCCTTGCACAGTCGCGTACCCAGCTCGCCAACGCGAGGGCCGAGGCCGCCTCCGGAAAAGCCGAGCTCGATCGCGCGAGGCGCGAGCTCCAAAGCGGCTGGGCCGAATACCAAGACGGCCTCGCCACCTACGAGCGCGAACGTGCGGACGCTCTCGAGAAGCTTGCCGACGCCGAGAAGGAGCTCGACGACGCGCAAGCCGAGATCGATGACATTGAGCGTCCGGACGTCTTCGTGCTCGATCGCACGAAGAACTGGGGCGCGCAGAGCTACACGAATGATTCGGAGCGCATCGACGCCATCGCGAGCGTGTTTCCGTTCTTCTTCTTCATCGTGGCCGCGCTCGTGGCGCTCACCACCATGACGCGCATGGTGGACGACGAGCGCACGCTCATTGGCACCTACAAGGCCCTCGGCTATTCCACGCTGCAGATTTCCGCGAAATACCTCGTCTACGCCGCGAGTGCGTCGGGGCTGGGCGCGCTGATCGGCATCGCCTTCATGTCGCAGCTGCTCCCGTGGGTGATCCCCGAGGCCTATGGCATCGTCTACAAGGTGCCGCAGCGCCCCTTCCCGCTCCCCATCGAGCCGGGCCCCGCCGCATGGGCGCTTCTCCTCGGCATGGGCTGCACGCTCATCGCCACCCTCGCGGCGTGCGTGTCGTCGCTTCGCGAGACGCCCGCCGCGCTCATGCAGCCCAAGGCCCCGAAGGTGGGCAAGCGCATCCTCCTCGAGCGCATCGGGCCGCTCTGGAGGAAGATCTCCTTCTCGTGGAAGGTGACGCTCAGAAACATCTTCCGCTACAAGCGTCGCTTCTCCATGACGGTGATCGGCATCGCGGGGTGCACTGCGCTCCTCGTGACCGGATTCGGCGTGCGCGATGCCATCTCGGACATCATCGACATCCAATACGGAGAACTCGTGCACCACGATGTGGTGGTGGGGCTTGCGGAGGGCTCCACGCAGGGCGAGGTGGATGACGTCGTGGCCTATCTCACGAGCACCGGAGGCGCGGGCGACTGCATCATCGCCGACACGCAGAACGTGGTGTTGCGCGATGACTCGGGCGAGGGCGATGACCATTCGGTGCAGCTCGTGTGCCCGGAAAACCTCGAAGAGTTCCGCGAGATCCGCACGCTGCGCGATCGCGTGAGCCATGAGGAGGTGCCCTTCGGGGAGGATTCCGTCGTGCTCACGGAGAAGCTCGCGACGACCCTCGGCGTCAAGCCCGGCGACACCTTCCGGCTCTACGAGCCCAACGCCGTGGGCAACGTGACGGATGTGGGAGTGGAGGTCACGCTCACGGGCGTCACCGAAAACTACATCCAGTCCTACCTCTTCCTCGGGCCCGAGGCCTTTGAGGAGGTGTTTGGCGACGCGCCCTCCTTCGACACCATCTACACCACGATGGACGAGGACGAAGGGCTCAGAAGCGAGGTGGCCAAGCACCTCCAGGCGATGGACGACGTGGACACGGTGGTCTTCGAGGACGAGATGATCGAGTCGTACTCGACGATGCTGCATTCGGTGGATCTCGTGATGATCGTGCTCATCGTCTCTGCGGCGGCGCTCGCCTTCGTGGTGCTCTACAACCTCGCGAACATCAACATCTCGGAGCGCGTGCGCGAGATCGCGAGCCTGAAGGTCCTCGGCTTCACGCGCCGCGAGGTGGACGCCTACGTCTTCCGCGAGATCCTCCTCATCGTCATCGGGGGCGCCATCGTGGGGCTCGTCCTCGGCTACTTCTTCGAGGGCTATGTGGTGGTGACGGCGGAGGTGGACGCGGCCATGTTCGGGCGCACGGTGCATTGGACGAGCTACGTGTACTCGTTCGCGCTCACGATGGCCTTCTGCGCGCTCGTGCTCCTCGCCATGGCGCCGAAGCTCCGCAAGATCGACATGGTGGAAAGCCTGAAGTCCGTGGAGTAGGACCTCAAGTTCAGGCAGGGCGTCGATTGGGGCGGGGCGCGCTCGGGCGCCGCGCTACTCCTTCGTGGAGTAGCGGTTGTCGTCGCTCGTGACCTCCATCGCGATGCGGTCGGGGATCGTCTTCATGTCGTTATCGCGGCGATCCAGCCCCCAGAAGCAGCAGCTGATCATTCCCGGGCCCACGTGGCAGCCGATCGTGGGGCCGATCGAGCTCTCGAGGAACGGGATGTCGAAGCCCGCCGCCTCGCGGAGCAGGTTCTTCAGGTGTTCGAGGTCGCGCGGGCAGTCGGCGTTGCCCACGGCGGCGAGCGGCGTGCGGCGATCGTGGTGCTCGCGGTAGTAGTCCGCGAGGCGCTGGATGCCCTTCTTGCGCCCGCGCGCCACGCCGGCGAGGGTGAGCTTGCCGTCGAGGTCGATCGAGAGGAGCGGCTTCACGTTGAGCTTCGTGCCCACGAAGGCCACGCCCTGCGGGATCCTGCCGCCGCGCGCGAGGGCGTCGAGGTCGTCGCACATGAAGAGCGTGTAGATGTAGTAGTGCACCTCCTCGGCCCAGTGCACCATCTCCTCGGCCGTGAGCCCGCGGTCGCGCTGGCGGATGGCCTCCCAGCAAGCGAGGTACTGCGGCGTGGATTCCTCTTTCAGATCCACCACGTAGAGCGGCGTGTCGGCGCCCCGCTCCTCCTTCAGGCGCTCGGCCGCCATGGCCGCCGCCTCGTAGCCGTTCGAGAGGCCCGAGGAAAAGCACAGGTAGACGACCGGAAGACCCGCGTCGAGCGCCTGCGTGTAGACGCGCTCGAGCGTCATCGGGTCGGCGTAGGCGGTGTGCGGCGTCGCGCCCTTGCGCATGGCGTCGTAGAACTCCTTCGGGGTGATGGAGGCGTACATGTCGTCCTGCACCACCTCGTCGTTCATGGTGTAGGTGTAGGGCATCACGAACACCCCATGCTTCTTGCAGAAGGAGAGCGGCAGCTCGCAGGGCGAGTCGACGATGAGGTTGCACTTCGCCTGAGGCGGCACGGGATCGGGCACGTAGTCGTCGAGGGGCGAGGCGGGGTTCGGGACGGTGGCGTCTTCTTGGCTCATGACTCTCCTTCGGTGACGGGTCTTCAGGGCTCGTCGAGCGCGAAACTGTGCCACAGTATGAGTGTTCCCTCGGGCGCGGTGTAGGTTGGAATACGCAACGGAGCCGCGTTTGGAACCTCGCAGAAGGAGCCGAACATGCCAAAGCGCCAACCGAAGACCTACGAGGACGTCTGCAGCTGGTGGGAGGGGCTCGACCCCGAGACCCGCGCGCGGGAGATCGACGAGTTCGCGCTCGAGTTCGGCTACCACTCGACGAAGCTCGAGCGCTCCGAGGTGCACTTCGAGGAGGCGCGCGAGATCTTCGAGCGCGGCACCGTCACGGCCTACACCGGCGACGTGCGAAGCCTCACCTCGCTTGCGAACCAGCAGGTGGCGTTCGACCTCATCCTGCGCAACCTCGCGCGCGGCGAGCGCTTTGACGAGGAGCTGCTCCTGAAGGCGCACCGCCTCGTGGCGGGCGGCACGTTCTCTCGCCGCCAGCTCGCCGATGGCGAGTTCCCCGGCACCTACAAGCGCTCGGACTACTTCGTGCGCGAGACGAAGGAGGTGGGCGCGCTTCCCGAGGAGTGCCCGACGCTCACCCGCGAGCTCCTCGCCGAGGTGGATGACGAGCTCGACGGCCTCACTCCCTCTCGCGCGCTTACCGTGGCCGCGTACTTCCACAACCAGCTCGTCTCCATCCACCCCTTCTCCGAGGGTACGGGGCGCGTGGCGCGCGAGCTCTCGAACTACATCCTGCTTTGGGGCGGCCATCCGCCGATCTGCATCTACAAGGACGATCGCAACGAGTACTTCGGCGAGCTCGAGGCCTTCGACGAGACCGGCGACCTCGAGCCGTTCAAGGCCTTCCTTCGCAAGGAGACGGTGAAGTCCTGGGAATCCCGCGTCCGCGGGTAGCATCCCGCGCCTGCGGCGTGGCGCCTACAGCCCCCAGGCGACAAACCACACGACGAATCCCGAGGCGACGAAGGCGATGAGGAGCACGCCCTCGCAGGCGAGGAGCAGGCGGCGCGCGCGCACGCTCACTCCCAACCACCAGGGATGCGGCTTGGCTTCGATCGTCTCGTCCGAGCCGTCGAGGCCGAGTGCCACGCGCGGCCGCTTCCCGAGGTGGCGTGCGATCCAGCGCATCGCGCGCAGTGCGTCGCCGTCGAGGACCACGCCGAGGATGAGCGGCAGGAACATGAGGTAATAGCGCACCTGCATGCCGTTGATGAAGGTGACACCCACTTCGTTGTAGCTCACGTAGAGCGCGGTAAGGAGCGCGCCACAGGCCACCACGAAGCCCGCGATGGCGGCGACCCTCAGACGTCGACCGGCCTTCGTGCGTGCCCACGCGTCCGCCTCCGAGCGGTCCGCCATCGCGGTCCATGCGAGGAGCACGAGCTCTAAGGCGGCGATCACCGGACCAAGCAAGGGCCACGGCAAGTAGCAGAGGTGCACCGGAAGCTCGAAGAAGATGCGCACCGGATTCACGTAGCTCAGCGTGGTGTTCGCGAGGCCGAGCGCGTAGCGCCACGGCTCACGTGCCATGAGCGCAAGCTGCTCTGCGGGATGGACGTTCGTGGTGGATTGCGTGTCCACGTTCGAGGCGCCGTTGGAGGCGATGAAGGGCGCGAGGAACCCCCACACGAGAAACGCGAGGAGTCCCACCCACGCGAGCCGCCAGAGCCACGCGTTCCTGCAGCTTGCGAACTTATCGTTCGGCAGGAAGAGGAAGGCGAGGCCCCACGGGAAGAGGATCGCCTTCACGCTGGTGGCGAGGTAGAAGGGGATGAGCATCCACAGTGCGCCTGCGAGGCCGATCGCCTCGTCTTTTCGCTGGAGCGCGCCGAGGAGGCTCGTCGTGGCAATGGCGGCAAAGCCCACCACCCAAGGGTCGTAGCTCCAGTTCGCGGCGATGTAGAGCTGCGTCGGGAGGAGCACGATGGCGAGGAAGAGCCACTTGCCCGCCACGAGGCGCCGCATGGCGACCCACGCGAGCACGCACCACAGCGCGTAGTTCGCGATGCGCCCGAGCGCGTAGGTCCAGAGGAGCGGTGCGCCCAGCGCGCGACCGAGCGCAAGCCCGCCCGCCATGGGCAGGCGCGCGACGAGGCCCATTCCGCCCATCTGCACGACTTCCTCGCCATCGCCAAGGCGCGTGATGCCCTCGAGGGTGATGTCCTCGCCCGAGGCCTCAGCCTCTTCGAGCACCTCCACCTGCCGCGCAAGGCCCTCCTCGGAGAGCGAGAGCCGCCAGTTCGGGTGCCAGTCGTCATCCGAGGTGCCATAGGGAATGAGACCCACCTCGTAGATGGCATCGCGATAGTTCATGAGCCTATCAGCGCCTGTATACGTGGCGTTTCCGCCCTGGGAGAGCACGAGCGCGCTCGAAAAGTGCGTTTGGCCGTCCCACGACCCGGACGAGATGGGTGGCACGAAGGCGATGAGCAGCACGCCCATCGGAACGAGGAAGAACCAAAGCGCCGCCTCGGGGCTCCTTGCGAGACGCTCGCGCAGCCAGAGGAAGGCCCACACGGCGCATGCCGTCACGGCGAGGAAGAGCTGGAAACGCCATGAGGTGGGCCAGATGAGCCACCCCGCGAGCCACCCTGCGAGTGCGAGCACCGCCGAGCCGAGCGGCCCCGCGGCGAGACGAAGCACCCCGTTCTGACGCTCGACTTCCAGCGCTGCCCCCTTCCTTGCCACTGCCATTGTGACGCAAGCCGCGGGTGGCCTTGCGGTGTGGCAAAGATGGCCGAAAACGCCCGTTCTTGCCCTGTTTCGTACACCCTAAGGGCAGGCGTGGCACAAACTGCTACACCCAAAGCCCATCCGTGCCACGGGATACACCGTAAGGGCTTACCTGCCAGCGGCTCGTACACCACAAGCGCCGTCGCGGCAAAGAAGCACGCCGTAAGGCTGCACGTGGCATGCTGCGGGAGGGAAGGCGGTGGGGGGTGCGAGCTTCTGCTATTGCCTCGTCATCAGCAGCTCTCAAGGGCTGCTGATGCTTCTTCATGGGCGGAGATAACAGTTCGGAGATGGGCGTCATCTGCGCGTTCGGTGGAACCGGCTTCGGCGACTAGGAGCCGTTTCACACGTAGAACGCGATCCCTTACGTAGGGGTAGTCAACTAAGTTGACTGCTTCTACGTTTCAACTGTGGCCCCATCACTCGAGAACTCCCTATGCGTACTAGGAAAAGGTGCGGGCTAAGGATTGGCAAAGCGAGAGCCTGATACCATACGAGCGTCATTGTCCGCGCGGCTCGGGAGGCACTTTGAGGCTGCTCATCACCGGTGCGAAGGGCCAGCTTGGCGAAGAGTTCACGCGCATCTTGCGTACGGGCAAGGCTGACATTGGGCCCGTGAACGCACGCTGGGCCGACGTGGAGTTCCTGCGTACGGACGTCGAGGCAGATGCGCAATCGAGCACCCTCGAGCTCGATGTCACCGATCGCTCGGCGGTGGACGCCTTCCTCGCCGAGCATGCGCTCGACTGGGTGATCAACTGCGCTGCCGCCACGAACGTCGATGGGTGCGAGGCGGATGTGGAGTTTGCGCATCGCCTGAATGCGGACGGCCCCGCGAACCTCGCCCTCGCATGCGAGGCGATGGGCACGCGGCTCCTCCACGTGTCGAGCGACTACGTGCTTGCGGGAGACGATCCGCTCCCGCAGGCAGAGGATGCCACGCCCAACCCCAAGACGGCGTACGGGAAGACGAAGCTCGAGGGCGAGCGCCTCGTGACGACGCTTGCGCCGAGCTCCGTGGTGGTGCGCACGGCGTGGCTCTATGGCAGCCGCGGGAAGAACTTCGTCTACACGATGAGCCGCCTCGGCCGCGAGCATGAGCGCGTGCGGGTGGTGGACGACCAGCATGGCAGTCCCACGAACGCAAACGACCTCGCCTGGGAGATCCTCGAGATCATGGCGTGGGCCGACGAGGTGGGCGACGCCGCATCCGGCATCTGGCATGCCACGGGAAGCGGCACCACCACCTGGGATGCCTTCGCAAGGAAGATCTTCGAGCTCGAAGGCCTATCCTGCGAGGTGGAGGGCGTGTCCACCGAGGAATGGGGCGCGCCTGCGCCGCGGCCCGCGTGGTCGGTGCTCGACAATCGTCGCCTGAGGGAGACGATCGGCGACCACATGCGCCCTTGGGAAGAGGCGCTCGCATCGTTCGTGGCGCACGAGGGCCTCAAGGCTTGAGCGGTATCCGGCAGCGAACCCCAGCGAGAGGAGACCGAAAGCCCATGAAGCGCTACCTCGTGACCGGCGGCGCCGGCTTCATCGGATCGAACTTCATCCTCCATCTGCTCCACGGCGAGCACTGCGCGCGGGTGGTGAATGTGGATGCGCTCACCTACGCGGGCAACCTCGAGAATCTTCGCAGCGTGGAGGATGATCCGCGCTACGCGTTCTACCAGGCGGACATCCGCGACCCCGAGGCCATGTCCGCGATCATCGAGGCCGAGCAGCCGGACTACGTGGTGAACTTCGCGGCGGAGAGCCACGTCGATCGCTCGATCGAGGACCCCGGCATCTTCGAATCCACGAACGTCGGCGGCACGGTGAACCTCCTGAACGTGTGCCGCGCCGCGTGGGAGCAGGCGGATGGCGGCTATGGAGAGCATCGCTACCTGCAGGTTTCCACCGATGAGGTGTACGGAACGCTCTCGCTCGACGAGCCCGATTCGTTCTTCATCGAGCGCACGCCGCTCTCGCCGCACTCTCCCTACTCCGCGTCGAAGGCCTCGGCGGACCTCTTCGTGGGCGCCTATGGCGACACCTTCGGCATGCCCGTGCTCATCACGCGCTGCTCGAACAACTACGGGCCCTACCAGTTCCCTGAGAAGCTCATCCCGCTCATGATCCACAACGCCTGCCACCACGAGGCGCTACCGGTCTATGGAGACGGGTTGAACGTGCGCGACTGGCTCTTCGTGGAGGACCACTGCGCAGCCATCGACCTCGTGCTTCGCGAGGGGAGGATCGGCGAGGTCTACAACGTGGGCGGCCACAACGAGCGCGCGAACATCGACATCGTGGAGACGATCATCCGCCTCGTGGGCGAGCGGCTCGACGACCCGGAGATCAACTCGTCCCTCATCACCTTCGTCGAGGATCGCAAGGGCCACGACCGGCGCTATGGCATCGACGCATCCAAGATCGCCGCGGAGCTCGGATGGCGCCCCGAGACGCCCTTCGAGGCGGGCATCGAGAAGACGATCGACTGGTACCTCAGCCACCCCTCTTGGGTGGAGCACGTGACGAGCGGCGCCTACCAGGACTACTACGAAAAGATGTACGGCCATCGCGGCGCAGCCGCTGAGGCCTGAGAAGCGAGCTCAGAGCATGCGCTACGCCATCTTCTCCGCGCTCTACCCGCCGCATCTCGGCGGCGTCGAGCGCTTCACGCAAAACATCGCGCGACACCTCGTGGCGAGGGGCGACGAGGTGTGCGTGGTCACGAGTGCGCTCACGCCCGAGGACGTGGGCGAGACGCGCGACGACGCGGGCTTTGCCGTGGTGCGGCTCGCCTCGCATTCGTTATTGAACGGGCGCCTGCCCATCATGCGCACGGGCGCATCGGTGCGCGATTCGCTCGTGGAGCTCGTCGAATGGAAGCCCGAGCGAATGCTCGTGAACACGCGCTTCTACCCGATCTCCGTGGCCGGCGCCGAGTTGGGGAGCAGGGAGGGCCTGCCGACGATCGTCCTCGACCACGGCTCGGGCTATCTCACGCTCGACAATTCGGCCTTCGACGTGGCCATCCGCCGCTACGAGCGCACTGTCACACGCCACCTCATGAAAGCCGACGTGAGCTTTGCGGGGATCTCCGCGAAGAGCGCCGAGTGGCTTCGCGAGTTCGGGATCGAGACCGATCTCGTGATCCCGAACGCCATCGACGCGGCGGCGTTCCGTGCGGAGCGTACGCCGCGGGACTTCCGCTCCGAGCTCGGACTTTCCGAGGGCGCGCCCCTCGTGGCCTATGTGGGGCGCCTCACGGAGGCCAAGGGGGCGAAGATCGTGCTCGAGGCGGCGCGGATGCTCCCGAGCGTGACCTTCGCCATGGCGGGCGAGGGGGACCTCGAGGACTACGTCCGCGCCCACGCCCCGAAGAACCTCGCCTTCCTCGGGCCCCTTTCCCACGGCGACCTCTCCGCGCTCTTCGCCGAGGCCACCGCGCTCGCCCTGCCGAGCGCCTCCGAGGGTTTTGCCACGGTGCTCCTCGAGGCGGGAGCCTGGGGCCTGCCGATCGTCGCCTGCGAGGTGGGAGGCGTCCACGAGGTGCTCGCCGATCCCTCATGGGGCGCGATCCTCGATCGCCGCACGCCCCTTGCGCTCGCCGAGGGCGTGGACCGCGTGATCTCGTGGGACGCGCACGATCGCGAGGCGCGCCGCGCGGCGCTTCGGGCCCACGTGGAAGCGCAGTGCAGCTGGGATGCCACGCTCGGGGCGCTCGACGCGGCCTTCGCTTGCGGCCTAGGCTGAATTGTTGCGAAGGGCGGCTGGTATCCTTGCCGGGAGAGGGTGAGCGCGCTCGCCCTCGCGCGGGGAAAGGACCTTGAGGCGTGGCACTCCACCTGGCATTCGAGGATCGTGGCTTCGGGCGAGCCTACGTGGCCGTCGAGGCGACGCTTGCCGAGGGTGAGCGCCTCGTGGCGAAGGCCACTCGTGGCGCGGGCCAGCCCGTTCCCGTTTCGGTGGTGCGCGCGCCCAAGGCGGGCGTGTGGGTGCTCATCGCCCCGCTCCTTAAGGAGAGCTACCCCGTGGAGCTCTGCGTGAGGGATGCCGCGGGCAACGAGCGCGAGCACACGCCCTATGCCATATCGGCACGCGGCTCCGCGCTCAGGCTTCCCGCCTCGCAGTTCCTCGTCACGGGCCTCGACGACATTCGCTACATCGACCTTCGCCCCACGCCGGATGCCACGTGGCTCTCCGCGGAGCGCCTCGTGGACGCCGAAGACGGCTCCGACGTCATCCACGCCGACGCGGTGGTGCTCGCGCCCGAGGGCGTGCCCGTCCCCACGCCCGCGCTCGAGGCGCTCGACCTTTCAGGCGAACGGTTGGACATCGCGCCGGTGGTGGAGCTCGATCGCGAACGATGGACGGTCGCAGGCGAGCGCGTGGTGTGGCGGCTCCACCTCTCCTTCCGCATCCTCCGCACGCTCGACCACTTCGTGCTTTCCGCCGCCTGGGACGACGCGCGCCTCGCCCCCGGGTTTTTCGTGGCAGAGCCATGGCTCCTCGAGAAGCTGCGCTGGGAGTGGAGCCGCATCGCCGAGGACGACGCCTGCAAGGGCAACTACCACAAATGGTTCTTGGAGAACGGTCGCGCGAGCGATCGCGAGCTCCACGTGCAGGCGGCGACGCCTCTCGACGGCCCCATGTTTTCCGTGATCGTGCCCTGCTTCGAGACGCCGCGTGTCTTCCTCGAGGAGTGCGTGGAGAGCGTGAGGCGGCAGACCTACGCCAACTGGGAGCTCGTGCTCGTGAACGCCTCGCCGCAAAACCTCGAGCTCAGCGAGGCGCTCCTCGAGCTGGCGAGCTCGGATTCGCGCATATCGGTGGTGACGCTGCCCGCAAACCTCGGCATCGCGCTGAACACGCGCGCCGGCATGGAGGCCGCCACCGGCGAGTACCTCTGCTTCCTCGACCACGACGACTTCATCGAGCCAAACGCGCTCTTCGAGTATGCGAAGGCCATCGTCGAGCACCCTGACATCGACCTCCTCTACTGCGACGAGGACCTCTGGCGAGACGAGCAGTACGGCTCGGGGTACTTCAAGCCGGACTTCAACCTGAGGCTCCTTCTCGCGAGGAACTACATCACGCACCTCCTCTGCGTGAGCCGTCGCGCCGTCGACGAGCTGGAGCGCGAGGGGCGCCTGCCGGGACGCGAGGTGGATGGCGCGCAGGACTACGCCCTCACGCTGAGGATCTCCGCGCTCGGGCGGCGCATGTGGCACGTGCGGAAGTTCCTCTACCACTGGCGCGTGCACGAGGCGTCCACGTCCGTGAGCCTCTCCGCGAAGACGTGGACCGACGACGCCGGGGCGCGCGTGCTCGCGTCCTACTTCGCCGACGCGGGCATCCGCGCACGCGTGGAGCCGGGAATTGAGGCAAACATCTACGAGATCGTCTACGAGGGCGCGAACGACGAGCTCGTGTCGGTGGTCGTGAGCCGCACGTGCGACGACGATCGCGTGGTGCGCGCCGTCGAGGCGGTTCTTTCCACCTGCACCTATCCGCACCTCGAGGTGCTCGTGACGAACGCGGGCGAGCCCCTCGGCGAGGCGCTTATGGCTGATCCGCGCGTCCGCGAGGTGTGCGTGGAGGGCGCGCCCACGCCGGGCGCCCTCAAGAACCGCGGCGCGCGCGAGGCCAAGGGCCGCTTCCTGCTTTTCCTCGAGGATCGCTGCGAGGTGTCCACGCCGGACTTCGTGGAGCGCCTCCTCGGGCCCTTTGCGCACGGGGACGTGGGCGCCACGGGCGCGGGGCTCGTCTATCCCGACGGGCTCATCCGCTCCGTGGGCATCTGCCTTCCCCGGGGGATCCCGCGCTTCGTGAACCACTTCATCCCCGCCGCCACCACCGACGCGGACTACTACCGCCGGATGTCGTGGTTCATGCGCGACGTGACGGCGCTCTCCGGCTCGGCGATGCTCGTGGACGCGGAGGTGTTTTTCGAGGTGGGGGGCTTTGAGGAGGACTTTCGCTACGGGCTCGAGGACGTGGATCTCTGCCTTCGGATCGCCGAGCGGGGCAAGAGGTCCGTGGAGGTGCCCAAGGCGTGCGCCGTCTACCACGGCTGGGCCTCGAACGGCCGCGCGTTGCCGTTCTCGTACTTCGGGCAGCCGGCGTCGCCCACGAACCTCGAGGACTGCGTGGCGATCCGCCACGACGAGGGGCTCTTCCGCATGCGGTGGAGCACGTACTGGGGCTTCGGGGATCCGCTCTACAACCCCCAGCTCGCGATGGAAAGCTGCCACTACCAGCTCACGTACTGGTAGGCGCTGCCGCGCGAAGCGGCGGGAGGGGAGGCGAGAAAGGCCGAGATGGAGCGCTCGAGTGCCATAGCGTTTGGGCGGATGGTCACCTCTCATGGCAAGACCTACGTGCCTCTTCGCGCGGAGGTGCCCGAGGGGGGCTCCGTGCAGGTGAACGCGCGCACCACCGGCGGACACCCCGTGCCGGCGAAGATCCTCTCGCCCTGGGGCCATGAGGAGAAGGTGCTCGTGGTGCCCGCGCTTCTCGCCACCCTGCGCGCGAGCGTGCTCGTGAGAGACGCCCGCGGCGCGCTCACCTCCCGCGGCGCGTGCATGGTGCGGCCCTCCTCGGCGTTCTTCAAATCGCTCGTGAGCCAAAACCGCCATGGCACGGAGATCCTCTGGTACGAGGGGATCGACGAGCAGCCATGCGGCGACGCCACCTACGTGGAGCTCGAGCGCATCTACACGGACTTCGAAACCTCCGACGTGCTCCACGGCACGATCGAATTCACCGGACGCGACCCCGAGACGCTCATGCAGCCCTTCGAGGCGCGCATGGTCGATGCCTTCGGGCGCGCCATCAACGGCGCCCGCCTCGTGGTGAACCGCGACGACCTCATCCCGCAATCGGACGGCAAGTACGTGAGGTCCGCGCGCTACTCGCAGACGATCGCCCACACCGTCCGCTCGTTCACGCTCTGGGTGCGCCATCCGAGCCACCACATCCCCGACGGCTTTCTCAGTCTTGACGCCCCTACGCTCGCGTTTTACCGCAACATGGACGCGGGCAGGCGATGGTCGCGCGCCGATGGGCGGGGCTACCACAATTGGTATGTGGAAAAGCAGCAGGTGTCTGCGCTCGACCTCGAGATGGAGCGCCACGGGCAGGGATTGCGAAACCACTCCGTCTCGCTCCTGGTGGACCTCGACGCCGCGCAGCCCTCGGGCCTCGAAGAGACCCTCGCCTCGCTCGAGAACCAAACGCAGGGCAACTGGGAGCTCATCGGCTACGGCCGCTCGGATTGCCGGGAGCGCACGCACTGGTACGGGCGAGGGTGGCAAGGCGAGAAGTCCAACGTGCTCGATGCCGAGCGCCTGAAGCTCGGCATCCACGTGCTCACCCCCGCAGACGCCCTCATGGAAGCCGAGGGGCGCCACGTGGGCCTCGTCGACGCAGGCGACACCCTCGAGCCGGACGCCCTCTTCAAGCTTTGCGAGGCGCTCGATGACGTGCGGGAAGACCCCGGCCGCGCTCCGGCGATGGCCTATGGCGACCAAGACGTCCGCTGCCACGGAGGCGACAGCCACAGCTGGTACAAGCTCGGCTTCCTCAAGACGGACTTCGACCTGGACTACCTCTACGCCACGGGCGGGACGGGACGGCCCGCGCTCGTAGACAGGGACATCTTGGACATCCCCGCCATCGCGAAACGCCACGCCGAGGGCCGCGCGTTCGACCTCGAGCTCGCGCTTGCCGCGGTGGAGAGCGGCCGGCCCATCCGCCACGTGCGGCAGGTGCTCTACCACCGCCTCGACGCCGAGGGCCTCACGCTCGGCACGGAAACCGCTCCCGCCGCGGGCACGAGCGAGGACGAGCGGTGCCGCGCCGTGCTCGAGGCGCACTTCGCGCGCACGGGCATCGATGCCACCATCCGGCCCAACCAAGAGGCCGGAGCGGGGCGTTGCGTGGACTACGCGACAGTGGGGGAGCCCCTCGTCTCCATCATCATCCCGAACAAGGACTCCGTGCCCGTGCTTCGACGCTGCCTCGAATCCATCGAGGCGAAGAGCACCTACCGCCGCTTCGAGGTCATCGTGGTGGAGAACAACTCCACCGAGCCCGAGACCTTCGCCTACTACGAGACGCTGAAAGAAGAGCCGCGCATCCGCGTGATCCGCTTCGACGGCCCCTTCAACTTCTCCGCCATCTGCAACCTCGGCGCGCGTGAGGCGAAGGGCGGCATGCTCCTCTTCCTGAACAACGACACCGAGGTCATCGAACCGCGCTGGATCGAGCTCTTGCTCGGGCCCCTCATGCGCGGCGACGTGGGGCTCGTGGGCGCCCACCTTCTCTACCCCGATGGGCTCCTGCAACACGGCGGCGTCATCATCCAAGCCGAAGGGCCCGACCACCTCGAGCTCTTCGTGCCGCCCACCTACGACGCCTACCAGGGCCTCACGCGCTACCACACGCACCAGTCCTCGGCGGTCACCGGCGCATGCGTGATGGTGCCGCGCGAGGTCTTCGAAGAGGTGGGGTGCTTCGACGAGCGCCTGCCCATCGCCTACAACGACGTGCAGCTCTGCATCTCCATCCGCGAGGCCGGCTATGGCGTGGCCTACGAGCCGCGCGCGAAGCTCTGGCACTACGAGTCCTACAGCCGCGGCCTCGACTACGACGACTGGAGCAAGGTCGCGCGCCTCGTCTCGGAGGTGGGGGAGACGATGCTTCGCTGGACGCGGCTCTACGCCGAGGGCGACCCCTTCTACGACCATCGCCTTGCCTACCACAACAGCTACTTCACGCTTGGCTGGAGCCCCTCGCTCCACGCCGTTGAGGATTAGTATTTGCGCAGGTAGACCCCCACACGGTCCCATCCACACTTCGCGAGAGGACGCCCCATGGCCATTCGCTTCGGACAATCCCAGCGCGGCGGCGGAAAGATCTACGTCTCGCTCACCTGCGAGGTGCCGCAAGGTGGCTCGATGCACGCGCGCTCGACTGCGGGCAACGGCCAGGAGCTCCCCGCGCAGGTGGTGGCTACGCCGAAGAAGGGCGCCTACGTGCTCGTGGTGCCGCAGCTTCGCCTCGAGCAGGTGGTGAGCGTCTTTGCCGAAGACGCCTTCGGGCAGGTGGTGGCGGCCGAGACCTACCGCGTGGACGCGCGCGTGAGCTCGCTTTCCACGTGGCAGGGCGCGAGGCGCCAGATCGGCCTCGAGGACGCGCGCAACTGCGATCGCATCCCCTGCGTGGACACGGCGTGGGTGAGCGTGGAGCGCCTCTTCGGCACGGCCGGCGGCATCGATGTCATCCACGGCGTGGTGGAGGCCTACGTGCCGAAGGGCGTGCCCGAGGGCACGGTGGACATCACCGTCCTCGACGGCATGGGCCAACCCGCCCTGCAGGAGCCGTTCATCCTCCTCGACACCGAGCGCGAGGCGCTCTCGAACGGCGCCACCATCTGGCGCATCCAATACTCCGCGAAGGTGCCGCGCGCGCTCGGGCACTTCATCGTGTGGGCGCAGTTCTCCGAGCGCTTCGTGCGCGACGGCTTCTGCTGCGTGGAGCCGGGGCGCGCGCTCGCCCTTCGCGATGAGTGGGCGCGCACCGTCTATTCCTCGGGCATGAGCCCGGCCTACCACGAGTGGTTCCTCGAGCGCGGCCGCGCGAGCGACCGCACGCTCGCCATCCAGCGCGGCACGGAGCTCTCCGTGAAGCCCACGTTCTCCATCGTGGTGCCGCTCTTCCACACGAAGGCCGACGTCTTCGACGAGATGGCGGATTCGGTCTTCGCGCAAACCTACCCCCACTGGGAGCTCATCTTCGTGAACGCCACGCCCGAGGAGGAGCGCCTCTCCAAGCAGGTGGCGGAGCGCGCCGCCGATCGCCGGGTGAAGGTGATAAACCTCGAGGAAAATGGCGGAATCGCCGAGAACACGAACACGGGCATCCGCGCCGCCACGGGCGACTTCGTGGGCCTCCTCGACCACGACGACCTGCTCACGCCGGACTGCCTCTTCCGCTACGCGCAGGGCCTCGCGCAGCGCCCCGAGACCGACCTCTTCTACTGCGACGAGGACAGCTTCCTCCACGGGCGCTACTCGCAGGGCTTCTTCAAGCCGGACTACGACCACGAGTACCTCATGGCGAGGGACTACATCCGCCACTTCCTCTGCGTGCGGCGGGGCCTCTTGGCCGAGATGGACGCCGAGGGCGAGCTGCCCGGCGCCTCGATGGACGCCGCCTACGGCCACGCGCTCTGCCTGAAGGTGACCGAGCGGGCGCGCAACGTCTTCCACGTGCGCTCGATCCTCTACCACACGCGCCTCCACGAGCGCGACGAGGTGTCCACGCGGCCGCCGCGCGCCGAGTGGGAGGTGGCCGAGCTCGCCTGCGTGCGCGAGCACGTGGAGCGCGAGGGCCTGCCCGCGACGGTGGAGCGCATGGGCGAGGTGGGGGCGAACCTCGTGCGCTACCACGCGAATCCCGAGCGCACGATCTCCCTCATCGTCGCGCACGCGGCAAACCCCGAGCGCCTCTCGGAGTGCCTCGAGGCGCTCGAGCCCACGCTCGGAGCGAACGTGGCGCTTTCCGTGGTGGACACGCAGGGCAAGGGCTGGGGCGAGGCGCGCAATGCCGCGGCGCGGGAGACCACCGGCGAGATCCTCGTCTTCTTCGACGCCAACTGCACGCCGCTCTCAAGCGATTGGCTCTCCTGCCTCACGGGCCCGCTCGAGCGTCCCGGCGTGGCCGTCACCGGCGCGAAGATCCTCTACGCAGACGGCCTCATCCACCACTCTGGCATCTGCATCCCCAAGAGCGCGCCCCGCTATACGAGCCACCTCTTCCCCGACACGCTGCCCGGCGTCTACGGCCTCATCCACGTTCCCCACGGCGTGAGCGCGGTCACGGGCTCCTGCCTCGCGGTGAAGCGCGAGGACTTCGAGCGCGTGGACGGCTTCGACGAGGACCTCACCCTCGGCCTCGCCGACGTGGACTTCTGCCTGCGCCTTCGCGAGGAGAAGCGCGACATCGTGATGGCGCCGCAGGCGCGGCTCACGATCGAGATGGCGGCGCGCCACGGACGCGTGATGCCGCACGCGCGCTATGGCCGCCCCGATGCCCCGGAGGATCCGAAGGTCTGCGAGCGCCTGCGCCTCGAGGAGGGCATCTTCATGGGCCGCTGGACCGACTACCTCTCCAAGGGTGAC
This sequence comes from uncultured Atopobiaceae bacterium, assembly GCA_947626465.1. Lineage (GTDB taxonomy): Bacteria > Actinomycetota > Coriobacteriia > Coriobacteriales > Atopobiaceae > CANRLS01. The sequence goes on from CANQSI010000004.1 coordinate 22,710, forward strand.
CGCTTCTACAACCCGAACTTCCTGCCCGCCCACTGCCACTACCAAATCGTCTAGGAGCGCCGATGTTTGGCCTTATCGTCGAAGGACACTTTGATTCGTCGCACTTCCTGGCCGACTACCAGGGGAAATGCGAAAACCTCCACGGGCATCGCTGGCACGTGGAGGCCACCCTCACCTCCATGGCGCTCAAGGCCTCAGGCGACGAGCGCGACATGGTGATGGATTTCTCCGCCGCCAAGGCCGCGGTGGCAAGGGCGTGCGCCGAGCTCGACCATCGCCTCCTCGTGGAGGAGGGCACGCTTTCCCCGGAGACGCTCGAGGCGCTCGAGCGCGAGGGCTTCAGCGTGCTCGTGCTGCCGTTCCGCACCACCGCGGAAAACCTCGCGTTCCACCTCTTCAGCATCCTCAAGCACGAAGGCCTCCCCGTCGCCCGCGTCGAGGTGGACGAAACCCCGCACAACCGCGCCTTCTACGAGGAAACCCCCCACTCAACGCGAACTCTGTACACAAGGTATTCGTGATCGCAAAAACGATGAAACGTTAGGGCATCAGCAAAACATGAGCGAGGCGCTCTGGGGTGCCCGAGATGCGTGGGATTTTGGGGGCGTAGCGTACTTAGGTACGTGAGCCTTCAAAATCGCGCGCAGATTGGGTGCACCAGAGTGCCGCAGCGTCAGTCCGTTTCGTCCTCGTCCAAGGCCAGCTTACTTGAGAGTTCCTCGAGCTTGGCGGTGAGGCGGGAGATCTTGGCGCTTGAGGCCATGTCGATGAGGATGAGGATCGCGATGATCACCGCGAAGACGAGGTTCGAGGGCGACTGTATGCCCACGAGCGAGGTGAGCCAGTAGGCCACCTGCGGAAAGATCGCGAAGAAGAGTACGACCAGCGAGAAGACGACCCAGAAGGCGGAATCTGCCACGCGAATGCGCTCGCGACGCACCATGACGCACACGATGGCGAAGAGGACGAGCGCGGCGATGATGAGCCAGATGCGAAGGGTGCCAGACATACTCCACCCGATCCTTTCAGCGCGGGGATGCGAGGACGCTCAGCGACGAATCCACTGGAAGACGACGATATTCAAACACGTGCGCACCATGTAGGCGATGGAAGTGAGGCCGGAGAGATACGAGCGCCCGCCTTGACGCTCCGCCATGGTGCAGGGGACTTCCTCCACCCGCGCGCCCTGGCGGATGAGCCAGGCGAGCGAATCGGGCTCGGGGCCCACGTCGAAGCCGTCGGCAAAGGCATCGAAGAGCCGCGCGCTGAAGAGCCGGTAGCCGCTCGTGGGGTCGGTGATGCGTACGCCGGTGGTGAGGTGGATGAGCGCGGAGATGAGCGAGGAGCCGAGGCCCCGCGCGCCGCGCACGCCCTGCGCCTCCTCACCGAGCTTTCGGCTCGCGATCATCACGTCCATGTCGTCGGCCTCCATCGCGGCGACCATCCGCGGGAGGTAGCGGGCATCGTGCTGCCCGTCGGCGTCGAACTGGCACACGGCATCGAAGCCCCTCGCGCGGGCATAGCGCACGCCCGTGGCAAACGCGCAGGAGAGCCCGCAGTTCACCGGAAGGCTCACGCAGTGGTAGCCGGCGCCTTGCACGAGCGCGGCGGTGGAATCGGCGGAGCCGTCGTTCACCACGAGGATCTCCACCTCGGGGCAGGTGTGGGAGAGCGTGGCGAGCGTCTGGAGGATCACGTCCTCCTCGTTGAAGGCGGGAACGACGGCAAGCACCCTCACGTACGCCACCGCCTTCCCTTTCGATAACCGCCAACCGACGACGATTGTGCCACGGCGCAGAGCCTCCGCCTTGCGAGCGTGCTCGGCTACCATGGAAACCCAGGGCCACGTCGAAGGGGAGTGCGGGATGCAAAAGCCTGATCCGAACCAGGGGCATGCGGGCGAAGGCACGGCGAACGCCTCGGTGCACAGGGCTTTTACCTCGGGAAACTTCACGTTCGTGGAGACGTCCATCCCCGGCCTCACCATCATCGACTCGCGGGTGTTCGGCGACGCGCGCGGGAGCTTCCGCGAAACCTACAAGCGCCCGGACTTCGAGGCGGCGGGCATCGACTGCGATTTCGTGCAACTGAACCAGTCGAGCTCGGTGCGCGGCGTGCTGCGTGGCCTGCATTTCCAGATCCACCATCCGCAGGCGAAGCTCGTGCGCGTGGTGGTGGGTGAGGTGCTCGACGTGGCCGTCGACCTCAGGCCCGAGAGCCCCACGTTCGGCAAGTGGGAGGCCGTGAGGCTCTCCGCGGAAAACGGCCGGCAGTTCTTCGTGCCGCGGGGCTTTGCGCATGGGTTCCTCGTGCTCTCGGACGAGGCCACCTTCGTCTACCAGTGCGACGACATCTACCACCCCGGCGACGAGGGCGGCATCGCATGGGACGACCCCGATCTTGCGATCGCCTGGCCGCCCATGGCCGAGCTCGGGCTCGATGAGCCGATCCTCTCCGAGAAGGATCGCCACCACCTGAGCTTCGAGGCGTGGAAGTCGGCCCGCGGCTTGGAATAGCACGGAGCTTGGGAAACGTTTGGACCACCTGCCTAGGAGGCGCACATGATCTGCGACGTGGTGCTCGACGGCTTTCGCGACGAATACGACTTCGCGATCGTGCGCGTGCGCGAGGTGGCGTGCGCTCCCCGCGTGGTCGCGTTCATCAAGGCGAGCCCCATCCCCACGGTGGTGGTGAAGGAGGGCGTGCGGGAGATCCTCGAGGCAAACGGCGTCGAGGTGCCCGACGAGCCGAGCGAGGGGGAGCGTCTCTGGCTCATCGCCACCCCCGTCTTCAGCAGGCTCGTGGAGGTGGCCCTCATCGACTCCGCCGAGCACGAGGAGAAGCTCCTCATGGGCGCCAAGCGCATGTGCCTAGGCGACGACCCCGCCTCCGTGTTCGCGCAGCCGGACCTCTTCCAGGCGCTCCACGACATCGTGTCGCGCACGGTGGGCGAGCGCGATTTCCGCGTGTGGGATTCGGGCGTCTACCCCGCAGGCGAGCACCTCATCATTCGCTATCGCGCGCAGCTCACGGCCCATAGCGCCGAGGAGGCAGCGCTTCTCAAGGCGGAGAAGCTCATCATCTGCAAGCTGGACGAGCGAGGAAGGCGCCAGACGGCCGACGTGAGGGTGCTCGAGGATGCCATGGTGGAGGGCGAGCACGGCCTCATGGCGCGCGAGCTCACCGTGAGCGTGGAGGTGCCACGCGAGAGCGGCACCTGCTGCCTTTGGGTGTGGAGCCGCACGCTTTCCGCGGGCGCCTTCCGCGGGCTCGCGGCGTGGATGCTCAACCCACGGCTGAACTGGTTTTCCATGGTGAGCGCCACGCCGGAGGTGGATCCCGGCTACGACGAGTGGGCGCGCGAGCAGGGCCTCGCCGAGGCCCTCGCCGACGAGCGCGAGATCGAAGCGCCCGAGGGCGCCCCGGAGCGCGCCGATGTGGCGGCGGCAGACGAGCTCGCGTGGGGCGAGGACGTGTCGGCGCGCGCCATGGAAGCGGACGACACGAGCGTATCGCCCGAGCGTAGGGCCGATGAAGCGGAGTTTGCCGCGGAGGATGCGGAGCTCGCGCTCCCGCACCTCACGGTCCTCATCGCGGAGGATCCCGAAGACGAGCGCGGCCACGCGCCTACGAAGCTCGCCGATCTCGCCGCTCCCTCGCCCCTCGACGCGCTTCGCCCACATCGCACGAACGCCGACCTCATCCGCACCATCTCCTCGCTTCGGGAGCAAAGCTTCCAGGACTTCGACGTGGTGTGGGTGCCAGCGGGCCGCGAGCTCGGGAGCGCGGGCACGCAGGATGGCTCTTGGCGCGTGGTCGTGGGTTCGGGCGACGTGCTCGAGCCCTCGGCTCTCGAGCGCATCGCGTGCGCCGCGGCCACGGAGGGCACGTGGCTCGTCTACGGCGACGAGGACGTCTACGAGCTTTCCGACGAGCGCTCCCTGCTCTATGGCGGGCGTTTGAAGCTGCGCTTCTCGCTCGACGAGCTCTACTGGGGAAACGGCGTCGGCCTTCCGCTCGCCGTGTGTCCCGCGCTCGACGCCCCTTCGGCCAAGAGCGCCTACGACCTCGCGCTCGCCGCGGTGGAGCAGGGCGGCGTCGAGGGCGTCACCCAGCTCGAGGGCGTGCTCGTCCACGCGGTGCGCCAGAGGCCGTTTGCCATCGGCGCCTCGGTGGCGTCGCTCCAGCGCCACCTTGATGCGCGCGGCGTGGCCGCCGACGTGGCCTACGTGGAGACGAACGTCGACGACGACCCCGAGCGCGTGCCCGGCGGCTTCCTTCGCGTGCGCTACCTGCGCCCGGACCCCTGCCCGCTCGTGTCGATCGTCATCCCGAACCGAAACCACGCCGACTACCTCAGGCCGTGCGTGGAGTCCATCCTCGAGAAGACCGCATGGCCCGCCTACGAGGTCGTCATCGTGGAAAACGGCAGCACCGATGCCGACATCCTCGCCCTCTATGCCGAGCTGCAGGAGCGCGATCCGCGCGTGCGCGTGGTGAGCTGGAAGGGCAAGGAGTTCAACTACTCGGCGGTGGTGAATCGCGGCGTGGAGAAGGCGAAAGGCGAGATCGTCTGCCTCCTGAACAACGACACGAAGGTGCTCGACGGCGAATGGCTCGACGAGCTCGTGGGGCCGCTCAGCCGCGAGGAAGTGGGCGTGACGGGCGCGCTCCTCACCTTCGAGGACGGGCTCGTGCAGCATGCGGGCATGGTGGCGGTCCCCTCGGGCGGCTTCGGCCACATGCAGCAAGACCTCTGGCCGGGCGAGGTGGGGAGCGCCGCGTCCGAGGGCGCGGACGGCTATCTCCTGAGCCTCAAGCGCCCGGTGGCCTATCCCATGGTGACGGGCGCCTGCCAGGTGGTGCACCGTGACCTCTTCGAGGAGCTGGGCGGCTACGACGAGGCGCTCGCCGTGGGCTTCAACGACGGCGACTTCTGCCTGCGTGCGGCCGCGCGCGGCAAGGAGACGCTCTTCGTGCCCTATGCGAGGCTCTGGCATAGGGAGTTCGGCACGCGCCACCGCGAGAGCGATCGCAAGCGCGAGACCGAGCGCGGGGAGCGCGAAATGGCGCTCATGCACGAGCGCTACCCCGAGCTCTTCACGGGCGACCCGTTCCTGAACGGCCTCCTCGACCCCGAGAGCCGCTACTACCGCCTCGATCGCCCCTACCCCGAGAAGGACTTCTAGCCTTCCGAAATCAATTCGGATTCACGCTCGCCTGCGCCGCGCAGGCGGCGAGGGCGGCTTGCCACACCAGCTGGTAGGAGAGGTCGCGCTTCTTCGAGAGCGCGGCCACGGCGTCTGCCTCGGGCATCGTGCGCTGCGTGCCATCGGGAAGGGTCACGCGCTTGCCTTCGATCTCCGCGGTGGAGCCGTCGGGAAGGGCGAGCGTGAGGCGGACGGCCTCGCGGGGAAGTACCGTGCGCTCCATCAGCTGCCGGCGGATGCCGATCGTCGTGGTGCAACGGAAGATCTCGAGCTCAAGCGCCTCGACGTCCGCGGGAAGGCAGATCACCTGGAGCTGCCAGGCGGGGCGTCCCTTCTTCGTGCCGAGGGCAATCCAGTGCGCCTCGCGCGCGCCGGCCGCGAGCAGGCGCTCGATCGTCTCGCCCATGGCCTCGCCGGTGGCGTCGTCGATGTCGCATTCGAGCTTGCAGATCTTCCCCTCGCTCGCCGCCTCGGCGCGCCCTATGGAGGCGCGCACGAAATTCGCCCATGGGTAGCTGCGCTTTCCCGCCCCGTAGCCGGTCTTCGAGATGACGAGCCCGCCGGGAGAGGCGAAGGTGGGGGAGAGCGCGGCGAGGAGGGCCGCGCCGGTGGGGGTGATGAGCTCGCCGGGGCGCTCGGAGATGCGCACCGCCAGCCCGTGGGCGCGGCAGATCTCCGCCACCGCGGGCACGGGCACCGGAAGCACGCCGTGGGCCGTGCGCACCGAGCCGCATCCCTCGGTGAGGTTCGTCACGTAGACGGCGTCGGGCGCGAGGCCGTCCAAGAGCACGGAGGCCGCCACCACGTCGACGATGGAATCGATGGCGCCCACCTCGTGGAAGAGCACCGTCTCGCGGGTCTTTCCGTGGGCGGCGGCTTCCGCGTCGGCGAGGATCGTGAAGGCGCGCTCGGCGAGGCTTCGCGCGCCTGCGGAGAGCTCGGCCGCAGAGAGGATCTCGAGCACTTCGGGAAGCGTACGGTGGTGGTGCGCGTGGTCGTGTCCGTGCTCGTGTCCGTGCTCGTGCTCGCCACCCGTCGCGTCCGCGTCCTCGCCATAGAGGTAGGCCATGTCGTGGTCGTGCGTCTCAAGACCGGCGGGGAGCACCACGTCGAAGTCCACGCAGCGCACGCCGGACACCTCCACATGGCTCACGCAGATGGAGAAGTCCTTCTCGGGCAGGCTCGCGAGCGCGCGCTCCATCGCCATGCGGTCGCCGCCCGCGTCGAGGAGCGCCGCCACGAGCATGTCGCCGGCGATGCCCGCCGAGCAATCGAGCCAAAGCACGTTCTCCATCGTCTAGCTCCTCGTCTTTCCCGGAAGATGGTTGATGGCCGAGGCCTGGAAGCCCGCGCCGAAGCCATTGTCGATCCCCACCACCGACACGCCGCTCGCGCACGAGCTCATCATCGCGAGGAGCGCCGTGATGCCCTCGAAGGCCGAGCCGTAGCCCACGCTCGTGGGCACCGCGATCACCGGCTGCGAAATGAGCCCGGCGACCACGCTCGCGAGCGCGCCCTCCATGCCGGCGACCACGACGGCCACTTGGCACTGGCGAAGCGCGTCCTCCTTCGCGAGGAGGCGGTGGATCCCCGCCACGCCCACGTCGTAGAGCCGCACGACCTCGTTTCCGAGGAATTCCGCCGTGAGCGCGGCCTCCTCGGCCACGCCCTCGTCGGAGGTGCCGGCGGTGACCACGCACACGACGCCGTTTCCGTCCGGCGCGCCGGGCTCCTCGCCCACGAACGCAAGCTGGGGGCGTTCGTGGTAGGCGAAGGGCGCATTCGGCGCGAGCTCGGCGAGGGCGAGGCGCGTGAGCTCGGCCTTCTCGGCGTCGAGGCGCGTGACGAGCACCCGCGGCTGCCCGCTTTCGAGAAGCGCCCGCGTGATGCCCGCGATCTCGC
>CANQSI010000005.1 GCA_947626465.1 uncultured Atopobiaceae bacterium
GTGAGGGGGACGTACAACGCCGAAACCGGGTTCACGCCAACTGCAAATGCCTATAGCAAGACGGCCACCATTACCAGCGAACTTCCGTACGACGGCATCGTGCGATTCGCGCCTGACGTCTACGTTTCAGGGAGCGATGCCGAGGCCGGGGAAATCAACGCGGCGACCACGATCTACTACTTGATCACCGAAACCTCCGGGAGCACCGGCTACACCTACGACACCAGCCGTTGGCTCCTCACCGTGAACGTAGGCGCTGAAACGGATTCGTTCCCAGCGGTGATGGGCGCGGACTACACGACGCTTTCGATATCGAGCTATTCCTATAAAAAGCTCGATGCGAGCGGCGCGCAAACGGACGCCGAGGAGACCGCCGCTTCCTTCACGAACGCCGTCTACGTGCCGCCGGTTATTCCCGGCCCCTCGACCCCGTCCACCGGCTCCTTGACGATCCATAAGGCCATCGTCGGCGGGCCCGACGAGGCGCTGGACAAGACCTATTCCTTCCTCGTGGCCGGCCCGGGCGGCTTCTCGAGAACCGTGAGCGTAACGGGCAGCGGCTCCGTCACCCTTAGCAGCCTCACGCCCGGCAACTATACGGTCTCCGAGGTTGGCGGCGAGATCGACGGGTACCTGCTCACCACGACGATCCCCGATGGAGGCGCGGTGGCCGTCAAGCGGAACGCGACCGCGGAGGTGACGGTCACCAACACCTACAAAGAGGGCGTGCCGGACGGCCCTCTCGGCCCCGACGACCCATCCTTCGCCGACGATCCGAACAATCCGAGCAATCCGAACGACCCGAACAGCCCGAACAAGCCGGGTAGCCCGACGAATCCGACCAACCCCACGAAGCCCGGCGGCGATCGTCACGTGAGCGCGCCCGATGGCAAGCAGAATGCGCTGCCGCAGACCGGCGACAGCACGCCCGTCGCCCTTCCCCCGATCCTCCTGGTAGCAGGCGTCGGCGTCATCCTGCTCGGCCTCCTCACCCTCCCGCACTCAACCCCTCACCACCTCAAGCTCGCAGGACAAGCCCGCAAGCATCCGGCGCATCCGCCACGCGGGTGACGGACGCGCACGGCGGGTAGTCGCTTGTTCCACCCGGCGCACGCCCGCGCCGGACCCCACCTTCAGGCACGCCGCTGTTCGGTTGTGGTAGATCGCACAGCGTGCCAGGACGCCCCCACGCCCCCGTGCGTTGGGGGCGTCCACATACAAAGGCTCTCTAGCCCTCTCAGCCGCCTTTTCATCCGCGTAGCCCTTTCAGCCGCCCTCGCATTTGGCACGCAGCCCTCTCTTTCGCCCCAAACGGGCGGCCGAGAGCTCTCCATGACAGTTCTGGAGCGTGAAGAGGGTGTTTTTGGGCGGCTGAGGAAGCTCGACGGCAAATAGGCAGGGCGGCTGAGGGCCCTACGCGGCAAAAAAGGCGGCTGAGAGCCCTAGGCGGCAGACGAGGGCGGCTGAAGGCTCCCCGTGGCGTATGCAGGTCGACAGACGAGGGCGGCTTGCTGACTGGCGGGTGGTGCTCGCCACCCGCCATCCGGCGCGCAAGGAATTGTTTTCGTCGAAGAGGGCCGCGTTGCAGTGCAAGCCTTGGTGGTGAGGTGGAGGAGCGGCGAGCTTGCGATGCCACACCCAGCTGGCGGCGGAGGATGCGCGTCGCGCGTCCGCCCGGCGCTAGCGCTGGCGCAGCTGCTTCGCGAGGTTTTCCAGCTCGGCCCGGAGGGCGCCGTCCACGATCGGCTCGTCTGCGTGCGCGCCGCCGGAGACCGCGTCGAGGTCGTCGTCCGAGAGTCGCGCGTCGCCGAGGAAGCGCAGGTAGCGAAACACGCGGTCGGCGGCGTTGCGGTTCAGCCAGATGCCGCGCTCCTCCATGAGCTCCACGAACTCGTCGACGCTTGCGCAGGCGCGCACCTCGTTCACGAAGGAGGGGGAGAAGTGGGGCAAGTCCGAGCCCGCCGGCGAAGCGAGCCCTTGCCCGTTCCTGATTGGTCGCTTCGCCATGGCGCGCCCTTCGATATGCCCTCTATCCAGCGCTCTCACCGCGCGATAGGCCAATTCTATGGGAAGGAACCGCTCGCCGAGTGAAATCGAAAAAACGTGCACCAATGACGGCGTTTGATGCACGAATGAAATTCCACCCCCCCCCCTTTTTTCAATTGTGTGTTTCCGTATGCTTGCGAACGGAGCGCCCCCCTGCTCCCTCGCAAGCGTCGTGTCCCTAAGGAGGACCAATGAAATACGAGATCATCGGCAACCCCTATCCCGCGGTCGTCTGCCATCTTGAGCGCGGCGAGGCCATGAAGACGGAGAAGGGTTCCATGGTGTGGATGGATCCGGTCTTCACGATGGAGACGAAGGGCGGCGGGGTGAAGAAGGCCCTCGGGCGCGCCCTCGCAGGCGAGTCGATGTTCCAGAACATCTTCACGGCAAAGGCCCCCGGAAAGATCGCCTTTGGCTCGAGCTTCCCCGGCCGCATCCTTCCGCTTGAGATCGACGCGCAGCACGCCTACGTCGTGCAGAAGATGGCCTTCCTCGCCTCGACGATGGGCGTGGACCTCTCGATGACCTTCCGCAAGAAGCTCGGCGCGGGCGCGTTCGGCGGCGAGGGCTTCATCATGGAATCGCTCACGGGCAACGGCACCGTGTTCATCGAGTGCGACGGCGAGCTCGTGGACTATGAGCTCGCGGCCGGTCAGACGCTGCTCGTGGACACGGGCAACGTGCTCGGCTACACGCAGGGCGTCACGCTCGAGATCGAGAAGATCTCCGGCGTGAAGAACGTGCTCTTCGGCGGCGAGGGCCTCTTCAACACCAAGCTCACGGGTCCTGGCCACGTATGGCTGCAGACGATGCCGCTCGCGAACGTCATCGACGTGATCGCCGCGCACATGCCGGTGTCGAACTAGCGCGATGGCTGCCGACGACACCTTGCGCGCACAAGCGGCCTCCGCCGACGAGGAGGCCGTCTCGTCGTTTTTCGCCGACCTCACGCGGCGCTTCACGCACGACTTCATGAACGGCGACGGCGAGAAGAACACGGAGATGCTCGCCGAGAGCTTCGCCTTCATCGGCGCCACGCCCGACCAGACGAGCTACAATCGCGACCGCTACCTCGAGATGTGCCGCGTGGTGGCCGACGATGACGTGCGCATCGTGCTCACGAACCAGTCCTACGTGGCGCTTCCGCTCTCCGAGGAGTACTGCTTAGTACTCGCGATGTTTCGCGTGTTCTTGAGCAAGGGCTCGGCGCCGGCGTCGCTTCGCGGGGCGTCCGCGCGCCTCACGTTCCACTGGTCCTTCAAGGACCACACGCCGAAGCTCGTGGTCCTCGAATCGGCCTTCGTGCTGAGCGTCTCCGACGCCTTGGGCATGGGCGCGCACGAAGACTCGGCCGAGGCCGAGGTCGAGGACGAGGGCTTCCACGACGATCGCCTGCTGGAGTTTCGCGACGACCACCGCATCTCCCACTTCGTGGCGGCCGAGGGGATCCTCTACGTGGAGGCGCACGGCCACAAGTGCACGATCCACTGCGTGGGGGATTCCTTCGACGTGAATGAGGGCATCACCTCCGTGGAGGCGCGCCTCGGCGAGGGCTTCGTGCGCCTCCACCGCTCCTACCTCGTGAATCCGTGGCACCTGCGCACGCTCTCCGAGAAGGGCGCCGCGCTCGACACCGGCGAGGTGCTGCCGGTGCCCGCGCGCAGGCTCGAGGAGCTGCGCGGGGTGCTTCGGCAGGTGAGGAAGCCGAGGAGCGACCTCGACAGCATCAGCCCGATCCTCTGGGGCTAGAAGCTCTAGTATCGGTGCGGTGTGCGGCGCATCCCTGTGCGCGCACCATGTACCTGTTGCCAAGAGAAGGAACCTTTACCTATGGACAAGCGCACTGACGAAACGCCGGACGCGCAGGTGCCCGAGACGCCGAGCGACGCTCCCATCGAGAACCTGCCGCCTGAGGAGAGCAAGGCAAAGGCCGACGCGAGCGTGGCCGAGGCCCAAGAGCGCCTCGAGGCGATGGAGAAGCTCGAGCGCGTGGAGCTCTCGCTCGACGCCGCATTCAACACCGGAAAGGCCGAGCGCAGCCGCATCACGCGCGCCGCGCAGCTCGACGCCGCCGAGGCCGTGGCCATGGCGGGCGTGGCCATGGAATCCGACGAGGTGGCCGACGAGGCCTTCCGCCTGAACGTGATCGCGAGCCACGGGGGCAACCCTGAGCGTGCCAAGACCGCGCGCCAGAACCTGCGCAAGGCGAACCGCGAGGCCAAGGCCAACCACAAGGCCGCCACGAAGTCGGCCAAGAACGCCTACGACGCGATCCGCTTCTCCGACCCGAACGCCATGGGCTTCATGCGCTTCGTACAGGTGTACTTCGCCATCGACATCGCGGCGAACATCCTGCTCCTGCTCCTCACCTCGCGCGATTCGGTGGCGAGCGACTCCACGCAGTTCCTCACGTGGATCATGCTCATCCTCATGGGCGTGGCGTTCTGGTTCTTCATCAACCGCTACAAGGTCGCCCGACCCTTCATGATCGTGATGAGCGCGATCGGGCTCGCCATCGGCGGCATCAAGCTCGCCATCGAGGGCACCTTCAGCCTGCCGACGTTCATCTTCAACGGCGCCTTCTACATCTTCTTGATCCTCTACTTCATCTTCTCGAAGCGCGTGAAGGCGACGATGGTGAACGACCTCGCCAAGCGCACGGGCATCTACGACAAGGAGGGCACGGCCTACCTCGAGCACGGCTGGCCGCTCATCCGCAACCTCATCATCTACTTCATCATCTTCTCGATCCTCGGCCACTGGATGGAAGCCGGCATGTGCCAGTTCATCCGCCTCGGCCTCGTGGAGGGCGAATACGACCCCTCGAACACGATGCTCTGGCGCGACTGGCTCTACCCGTTCCCCATGGAGGGCGCCGCGGTGGTGCTCATCGCGCTCTTCCTCTACCCCTTGCTCCAATGGCTGAAGAAGAAGATCAAGAACCCGCTCGTGCCCTACCTCATCAGCTTCTTCGTGAACGCGGGCGTGTGCAGCTTGATCGAGTTCTCGATGGGCCTCCTCGTGAACGCCGACCACCAGCTTTGGGACTACTCCACCATGCCCTTCAACATCATGGGGCAGGTGTGCTTGCAAAACGCCATGGCCTTCGGCGCGGCCTCGTCGATCATCGCGTGGTGGGTCTACCCGCTGCTCCAGCTGTGGATCTCGCGCGTGCCCGACGCCATCATGAACATCGTCTTCGTGGCGGTGGCCGTGGTGGGCGCGATTCTCTGGTCGCTCTACCTCTTCACCCCGCCTGAGTCCATCGAGTACGTGCCGCAAGACACCCTCACCACCGAGCAGCGCGACATGGAGGATCTGAACGCCTCGCTCGACGTCTTGCAATCCTCGCTCGACTGGGTGCAATCCGAGGTCAGCGAGCTCGGCTCCGACGGCACCGACCTCCAACCCGAGCTCCAGCAGATCCAGGACTCGATCACCCAAATCAACCAGCTTGTGGGGGCCACGGGATAGGCTTTTGCCCGAACGGGCCCGCTTGCGGTGCATCCCGAAGGGGCGCGCGGCAAGCGGGCCCCCTCGGACTTGGCCAAAACAGAGCCTCTACCTCGCGCGTTGCGCGAGGTAGAGGCAATTCTGGACTGGCGCCGAGGAGGGCCGCTTACCGCGCAATGCTTCGCATTGCACCGTAAGCGGCCCCCTTCGGTTCAAGTTAATTAGTTACGCGAACTCCAGGAACTTGTCGAAGCCGGTCATCTCGAACACGTTCATGACCTCCGGGCGCACGCCGGTGAACACGAGGCGGCCGTCGATGAGGCGCTTTTGGAGCGCGACGATGGAGCGCAGGCCGGCGGAGGACACGAAGTCGCAATCGGAGAGGTCGACGACCATGCTGGTGATGCCGTGGTCGACGAGCTTGTCCACGTAGGCGGTGAAGGCCGGCGCGGTGTTCGTGTCGATGCGGCCCTCGACGAGCACGGTGGTGGGCGTCACGTTCGGCTTGACGCTGAGGTTCATCGAGTTCTCCTTCGCGAAACGTGCGAGCGGGCGGGGGAGGGAGGGCTAGAGGCCGAGGAGATCGGCGATGCCGGTGATCTCGAAGACCTCCATCACCTCGTCGGAGGAGCCTTCGATGGCGAGCGTGCCACCCTTGGCCATCACCTGCTTGTAGGCCACCATGAGCACGCGCAGGCCGGCGGAGGAGATGTACTCGAGGTCTGAGAAATCGAAGACCACGGAGGTCACGTCGCCATTCGAGAACGCCTCGCCGACGGCCTTCTCGAAGTCCGGCGCAGTGTTGGTGTTGATCGAGCCACTCACGGCAATCGTGGCGACGCTGCCGTCTACGCTCACATGCGCTTCCATCGCCCATCCCTTCTGTTGGCTGGCCTCAACCCTAGCAGTTACCCGCATCTCGCGCTACGTATGCAAAGCCACGAACGGCGAGGGAAACGCCCATATTGCGCACGAAAACGCGCTGAAGGGAAACGAGCGTCGCCCCGCAAAGTTGCCGAGCGGCATGGGAAAATAGTTTCCTACACTTGCATGGGCCCGAGGACGATGAAGGGAGCGCACGTGGCTGACCTTACTTCAGGCGAAACCACCATATTTCTCGTGTTGCCGGCGACAGTGGAGACGCTGCCCGACGTCGTGAACGCGCTGAGCGAGGGGCTCGAGGAGCACGGATGCCCGCACCCCACGGTGGATCGGCTGGTCGTGGCCGTGGAGGAGCTCTACGTGAACGTGGCGCACTACGCCTACCCCGAGGACGAGCGCCCAGGCGAGGCGCGCGTGACGATCGAGTTCTCCGGAAACGACGACGAGGGCCACTGCGTGGCGGTGACGATCGAAGACGAGGGAATCCCGTTCGACCCCGTGGCCAAGAAGGACCCCACGCTCCCGCACTCGGTGGAGGAAGTGAAGATCGGCGGCCTCGGCATCCTCATGGTGAAGCGCATGACCGACACCTTCACCTACGAGCGCCGCGGTGACTCGAACGTCACCACCATCACGAAGTGCTGGTAGGCGCGCTTTCGTAAGGCACGGTATCTCTCGGTACCCTCGATATACTTGTGCGCGGTCTTTGGGAGAGATCGTGCATGAGAGTGGAGCGCGTGGCGAAAACCCACATCCATAGCGCACGGCCCGAGCGGGCCGACTTCGCATGGGCGCTGCTCGGCGCGCTTGCGTGCTCGGCGCTTGCGTGCCGCGCGGCCTACGCGTACGTGGATCCTTCGGTGGTCACCTACACCATCCAAGCCGTGGCCGGCGTGGCGGTGGCGCTCGGGGCGGTGCTCGGCGTGGTCGTGAGGCGAAGCCGCCGCTTCATCTTCAAGGTCTTCCACATCGACGAAAACGCGAACAAGGCGAAAGACCCGCAGGTACACCGCATGGAGGCGCCCGGCGCGAATGCGCGCGCGAAGGCCGACGAGGAGGCCCGCGAGCTCGCGCGCGCCCTCGCCGAGGGGCGCCCCGCGAAGCGGCTCGGCTGGCCCACGCGCTTCCTGCGCGCGCTTCTGGCCTCGGCCTTCCTCATCTTCACGCTCCTCGTGTTCTGTCCGCTCGAGGTGGTCGCGGCGAGCTCGGGGAGCCTCCTCTTCGGGTTCTTCGACATCACGAGCCTCGTGGTCCTCATGGGCGTGGTGCTCACGCTCGCCCTCGTCTTCGCCATCTCCTTCGTGCGCGGCCGCGCCTTCGACGTCGTGCTCACGCTCGTGGTGGCCATCGGCATCTGCGGCTACGTGCAGGCGCTCTTCATGAACGCATCGCTGCCGGACGCCGACGGCCAACACCTCGACCTCGCGAAGCACCTCGACATCACGATCGTGAGTACGCTCGTGTGGGCGGCCATCATCTGCGCCTTCCTCGTGTTCAACGCGAAGCGCACCGCGCCCTCCCGCGCGCTCGTTCTGAGCTTGAGCGCGGCGCTCCTCGTGGTGCAGGGCGTGTCGATGGTGGGCATCGCGCAGGAGGAGCAGGCCGAGCTCGACGCCGAGGTGGCGAGCGCCGGCGGCACGGTGGCCATGACCACCTACGGCATCAACGAAGTCGGCCGCGAGGCCAACGTGGTGGTCTTCGTGCTCGACATGTTCGACACGCGCGTGCTCGACGAGGCGATGGCGGACGATCCGAGCATCTTCGACGACTACACGGGCTTCACGTGGTATCGCAACTCCACCGGCTCGCTCATCCCCACGGCCCACGCCATCCCCTACCTCATCACCGGCGTCATGCCCGAGCACGGCGAGTCCTACGAGGACTACTCCACGCGCCGCTACGAGGAGAGCACGCTGCTCGATGACATCCAAAGCCAGGGCTTTGAGATGACGTTTTATTCCGATTCCCTCAACGAGGTGGCGCTCGAGCCCTATGGCGAAAACCTCGTTCCGGTGGAAGCGCATAGGGTGGACGGCGAGGCCCTCTGGCCGCTGCTCGCGAAGGTGGGGCTCTATCGCGACGGGCCGTGGATCTTGAAGCCGCTCTTCTGGTTCTACACGAACCAGCTGAACAAGACGACGGCGGACAACTACGTGATGGACGACGCGGGCTACCTCGCCACGCTGCGCGAAGAGGGTCTTTCGTTCTCGAAGAACGCGAGCAAGGCCTACCGCTTCATCCACCTCCACGGCGACCACTGGCCCTACGTGATGAGCAAGGAGGGCGAGCTCGTCTCGGAGGACGAGTCGAGCCAGCTCGAGCAGGCCGAGGGCTCCATCCTCATGGTGGGCGAGTACCTGCAGGAGCTGAAGCGCCTCGGCATCTACGACCAGACCACGGTGATCGTCACCTCCGACCACGGCGAGTGGTACATCGCGGAAGCGCCGCTCGAGCGTCCTTCGACGCCCATCCTCCTCGTGAAGCCCGCCGAGACGCCCGAGGAGGCCGCGGAGCCGCTGGAGATCTCCGAGGCGCCCACGGGGCACGTGGACCTGCCGGCCACGATCATCGACGCGGTGGGGGGCGACAGCACGGCCTACGGCACCACGGTGCAGGAGGTGGAGGAGGGGCCGCGCGATCGCTATTACTGGATGACCACGTACTACCCCGAGGGCGACTACCACTCCTGGGACGAGTACGTGATCAACGGCGACTCGCAGGACATCGGGAACTGGCACCTCACCGGCGAGGAGATCGTCTACAAGTAGCGGCGCCTCGGGCGCGCTGCCTCGGGCGCGCTGGGCGCGCACTCGCTGCGGGCGCGCCGGCTCCGCGTGCCCCACGAAAGCGCCACGAACGTGGCAAGACTGTGATGCTCGGGCGCGAGGGCGAGACGTCCGAGGCGGACTGATACTCTTTGGCGAGGAGATCTCTCCTCGCTGCACGCCCCAGGCCTTGGAGTTGCCCAGCCCCTATGTCGCCCAAGAAGCCACAAGTGACGGTGATCATGCCGGCCTTCAACGTGGAGGCCTACGTGGCGCGCGCCGTGGAGAGCGTGCGAGCGCAAACCCTTCGCGACCTCGAGCTCATCGTGGTGGACGACGGCTCCACCGATCGCACGGGGCGCATCGTCGATCGCATCGCCGAGCGCGACTGGCGCATCGAGGTCGTCCACACGCCCAACCAGGGCGCCCCCGCGGCGCGCAACCTCGCGCTCGAGCGTGCGCGGGGCAAGTGGATCGCCTTCTTCGACGCCGACGACTGGGCCGAGCCCACGATGCTCGCCGACGAGGTGGGCTTCGCCGAGGCCAACCACCTCGACCTCGTGGTGTGCGGCTTCGTCATCGAGACGCAGTGGGACGAGGAGGGCTCGCGCCTCACCGAGGACAAGAACGTGCCCACGCGCGTGTACTCCGGCCAGCGCGACTTCCGCATGGCCGCGCACGAGCTCTTCGACGAGAACCTCCTCTACACCCCGTGGAACAAGCTCTTCTCCGCCGCGCGCATCCGCGAGCTGGCCCTCCGCTTCAAGGACACCTTCTGGGACGACTTCCCGTTCGTGCTCGACTACATCCGCGACGTGGAGCGCGTGGGCGTGCTCGAGCACTGCTACTACCACTTCCAGCGCACGCGCGCCGAGAGCGAGACGAGCAAGTGGCGCCCGAACATGTATGAGAAGCGCGAGGAGGAGCACGAGTGGATGCTCGACCTCTTCGAGCACTGGGGCCTCACGAACGATCCCGCGAGCTGGGAGATGGTGCAGCGCCGCTACATCGAGCGCCTCGTGGGCTGCATCGAGAACGTCTGCGAGCCGGCCTGCACGCTCGAGGCCGACGAGCGCAAGGAGCTCGTGCGGCAGATGATCTCCTCCGAGCGCGCGCAGCAGGCCGTGGCCGAGGCCAAGCCGCGCTCCACGATGATGCGCGTGATGCTCTGGCCCATCCGCCGCCAGGACGTGAACCTCGCTTTGAACGAGGGTCGCTTCATCGCCTTCGTGAAGCGCCACAACGCCCGCATGTTCTCCTCGCTCAAAGCGAGCCGCTAACGCAAATCTGTGAACCTCGAGAAGACGCTCGGCTGGGGGGTCAAACCTCGACCACGCGGCGGCTTCGACGTGCGACAATGAGCGGGAGTACAGCCTGTCAAATACCCGCGAGCTCGCGTCTCGCGCCGGCTTCGTGGGGTGTGCGAGGGAGATCGAGAGGAGACACGCTACATGTTCAAAATCCTCGAAAAGACGCAGTACTCGGAGAATGTGTACAAATTCCGAGTCCACGCGCCTCAGATGGCCAAGCATGCGCACGCTGGCCAATTTCTGATGGTGCGCGCCAACGAGACCGGCGAGAGGGTGCCCTTCACCTTCGCCGACTGGAACGCCGAGGAAGGTTGGATCGAGTTCATCTTCATGGTGATCGGCAAGACCACCACCGACCTCTCCCAGCTGAACGCCGGCGACGAGATCGCCGACGTCGTGGGCCCGCTCGGCAAGCCCACGGAGATGGACAACGGCTCGTGGTGCGTCATCGGCGGCGGCGTCGGCCTCGCCATCGCGTACCCCGTGGCGCGCGCGCTCTGCGCCCAGGGCGCGAAGGTGCGCGTCATCATGGGTGCCCGTACGAAGGACCTGCTCCTGCTCGAGGACCAGTTCCGTGAGCTCCCGCTCGAGAACCTCTACATCACCACCGACGATGGCTCCTACGGCGAGAAGGGCGTTGTCACCCAGCCGCTCGAGCGCCTCTGCATCGACCACGAGATCGAGCACGTCTTCGCCGTGGGTCCCGTGCCCATGATGAAGTTCTCCGCGCTCACCTGCGCGAAGTACGACATGCCGATCATCGCCTCGCTGAACCCCATCATGGTGGACGGCACGGGCATGTGCGGCTGCTGCCGCGTCGAGGTGGACGGCAAGACGAAGTTCGCCTGCGTCGACGGCCCCGATTTCGATGCCACGAAGGTCAACTGGGCAGACCTCTCCGCTCGCCAAGCGTCGTATCGCGCTGAGGAAGCCACTGCCATGGAGCACAGGAGGGAGACCTGCGCATGCCAGTCGTAAACGGCAAGTACGTTCCCAATCCCAAGGCGCCTCGCGTCGCCGCCAATGAGGAGCCGGCGTACGAGCGCGCGAAGGACTTCCGTCCCGTCGATACGGGCTACACCATCGAGAACGCGCTCGAGGAGGCCAACCGCTGCCTCGACTGCAAGCGCCCGAAGTGCGTCGAGGGCTGCCCCGTGGGCATCAACATCCCGAAGTTCATCGAGAAGATCCGCGAGGAGGACTTCGGCGGCGGCCTCGACGTCATCCGCGAATCGAACCTCCTGCCCTCCGTGTGCGGCCGCGTGTGCCCACAGGAGAGCCAGTGCGAGGGCCAGTGCGTCGTGGGCATCAAGAACGACCCCATCGCCATCGGCCAGCTCGAGCGCTTCCTCGGCGACATGGCCGGCGAGGTGGGCTCCACGCCCAAGGTGAAGCCGAAGAACGGCAAGAAGGTCGCCGTCGTGGGCTCCGGCCCCTCCGGCATCGCCTGCGCGGCCGAGCTCGCCCGCGAGGGCTTCGAGGTCACCATCTTCGAGGCCTTCTTCACCGGCGGCGGCGTGCTCACCTACGGCATCCCCGAGTTCCGCCTTCCCAAGGCCATCGTGAAGCGCGAGATTGAGGGCCTGAAGGACCTCGGCGTGGAGATCGTCTACGACGCGGTCGTGGGCCGCTGGACCGACGCCGACGAGCTCTTCAACGAGAAGGGCTACGACGCCATGTACATGGCCGTGGGCGCGGGCCTGCCGAAGTTCCTGAACATCCCGGGCGAGAACCTCCCCGGCGTCTTCTGCGCGAACGAGTACCTCACCCGCGTGAACCTCATGAAGGCGAACAAGTTCCCCGAGTACGACACCCCCACCAAGCACGGCAAGCACGTGCTCGTCTTCGGCGGCGGCAACGTGGCCATGGACGCCGCGCGCACCGCGCTTCGCCTCGGCGCCGACAAGGTCATCCTCGCGTATCGCCGCACGAAGGCCGAGATGCCGGCCCGTCTGGCCGAGGTGCACCACGCCGAGGAGGAGGGCGTGGAGATCATGGAGCTCGTGAACCCGCTCGAGTTCATCGCCGACGAGAGCGGCTTCGTCTCCAAGGTGCGCCTGCAGCGCATGGAGCTTGGCGAGCCGGACGACTCCGGCCGTCGTCGCCCCGTGCCCGTGGAGGGCTCGGACTTCGAGATCGACTGCGACCTCGCCGTCACGGCCATCGGCACGAACGCGAACCCGTTCGCCGGCATGGCGGGCGACGTCGAGCTCAACCGCTGGGGCTACATCGAGACCGACGCCGACGGGCGCACCTCCAACCCGAAGATCTGGGCTGGCGGCGACATCGTCACCGGCGCGGCCACGGTCATCCTCGCCATGGGCGCCGGCAAGCAAGCCGCAGCCTCGATTAAGCAGACGCTGCTGGGCGAATAACAAGCCCGACGCTGCGGCTTTCCATAGCACGATCGGAACCGCCTGCGGTATCCCCGCAGGCGGTTTTTCTATCCATGGCCATGTAGCCACCTCAGCCGCCCGACATGTGGTGCGTAGCGCTTTCCGCCGCCTTTTCATCCGCGTAGGGCTCTCGGCCGCCCCACGTATTTGCCATGTAGACCTTTCCGCCGCCCAGAAGTGTCCTTCGCGCGCCTCGGAAGTGGCATGTAGCACTCTCCGCCGCCCTTTCGGGGCGGCTGAGGGGTCTTTATGCCAAATTGCAGGGCGGCTGAGAGGGCTAGGCGTCAGAAAAGGCGGCGGAGAGGGCTCTATGGCATGGATCGTACGCGCGTGTGCTTTGCCGTGAGCCCAGTGCGCGCTCAAGGGAAAGAGGCTAAGGTGGTGCGCGGCATGAACTCCCTGTTCCATCTCGATGGAAGGACCCCTATGAAGAAACCGACTGCGCTCACGATCGCGGGAAGCGATACCTCCGGCGGTGCCGGCATCCAGGCCGACCTCAAGACCATGACGATGAACGGCGTCTTCGCGATGAGCGCCATCACCGCGCTCACGGCGCAGAACACCACCGGCGTCACCGGCATCTTCGACGTCACGCCCGAGTTCCTCGGGCAGGAGATCGACGCCGTCTTCGAGGACATTCGCCCCGACGCCGTGAAGGTGGGGATGGTCTCCGCTTCGCCGCTCATCGAGGTCATCGCGGAGCGCCTCACCCGCTACGAGGCAGAGAACATCGTGGTAGATCCCGTGATGGTGGCCACGAGCGGCGCGAAGCTCATCTCAGACGACGCCATCGCCACGCTCATCACGCGCCTGCTGCCGCTCGCGAAGGTGATCACGCCGAACATCCCCGAGGCCGAGGTCCTTCTCGGGCGCGAAGAGCAAATCCGCAGCGAGCGGGCCATGGAAGCCGCGGCGCGCGAGATCGGCGAGACGATCGGGTGCGCCGTGCTCGTGAAGGGCGGCCACCAGACGGCCGACGCGAATGACCTCCTCTTCGACCCCGCCACCGGCAAGCACACGTGGTTCCGCGGCGAGCGCATCGACAACCCGAACACCCACGGCACCGGCTGCACGCTCTCAAGCGCCATCGCCGCGAACCTCGCCAAGGGCTTTGACCTCGAAGAATCCATCCGTCGCGCCAAGGACTACATCTCCGGCGCCCTCGCCGCCATGCTCGACCTCGGCGCTGGATCGGGCCCTATGGACCACGCCTTCGCGTTGAGTGGCAAGTATACCGAGTGCGCATGAGAGCCGACGCTGCGGCACCCTGGGGCACCCAATCTGCGCGCGATTTTGAAGGCTCACGTACCTAAGTACGCTACGCCTCCAAAATCCCCCGCATCTCGGGCACCCCAGGGCGCCTCGCTGACTTTTTGTCGTTCCCTAGCTCGACGAGGGTTGTAGGAAGAAAAAACGTGCTGTCTTTTGTCTGGGAGGAGCGCTGATGGCTACGGAGAGGAAGATCCGCAAGGAGCTTGCCGAGCGTGCGGAGGTGTTGAGGGAGCAGGGGCTTGGCGAGCAGGTTGCGGGTTTTGTGGCAGAGGGCGAGCTCGTGGCTATCCGCTGCTGGGACTACTCCAACATCGGACCCGTGGCGGGCGCCTTCGCCGACCTGCGGATCCTCCAGGCGCTCCTTCGCCTGCAGGCTGAGCATCCAGGAGCTAGGCCCTACTACCTCTTCGACTACCACTGGCGCGAAGCCGACGAGCTCGACGAGGACGAGGAGTGCACGGATGAGGTCTCCATCCTCTACCTCGACGCGAACGAGGCGAAGTGGGAGGCCGATCGCGAGGCCCTCGCCGAGGGCGAGCCGCGCTACTTCGCCGTGCGCTTCGTGGACGAGGAGCTCGTGGGAGGCGATGGCGACTGCCTCGACTGCCTCGGCTCCCTCACCGCCTGGCACTCCGGCATCGGCGACGTCCTCGAGATCTCCTTCGAGGACGAGGAGTAGGCTTTGGCCTCCTCGGCGTAAGCTGCGCTACACCACCTGCTCGAGCTTCTCGTAGAGCTTGGCGGCGGCTTGCTCCTTGTCGGGCGCGGCGAAGATCGCGCTGATCACGGCCACGCCGACGATGCCGGTGCCGGCGAGCTCGTCCACGTTCTCGGCGCTGATGCCGCCGATGGCCACGACGGGGATGGACACCGCCTCGCAGATCTCACGGAGCGTCTCGAGCGACACGTCCTCCGCGTCGTCCTTGCTGCCGGTGGGGAAGACCGCGCCCACGCCGAGGTAGTCGGCCCCGTCGGCCTCGGCCTTCTTGGCCTCCTCGACCGTGCTTGCGGAGACGCCGACGATCTTATCCGGCCCGAGGACGCGCCGCGCCTCCACGCAGGCAGTATCGCCCTGCCCCACGTGCACGCCGTCCGCGCCGGAGGCGAGCGCCACCTCCACGTCGTCGTCCACCACGAAGGGCACGCCGTGGCTCTGGCAGAGCTCCGCGAGCCCGAGCGCCTCGGAGAGCATCTCCTCCTTCTCCATGGACTTCTCGCGGAGCTGCACGAACGTCACGCCCCCGCCGAGCGCCGCCTCGAGCACGTCGCCGAGGGTCTCGTCCTCGGCGAGCCAGCCGCGGTCGGTCACGGCGTAGAGGAAGAGGCTCTTTTCGAGCTCGTCCTTAGCGAATGTCATAGCGCGCGCCCTTCTCGAGCGTCTCGGCGTCCATGTTGAAGATGGCGTCGATGATGCGATTGCGGTAGGTGGAGTTGCCGTCGCCGGGCAGCATGCGCTCCCATCCGATCTCGCCCGCAAGGCCCATGCACGCCACGGCCGCGGCGGCGGCTTCGAGCTTGGCGTCCGGGTTCGCGGCCACGAAGGCGCAGGTCATGGCCGAAAGCTGGCAGCCGGTGCCGGTGATCTTGCCCATCTCCGCGCGCCCGTTGCGCAAGACGAAGCAGCGCGTGGCGTCGGCGACGAAGTCGATCGCGCCGGTGATGGCGATGATCGCGCCCGTCTCGGCCGCGAGGGCCTTCGCGAAGGCGGCCGTGGCATCCACGTCGCCTTCGCCCACGGCGTCGGCGGCCGCGGCGTCCACGCCCTTCGTGGAACCGGAGCCGGAGGCGAGGGTCTTCACCTCGGAGATGTTTCCGCGGATGACGTCGAAGCGCACCTGCTTCACGAGCTCGTCGGCGGTCTTCGTGCGGAGCTTCGTGGCGCCCGCGCCCACGGGGTCGAGCACCGTCGCATGGCCGAGCTTGTTCGACGTCTCGCCGGCGATGCGCATCGAGGCGATGGTGCGCTCGTTCAGCGTGCCGATGTTGATCGTGAGGCCCGCGGCGAGCGAGGTGATCTCCGCCACCTCGGCGGCGTCGTCGGCCATGATCGGGCTGCCGCCGCAGGCAAGCAGCACGTTTGCCACGTCGTTTACGGTCACGTAGTTCGTGATGCAGTGGATGAGCGGCACCTGTCCGCGCACGTTATCGAGGCATTCTCCGAGCATGGAGGCTCCTTTCGTCGGCCAAAACCTTACGTCAAACCCCTCAAGCATAGTGCCCGCCCGCTCGCGCGATGCCCACCAATCGCGCAACGTGCGAAAGCGCGCAGGCGAGTGCGCCCGCTACCGCGCCCGAGCCCTGCGCAAGGTTCTACAATGGGGATGTTCGCGCATCGTATTGCGCTCTCCCAACTATCGGAAAGGGGCTTAATGCTGCATTTGCTACGCCGTCTTGCTGCCTCGATCCGCGAGTACAAGGGAGCGACCATCGCCACGCCCATCCTCGTACTCGGCGAAGTGATCATCGAGGTGCTCATCCCGTTCTACACCGCCGACCTCGTGGACGTGATCTCGCGCGGCGCCGCCATCGACGAGATCCTCGCCTCGGGCGCCGTCCTGTTGCTCCTCGCCATCATCTCGCTCGGCTTCGGCACGGCCGCGGGCATCACCTGCTCGAAGGCCTCGGCGGGCTTCGCGAAGAACCTTCGCAAGGACATGTTCTACAACGTGCAGACCTTCTCCTTCGAGGTCATCGACCGCTTCTCCACCTCGAGCCTCGTCACCCGCATGACCACGGACGTCACGAACGTGCAGATGGCGTTCATGCAGATCATCCGCACCGCCATCCGAAGCCCCCTCATGTTCATCTTCTCGTTCATCATGAGCTTCTACATGGCGGGCGACATCGCCGTCGTCTTCGCGTTCGTGGTGCCGCCGCTCTTCATCGGCCTCGTCGCGGTCATCCTCATCGTGCACCCGATCTTTCGCCGCGTGTTCCACAAGTACGACGCGCTGAACGAATCGATCCAGGAGAACATCAACGGCATCCGCGTGGTGAAGAGCTACGTGCGCGAGGACTACGAGATCAAGAAGTTCGATCGCGCCGCCGCCGACGTGCAGAAGGACTTCACGAAGGCCGAGCGCATCCTCGCGCTGAACAACCCGCTCATGAACCTCTGCAGCTACACGGTCTTCGTGTGCGTGATCTACTTCGCCGGCCAGGCCATCATCCGCACGCAGGGCGTGCAGGTGAACATCGGCCAGTTCTCCGCGCTCTTCACCTACGGCTTCCAGATCCTCATGAGCCTCATGATGCTCTCGATGGTGTTCGCGATGATCACCATCGCCGCCGAGAGCGCGAACCGCATCTACGAGGTGCTCACGGCCGAGACCACCATCAAGGACCCCGAGAACCCCATCACGGAGGTAAGGGACGGTTCGATCGACTTCGACGACGTGTCCTTCTCGTACTCGAGGGACGCCGAGCGCTACGCGCTGGAAAACGTCGACCTCCACATCAAGAGCGGCGAGGTCATCGGCATCATCGGCGGCACGGGCTCGGCGAAGTCCACGCTCGTGCAGCTCATCCCGCGCCTCTACGACGTCACGAAGGGCTCGGTGAAGGTGGGCGGCGTCGACGTGCGCGACTACGACGTGGAGGCCCTTCGCGAGGCCGTGTCGATGGTGCTCCAGAAGAACGTGCTCTTCAGCGGCACCATCGCCGACAACCTGCGCTGGGGCGACCCAAACGCCACCGACGAGGAGGTGCGCGAGGCCGCGCGGCTCGCGCAGGCAGATGAGTTCATCGAACGCTTCCCCGAGGGCTACGACACGTGGATCGAGCAGGGCGGCACGAACGTCTCCGGCGGCCAGAAGCAGCGCCTTTGCATCGCCCGTGCGCTCCTGAAGCGCCCGAAGGTGCTCATCTTGGACGACTCCACGAGCGCCGTCGATACGAAGACCGACGCGCTCATCCAGCAGGGCTTCAAGGAGTT
This sequence comes from uncultured Atopobiaceae bacterium, assembly GCA_947626465.1. GTDB lineage: Bacteria > Actinomycetota > Coriobacteriia > Coriobacteriales > Atopobiaceae > CANRLS01. The sequence continues at coordinate 18,059 of CANQSI010000005.1, forward strand.
CATCCCCGAGACCACGAAGATCATCATCGCCCAGCGCACGGGCTCGGTGAAGGACGCCGACCGCATCATCGTGCTTGACAACGGCGAGATCTCCGCCATCGGCACCCACGACGAGCTCCTCCACACCTCAGAGATCTACCAGGAGGTCTTCCGCTCGCAGAACAAGTCCACGCACGACGAGCGCTGGGAGAAGCAGGAGCAAGAGGCGAAGGACGCGAAGGAGGTGGTGCAGCATGCCTAAAAGCGAGCAGCAGGCGCAGGCGCAAGGCTCCCCCGTGCGCACCACCCCGAGCTTCAAGGTCCTCTGGCGCACGATCAGGCAGGTGTTCAAGTTCTATCCGATACTCCTGCCCATCGCCATCGTGTGCATCCTCATCAACTCGTTCGGCCAGAGCTCGAACTCGATCTTCATCCAAAACGCGCTCCAGATCGTGACCCGGTACTACGAGCAGGGCGATTGGGCCTCCGCGGCCGAGCCGCTCACGAACCTCACCCTCGCCCTCATCACGGTCTACGCGGTGACGCTCCTCGCGAGCTTCACGTGGAACCAGCTCATGGCGATCATCACCCAGGGCACGCTGAAGAAGATGCGCGTCCTCATGTTCGACCACATGCAGACGCTGCCGATCCGCTACTTCGACACGCACTTCCACGGCGACGTGATGAGCTACTACACGAACGACATCGACGCGCTTCGCCAGCTCATCAGCCAGTCGATCCCGAACGTGCTGCTCTCCGGTGTGCTCCTCATCTCGGTCTTCTTCATCATGCTCTACTACAGCGTGTGGATGGCGCTCGTGGTGGTGGGGGGCGTGTGCGTGCTCGCCTCGGCGTCGCGCTTCCTCGGCGGCCGCTCCGCGAAGAACTTCCTCGCGCAGCAGAAGACCATCGGCATCGTCGAGGGCCACGTCGAAGAGGTGATGAACGGCGAGCGCGTGGTGCAGGTCTTCTGCCACGAGCGCGAGGCCGAGGAAGACTTCGACAAGGTGAACGAGGAGCTCTACCTCGCGAGCCGCCGGGCGAACACCTTCGCGAACATCCTCGGGCCCGTGCTCATGAACACCGGCAACGTGATCTACGTCGTGGTGGCCGTGGTGGGCGGCGTGCTCCTCATGCTCGGCGTGCCGAACCTCTCCTTCTCCGGCCTGCCGCTCACGATCGCCGTGGCGGTGCCCTTCCTCAACATGACGAAGCAGTTCGCGGGGCAGATCGGGCAGATCTCCCAGCAGATCAACGCCATCGTCATGGGCATGGCGGGCGCCGAGCGCATCTTCCAGCTCGTGGACGAGCCGTCCGAGACGGATAGCGGCTACGTGCGCCTCGTGAACGCCGGCGTGAGGGATGGCCAGCTCACCGCCGTGCCCGAGCGCACCGGCATGTGGGCCTGGGAGCATCCGCACCAGGCCACCGGCGACGTCACCTACACCGTCCTCGCCGGCGACGTGCGGCTCTTCGACGTGGACTTCGGCTACGTGCCCGAGCACACCGTGCTCCACGACGTGTCGATCAACGCGCGGCCGGGCATGAAGGTGGCCTTCGTCGGCGCCACGGGCGCGGGCAAGACCACCATCACGAACCTCATCAACCGCTTCTACGACATCGCCGACGGCAAGATCCGCTACGACGGCATCAACATCAACAAGATCCGCAAGAGCGACCTTCGCCGCTCGCTCGGCATGGTGCTCCAGGACGTGAACCTCTTCACCGGCACCGTGATGGACAACATCCGCTACGGACGCCTCGACGCCACGGACGAGGAGTGCAAGGACGCCGCTCGCCTCGCCGGCGCGCACGACTTCATCACGCGCCTGCCCAACGGCTACGAGACGATGCTCACGGACAACGGCGCGCAGCTCTCCCAGGGCCAGCGCCAGCTCCTCTCCATCGCCCGCGCCGCCGTGGCCGATCCTCCGGTGATGATCCTCGACGAGGCCACGAGCTCGATCGACACGCGCACCGAGGCCATCGTGCAGCGCGGCATGGACGCGCTCATGGCCGGGCGCACCACGTTCGTGATCGCGCACCGCCTCTCCACCGTGCGCAACTCCGACGACATCATCGTCCTCGACCACGGCCGCATCATCGAAGAGGGCACCCACGACGAACTCATCGCCAAGAAGGGCACGTACTACCAGCTCTACACGGGCGCCTTTGAGCTGGAATAGTCGATTAGGCCGAGGAGGCGTTACTGCGGTACCGGCCGGTACCGCAGTAACGCCTCCTCGGCCAAAGAGCACAAAATGATCCCCTTACTGCGGTACCGGCAGGTACTGCAGTAAGGGGATCTCAGCTCTACAGCACTTCGCCGTTGCTCTCGATGACTTCCTTGTACCAGTCGAAGCTCTTCTTCTTGTAGCGCTCGCGGGTGCCGGTGCCGTCGTCGTTGATGTCCACGTAGATGAAGCCGTAGCGCTTGGACATCTGGCCCGTGCTCGCGGCCACGAGGTCGATGCAGCCCCACGGGGTGTAGCCAAGGAGATCCACGCCGTCGATGTCCACGGCCTTCTTCATCTCCTCGATGTGGGCCTTGAGGTAGGCGATGCGCGCGTCATCCTCAACGGTCTTCGTGCCGTCGGGGAGGGTGATGAGCTCGTCGATGGCGCCGAAGCCGTTTTCCACGATGAAGAGCGGCTTCTGGTAGCGGTCGTACATGTCCACGAGGCTCCAGCGCAGGCCGGACGGGTCGATCTGCCAGCCCCAGTCGGAGGCCTTCACGTAGGGGTTGCGCACGGCGTGCGGGAAGGCGTTGATGCCGGGGTCCTTCTCGATGCCCTCGTCCTTCTCCTTCACCACCTGGCTCATGTAGTAGGAGAAGCCGATGTAGTCCACGGTGCCCTCGCGCAGGATCTCGGCGTCGCCGGGCTCCATCTCGGGCGCGGAGTTCGTGAGCTCGAAGTTGCGGAGCGCGTAGCCGGGGTAGTAGCCGCGGCAGTGCACGTCGAGGAAGTAGTACTTGTCGTGCATGGCCTCCTGGGCGCAGATGATGTCCTCGGGGTCGCAGCTGTACGGATACACCGGTACGAAGCCGATCATGCAGCCGATCTTGAAGTCCGGGTTGATCTCGTGTCCGCGCTTCACCACGAGCGCCGAGGCCACGAACTCGTTATGGCAGGCCTGGTGGATGGCCTTGAGCGGGTTCTCCTCGCGCGAGATGCGAAGGCCCGAATCCGTCCAGCCGAAGAGGTCGTTGCCGAGGTTCATCTGGTTGTTGATCTCGTTGAAGGTCATCCAATACTTGACCTTCGTCTTGTAGCGCTCCATGACGACGCAGCTATAGCGCACGAACATGTCGATGAGGGCGCGGTTCTTCCAGCCGCCGTAGTGTTGCGCGAGGTAGAGCGGCATTTCGAAGTGGCTGAGCGTGATCACGGGCTCGATGTTGTAGCTGAGGAGCGTGTCGAAGAGGTCGTCGTAGTAGGCGAGGCCGGCCTCGTTGGGCTCGAGTTCGTCGCCCTTCGGGAAGATGCGGCTCCAGGAGATCGAGGTGCGAAAGCACCGGAACCCCATCTCCGCGAAGAGCTTGATGTCGTCTTTGTAGGTGTGGTAGAAGTCGATGCCAAAGTGGTTCGGATAGTTCGTGCCCTCCTCGATGGTCTCGGTGATGCGGCGATCCTTGCCGTGCGCGCCCACCTCCATGACGTCGGCGATGCTGGGGCCACGGCCACCCTCATCCCAACCGCCTTCGAACTGGTGCGCGGCGACCGCGCCACCCCACAAGAAGTCGTCCCGAAGCGCCATGTGAGCCTCCCTTGCTCGAGGAGTGAAAAGACATCTCCAAATGTAGCGCGCGGACACCTTTGGCTGCGAGCCGAAGCCGTGCGCGGTGCCCCCACGCCTTCAGCACGCGGTTGGCGGTTTCGTGCGGTGCGTTTCATGGCAGTGGTTGAGGCTTGACGCTTGCGAGCTGCATGGCGCTTACCGCTCGCAAACTCCGCCCCCCGTAGCCACTCCTGCAGTCCACCGTCGCTCTCGGTTCTCGTCAAGAACGGCCATCGTCAAGATTTGCCGCATAGCTACCTCCGCCGCCTCCGCTACCCCTTATTTCATCGCTCGCCTGCCACATAGCCACCTCCGCCGCCCGCTCTTTCCCCATATCCCATCGTTCACCTGTCGCGCAGCCCTCTCCGCCGCCTTTTCTGACGCGTAGCCGCCTCAGCCGCCCTCGCATTTGGCACGGAAGCTTCTCCGCCGCCCTCAAAGGGCGGCGGAGGGTGCTCCATGACAGCTCTGGGATGCAAAGGAGGCGCTTCGGGGCGGCTGAGCGCGCTACATGGCAAATCGGCGGGGCGGCCGAGAGCCCTACGCGGATGAAAAGGCGGCCAGAAGGCCTACGTGACATGCTGAATAGGGTGCTGACGAATGTGCAGGCGGCCGAAACCGTTACGCGACATGCGAAGTTGAGTGATGAGGACATGACGAGACGGTAGCGGGTGCTACGCAAGACTTGGCGGCACGTTTGTAGGCAGCTCAGGGCGAGCGCTTGAGCTGCTATCTTGCCCTCCGCATGGGCTTAAGGTTCGGACGCGTGAAAGCCTCGCGCATCCGAAACCTTTCATCTGGAAAGCGAGGCACTGCTAGGCGCCGAGGCGAGCGATGAAATGCGCGAGCAGCGCGGTGAAGCCTGCCGATGCGCACGCGGCCACTGCCTGCACGTCCTCGTGGGAGAGCGGCGCAGACGAGAGGCCGGCGGCCTTGTTCGTGATGCAGGAGAGACCCGCCATCTCGAGCCCCATCGCGTGGACGGCTACGGCCTCAATGGCGGTGCTCATGCCCACGGCGTCTGCGCCGAGCGCGGCGGCCATGCGCACCTCGGCTGGCGTCTCGTAGGCGGGGCCGGGCATCTGCAGGTAGATGCCCTCCTTGAGCGCGACGTGCGCCTCGTGCGCCGCCTCGTGGGCGAGCGTGCGGAGGCGCGGCGTGTAGACCTCGGTCATGCTTGGGAAACGCGGACCGAGCTCGGCCTCGTGCGGCCCGGCGAGCGGGGAGGGCACGAGCGTGGCGAGGTGGTCGGTGATGAGCATGAGGTCGCCAGGCTCGAGCTCGCTCGCCACGCCACCGGCGGCGTTCGTGAGGATGATCGCCTTCGCGCCGAGGAGCCCCATCACGCGCACCGGCGCCACCACGTCTGCGGGCGAATAGCCCTCGTAGAGGTGCACGCGGCCGTCCATGGCCACGAGAGGCACGCCCGCCACGTGGCCGAAGATGAGGCGCCCGGCATGGCCCTCCACCGTCGAGACGGGAAAGCCCGAGATCTGCTCGTAGGGCACGCACGCGGCCATGTCGATGTGATCGGCGAATCCGCCGAGGCCGGAGCCCAGCGTGAGGCCCACACGAGGCTCGAGGCCGCACGCCTCCCGCACGCTCGCCACCGCCGCCTGCAACCGCGCATATTCCGAGCCCATCACGCCCCCCTCATCGGTTGCTTCCTCGCCATCATTGGGCCATCAGCGCATTCGCACCTCGGGCGAGAAGGCGAAGTCGAAGCCGTCGAAGGGGGCGAGGGGGTGCGTGAGGTGCTCGTAGGGCAGGCGCACGAGGTCCTGGTCGACGGCGCCCGGCGTGAGCACCATGATCCAGTCCTCGGCCGCGGCGGAGAGCTCGGGCTCGAGATAGCCCATCTTCACCACCACGATGTCCTCGTCCTCGAGCGTGATGCCCGCGTTCTCGAACTGCCGCCGCGTGCCGAACTGCGTGCGCGCCTGCGTGGCGAGCACCTTGAGGTTCCCATCGGCGAGCACCACGCCCTCGCCGCCCGTCGCGTCGAGGAACATGCGCTCGACCGTGGCGCAGAAATCGAAGCCATGCGGCAAGACGAGCGTGAGCGTGCGGCCGACGAGCATCGGGATCGCCTCGAACGGCATCTCCATCACGCCCCTCTCCCCGCGCACGCCGATTGTCGGCGTGTAGATGGAGGCATAGGTGACGCGCTTCCCGGAGCCGGCTTCGCGATAGGCCTCGTGGAGTTTTTGCAGGAAACCGGTGGTGTCGTCGAAGCCGCCCGCCCCGGGGTTGTCGCCCATGTCGGAGAGGAAGAACGGGCGCGCCGTTGAGGCGAGCGCGGCCGCGATGGCGGGCTCTTCGGCCTCGGTGGGCCCCACGAACGCGAACTCGTGCCGCACGCCCCAGTACGCATCGGCGATCTCGGCCGCGGCGGCCTCCACCTCGGCAATCGAAGTGCCCAAGGTGACGATGGCGCCATGGCAGCGCGGCTGGTCCGCCCATGGATAGCCCATCCAGATGCTCGCGTCCCAGAGCCCGTGCTCGGCGATCACGCGCTCGAGCATGCCGTAGAGCGAAGTGCCGGGCTCCACCTCGGTGGAGGTCTTCTCGCCGGGAAGGAGGATGGGGATGTCCACCTTCGCGCGGTGGAGCTGCGGGCGCTCCTCGATGAGGCGCACGATCGCGCGGAAGGCGCGCATCTCCGTTTCGGCCTCGTCCACATGCGGCGCCGTGCGATAGCACGTGAGGTAGTCGACGGCATCGAAGAGCTGGTCGGACACGTTGCCGTGGAGGTCCATGGCGCAGGCCACGGGCACCCCGGGCCCCACCATCTCGCGCACGCGCGCGGCGATCCAGCCCTCGGGATCGTCCATTCCGATGACGCTCGCCGCACCGTGGAGGTAGAGGAGCACGCCGTCCACGCCGCCGCCCGCCATCGCCTCCTCGAGGAGGCCGAAGAACTGCGCGCCCCATGCGTCGAAGAACTCAAGGGTCACGGGGCCGCCGGGCAGCGCGCGGGCGTGGATGAGCGGCACGATCTCGATGGCGTCGCCCACCTCGGGCGCGTAGATGCCGTAGCGCTCGACGATGCCCTCGCCCTCGAGCACGCGAAAGTCCTCGAACGACGAGCGGTACTCCGAAAACTCCGAGGATTCGATATGCAATCCGCCGACCGCGATGCGCATGGCTGCTCCTTCGACGTGGTGTGCGAGCTCCATCTTGCCACGCGAGGGCCTCACGCTGCACCGAGCCCACTGAGCGCGCAACATCGCGTAGCCCCTTACGCCGCCCGAGCACTCGCCATCAGCTCCGCCCGCGTGTCGCGTAGGCCTTCTGGCCGCCTTTTCATCCGCGTAGGGCTCTCGGCCGCCCTCGCACTTGGCACGGAGACTTCTCAGCCGCCCCAAAAAGGCGGCTGAAGGTACTCCATGACAGCTCTGGGATGCAAAGAAGGCACTTTGGGGCGGCTGAGCGCGCTACATGGCAAATCGGCGGGGCGGCCGAGGGGGCTACGCGTCAGAAAAGGCGGCGGGGAGGGCTACGCGGCAGATGAGGGGCGAGCAGTGAGGCCACGCAGGCGGCAGAGGGGGCTGCGCGACAGATAGCCGGTGAGGATCAGAAGTGGCGTTGTAGCAGCATTGCCAGTTGCCGTGGCAGGGTGCGTTCGGTGCGAGCGCGTTGGTAATGAAACGCAACAACAAGCTATTGCTCGTGAGCGCGTTGACGTCCGCTCGCTAGGCGCCGTAGCCAAGCGCTTCGTAAGCCTCGAGGGGCACTTCCCCGTCTGAGAGCAGATAGTGTTTCCCAAGAGGAAGGCCGAGGCGTTGGCGGAGGCGTCGCCTTCTCTGGATCGTCCGTGTCCCGAGCACGCGTTGGCGTTTTCCCGCAAGCCGTGCGAATTCATCGCAGAAGGAGGTACAGCGCTCCTCGTCCATCACGATATCCGCGGTGAGGGAAAGCAATTTGATGTCGAGGCATTGCGCAGCAGTGACGCGCACCCGATCACGGTAGCCCCTATCCGTCCGGTCGTGGTACTCGCGACTGTCATATTCATAGCCGATGCGGCCACCCGCGAGGTAGCCATCGAGCACGAGATAGGGCTTCCCCGCGATCTCCCGTTGCTCGTTCGCGAGTTCCATGCGGCGGTTGAGCAGGAGTCCTCTCACTCCCCATCCGCCTTGGGAAACTGGCAGCGAAAGCATGATCGCCACCTTCGTCTCCATTGGGGACGCAGAGCTGCCAAGTGCAAAAGGTGCCATCTTGAGCGCTCGCGCGAGTCCGGGCACACGCTGTCCGGAGGCCGCGCGCGCAAGCTCTTGCACGCCATGGAGAAGCGCTGAAGGCGTGCAGGCAGGTGGTAGCTGCGTGAGCAGTGCCCTTTCTGGCGAGAACGTGTAGGTGCCGCATAGCTCCATTGCGATTTCCAAGGCAGCCACACCATCCACTCGCGCAGACTCGAGCACCCAATTCAAAGCCGGGGAGACGACGTAGGTTTCCTCGCCGAGGTCGAGTTCAGGGGCAACCCGAAGCAGGCTCTCGTCGGCCAAAGGGAACGATGCGTAGCGCACGTTCCCACAGAGAGGGGGACGCGCACTTCGATTGCGGGGAAGAACGAGAGCGTACGCGGGGTTCGACTCCGGCGAGGGAGACGACGCGCCCTCTTCGACAAACCTGAGGCCATGGCGCTGGAGAGAGGATCTGCACGCACCAGCGCCGACGCTGTCCTGAATCGCACGCACTGTTTCCCGCGACGGATACGCGTGCGCGAGGATTCGGTTGCACGCCTTCGCATCGAGCAGCTCGTCGCTGACCGCTCCGATACGCACGATGCTGGTGGCGAGGTTTCCTGTGAGGATGGCGGCCATGGCGCTCCAATCGGCTTCGATGGCTTGATATGGCGGCGTGGCTTGGCGAAGGCACGCGAGAGGCTGCATACGCGCCACCACAAGCTGTCGCAGTAAGCCACATATAGCGATTGAGCTGCGATTTTGCCTGCGAAAATCATTCTCGAGCTGACCGGGGGCTGACAAACGACCAACAAGCCTCTAACAGGGCAGCTCAGGCAAGCTGAAATCCAAGGCGACTCCGAGGCAAATTGCATGCCTTCAATAAAAAGGGATGAAGCTGAAAGGAATGACATCTCCTTAGACCACGTCCACGCCTTTGCTTCCGCACGTCATCGCGTGCCCGTAGGCAACTTGCGCCGTAGTCGCCGCGCCCATGTGCTTGCCATCGCCTCGGTCCGCATGCCTTGAAGCATCCATGGCTGCACAGTCATGTCCTCATCACTCAACTTCGCATGTCGCGTAACGGTTTCGGCCGCCTGCACATTCGTCAGCACCCTATTCAGCGTGTCACGTAGGCCTTCTGGCCGCCTTTTCATTCGCGTAGGGCTCTCGGCCGCCCCGCCGATTTTTCATGTAGCGCGCTCAGCCGCCCCAAAGTGCCTCCTTTGCATCCCAGAGCTGTCATGGAGCACCCTCCGCCGCCCTTTGAGGGCGGCCGAGACGCCTCCGCGCCAAATGTGAGGGCGGCTGAGGGGGCTACGCGTCAGAAAAGGCGGCGGAGAGGGCTGCGCGGCAGGTGAGGGGCGAGAGGTGAGGCCGCGCGTCCTACTTGCGCTGGGTTTCGTGCCAGGGGAAGAAGTCGAAGCGCGGCGGAAGCTCGGTGAGGGCGTGCGCGCCCGGTTCTTCGCCGAGGCATTGCGCGAGCTCAGCGGGGCCGTCGTAGGCGTGCTCCCAGCTGAAGAAGAGCTCGCCGGGGAAGTCGAAGTGCTCGCAGATGAGCTCGGT
>CANQSI010000006.1 GCA_947626465.1 uncultured Atopobiaceae bacterium
TCCGAGCTCCCTCAGAGGCTTTCCCCGGGCCACTCCATGTGCGGTGGCTGCGGCGCCACCATCGCCGTCCGCCAGGTCCTCATGGGTGCGGGCAAGACGCCCGTGGTCTGCGGCGCCGCCACCGGCTGCCTCGAGGTCTCCACGACCACCTTCCCCTTCACCAGCTGGGAGGGTGGCTTCATCCACAGCACATTCGAGAGCGCCGCAGCCACGATGAGCGGCGTCGAGGCGGCGTTCCGCGGCCTCAAGCGCGCGGGCAAGATCCCTGCGGACAAGCAGATCAAGTTCGTGGCCTTCGGCGGCGACGGCGGCACCTACGACATCGGCCTCCAGGCCCTCTCCGGCGCCCTCGAGCGCGGCCACGACTTCCTCTACGTGTGCTACGACAACGGCGCGTACATGAACACGGGCATCCAGCGCTCCGGCGCCACCCCGTATTCCGCTTGGACCACCACCTCCGAGGTGGGCAACGCCGTGCCCGGCAAGCGCCACTTCGAGAAGGACCTCACGTCCATCGTCGCCGCGCACCACATCCCCTACGCGGCGCAGGCCTCCATCTCGAACTGGAACGACCTCGTGACCAAGGCCACCAAGGCCATGGACATCGACGGCCCCACGTTCCTGAACGTGCTCGCCCCCTGCCCGCGCGGCTGGCGCGTGCCCTTCGACCAGGCCGTGGAGATCGCCAAGCTCGGCGTCGCCACGAACTACTGGCCGCTCTACGAGGTGGAAAACGACGTGTGGAAGCTCACCGAGAACCGCCGGAAGCTCCCCATCGAGGACTTCCTGCAGCCGCAGGGCCGCTTCCGCCACCTCTTCAAGCCCGGCAACGAGCACCTCATCAAGGAGTTCCAGACCAACGTCGACCGCCACTACGCCTACATACAGGCACGCGTGGAGGGCTCGAAGGTCTACCAGCAGAAGCTCGAGGAGGCTGGCCTTCCGCTCGTCTCCGACGACGCGCTCGCCATGCAGAGCGGCTCCAAGCTGCCGTTCCAGCAGTAGCGCGCGCACGCACGCGTAGCTGAAGGCGGGCCGGATCCCCAGGGGGTCCGGCCCGCCTTTCGTGTTCACTTCTTCCCGTACTGCACTCAGCTCAAAGAGGCGAGAGGCATGGAACGGGTGATTACGACCGCGATTCGACGAGGGGGAGGAGCTCGGGAAGGGCATCGATGATCCACCGAGCCCCCGCTTGCGAGAATCCGAACCGGGTTTCGCGACGGGCGACCACGGGGATGCCGGCCGCGCGGGCTGCGGCGATGCCGGTATCAGAGTCCTCGACGGCGATGCACTCCTCGGCGCGAAGGCCGAGCGCGGCAAGTGTGGCGAGGTAGATGGCGGGATTCGGCTTGCTCTCCTCCACGTCTTGGCCGCTGATCGCAGAATCGAAGAACTCGGTGATGCGGCAGGCGGAGAGCACCGCCTCGATGTCGCGCCGCGGCGAGGCGGAGGCAACGGCGAGGCGAAGCCCCCTCGACCTGAGGCCAAGAAGGGCTTCTTCCAGCCCGGGCATGGCGAGCGCGGCGATCTCCTCTGGCGTGGAAATGAAGTACGGATCCATCGCCTTTTCCACTCCCATGGCCACCTCAGCGGGATCCGGGTCTTTCACCTGCTCCCACCAGCGCGCGACGCGTGCGGAGTAAAACGAATACGCCGATCCCACGATGCGATGGAGCTCCTCCTCGGGAATGCGCACGCCGCGCTCCTCGAAGAATCGACGCACGGATTCCTGATACGACGCTTCCGTGTCCACGAGCACGCCATCCATGTCGAAGATCACCGCTTTGAGCGCCATGACGAGCCTCCGCACACCATATAATTGGTATCAATAATAATATAACATGTATTACTGAGGTTGGCTATTATCCAGAGAGCCGAGGTGCCATGGGGCTGTTTAAGAAGAAGGATCCGCAAGAGGCCTTCGAGGGCCTCGATTTCACGATCACGAACACCCTGCTCGACGGGAGCATGCTCACAGGCATTCCGAGCATCTACGTGGATGAACCCGCGCGCAGGTGGGCGGTGCGCCTTCCAGGGCAGGTGCCCGCGATCTTCGATTTCGATGACCTGCTCGAATGCGAGATCGTGGAGGCCGAACCCGCGGATTTCTCCGCTCTCTCGAGCCGCCAACTCGCCCTTGAGATCATGAAGAATCCGCAGGCGGTGTCGAAGGCCAACGCGGCAAAGCAGGGCTCCTGCACGGGGATGTCGGTTATAGTGATGGTGAGGATCGAAAGCGGGGATCCCGCCCGGCTTGAAATCCCCATCATCACCCGACCGACGTCGCGAACGTCCCTCGCCTATCGCCAGCTTGTGGCCTTTGCGCGGGAACTCGAAGAGGGTCTTCGCCGCATGAGGTCGTAGCCAGCGGACGAGATTGCGAGCCATGACCGATTGCGCCGTTCAGCTCTCCCCAGTCTCGCCGCAGGAGAAGGCCCTCGAGGGCATACGGTCCTACATCACGCGTCACGACCTCAAGCCCGGGAACGCCCTACCCTCCGAACGCGACCTCGCGGAGAAGCTGGGGGTTTCGCGTACGGCGCTTCGCGGCGCCATCGCCATTCTCGTTTCCGGATTCGAGCTCGAATCACGGCGCGGGTCGGGCACGTTCGTGGCGGCGCCGCCCTTGCTCCACATCTTCGAGGAAACCGACGGATTCTCGTCGACCGCAGAGGCATTGGGCCACATGCCGGGCTCAAAGGTGCTGAGTGCGAACCTCGTCGAGGCGAGCAAACGGGTGGCCTCGCATTTGGAGATCGAGCCCGGCACCACGGTTTTCGAGCTTCGGCGCATCCGCACGGTGGACGGCCTCGTGTGCAGCCTCGACACCTCGTGGGTCAACTGGCCGAATCTCCCGGATGTGGTGAACCACGACTATGCCGAGGAGAGCCTCTACGAGGTACTCGAACGAGTCTATGGGGTCCAAGCGGCTCACGGCGAAGAGCGCATCACCATCACGACGGTGGACGAGCGGGAAGCCGAGCTCTTGGGGCTCGCGTCCGGCGATCCCGTCTTCTTCTGCCAGGCGGTGGAGCGCGACGCACGCCGAGTTCCCTTCGAGTACGTACGGCAGCTCATCCGGCCGGATCGCTACCACTTCGCGAGCAACGACCTTCCGACGGACCTGAAGGAGAAGGTGGGGCGGCAGTGGCTGTATCGCTGAGCGTCCCGGACGTGGCTGCGAAGAAGACGCCCAAGTACCTCGTGGTGCGTCGCGCGATCCTGCGGCGCATCGAGCGCGGGGATTACGCCTTGGGCACGGCGCTTCCCTCTGAGAACGAGCTTGCCCAGGAGTTCGAGACCACCCGCATGACCGTGCGCAACGCCCTTGACGGACTCGTGGACGAGGGCGTGATCCGTCGCATCCAAGGCAAGGGAACGTTCATCGCGGGCCTCGGCGAGATCGCGAACACATCGGCAATGGGCTTTCGCGAGATGGCGGAGAATGCGGATGCGGTGCCTTCCGTGCGCCTCCTCTCTCGCACGTGCAGGGTGGCGGGCCCGTATTACGCCGAGCTCTTGGGCATCGATCCCTCCGATGCGATTTTCTGCGTGCGCCGCTTGAATAGCGCAGATGGCGTGCCGGTGAGCATCGAGCAAGCCTATATCCCCCTCGCGCTTTTCCCCGGCATCGAAGATCGCGACATCGAGGCATTCAGCCTCTATGAAACCTATGCCATCTACGGGCATGAGGTCGTGGGAACCCAAGAGCGGCTTGGAATCACGCGGTTGGGTGCGCGCGATGCCGGGCTCCTCGGGGTGGAGGTCCATCATCCTGCCATCAGGCTCGATTGCAAGAGCTTTGATCGCGAGGGCGTTACCGTGGAATACGTAAGCGCACGCATGCTGGGGGATCGCGGAGGCTACGCCTTCATCTACTAGCGTTCGCTGGGCTGCGAACCTCATCAAGAAACAACTTAGTAGCTAAAAAGTACCGCTGATGGCGGTAAGGCATACCATTCACGCGTGCTTGCGCGATCTAATTGGTATCAGATAACATCTCACTTGTTAATTGATTGGTATCTAATTATTATCAACTTGTACCCACGAGAGAGAGGGGGGGAGCCATGCCCAAGAGCGAAGTCACCATGTACGACTACGTGGTGATGGCAAACGCGCGCATGTCGGAGAACTTCGAATGCGCGCAATCCCTCGTGGATCCCTTGGTAGCGCGTTACCTCGCTGATGGTGGCGCCGCGAAACCCGTGCGCATCATCGCCTCGGGGTCATCGCGTCATGGCGCGCTCTGCGCGGTGGACTTTATGCAGGAGACACTCGGCGTGCCGGTGTGGGCCGTCACACCTGAGCGCTATAGCTCGTTCGACGCGAAGGTTCCCGCCGATTCATTCGACGTGGTCGTCTCCCAGAGTGGATATTCCACGAATGCGCTCCGTGCGCTCGATGTCATTCGCGCGGAGGGAAATCCGGCGATAGTCCTGACCGCGTGTGTGGACGCACCCGTTTCGGAGCACGCGGACGCGGTGCTGGACTACGGCGTGGGCGTGGAATCGGTGGACTTCGTGACGATGGGCGTCCAGTGCCTCGTCGAGTACCTCATGCTCTTCGCCGTCTTCGCGGCTGAGGCTAGAGGGTCGCTCGACGCCGGTCGGTGCGCGCGAACGCTTGCGGGCATCGATGACGCCATCCATGCCCATGCGAATGCCCTTGAGGTTTCCAAGCGTTTCGTCGATCGAGCGGCGCTCGAGTTCTCTCGCCGGGATCCCTGCATCTTCGTGGGCAACGGCCCCAACTATGGCGTAGCCCTCGAGGCCGCGCTCAAGTTCCAAGAGACGCTCAAGGTGGCGTCCATGGCCTTCGAGGGCGAGGAGTTCATCCACGGTCCCGAGATGCAAGTAGCTCCCGGGTATCGTGTCTTCATCATCGACGATCCGTCCGGGTCCGACCGCCTGCGCGCAAGCGCCGAGGTCATGGCGCATGTCACCCAAAGCGCGTGGTTCGTCACCTCGCGCCCGATGGGATGGCCGTACGAGATCGCCATGCCTTCCGTAGCCGATGGCACGTGTTGCGCGCTTCCCAACCTTGCACTTTTCCAAACTGCCTCGTCCCGGATGTCCGCCCGGTTGGATTCCTGGGACGTCCATCCGCTTCTCGCCGAGTGCGAAGACGAGCTCGATTCGAAGGCCGATGGCTACGAGGCGGCGCAACGGGCGCTTCGCGATCGCGCGAGCCGCCTGTACGGGGATCACACGACCGAAAGGCCGTAGTCCACAGTCCATAGGGGCCCGGAGAGGGCCGCATCACCCTATACGGAGGAGGGGTTCATGGAAGTATCGGAGAAGGTCGAGATCATGCGTTTCGACCAAGAGGGCTACCTGAAGGATGGCAAGGCGGTTCGAGCGGTGGGCGACACGCTCGAGGCCATGGCCGATGCCGTAGCCGAGGAGGGCTACGACGCCATCTTCCTCATGGGCGTCGGTGGCACCTGGGACGAGCTCATGCAGCTCGAGTACATGATGAACAAATACGGCGACAAGGATCTCGAGGTCTACCTCATCCACGCCGCAGAGTGGCTCGTTGCCGGCCACAAGCGCATGACGGAGAAGTCCGTCGTGCTCACCGCCTCCGAATCGGGCACCACGCCCGAGATCCTCGAGGCCGTGGAGAAGCTCAAGGCCATGGGCGTGCGGGTGTTCGCCATGACCAAGCCCGAAGGTCCCATCGGGCAGGCCGTGGGCGCCGACCACTGCGTGGCAATGGCCTCCTCGCATGGTTCCGGTGGCTGCGAGATGGGCTACTACCTCGCGGATCGCTTCGGCCTGAAACTCCTTGCGCATCGCGGCTGCTTTGACGATTACGATGCGTTCGTCGAGCAGTGTGACGGCATTTGGGCCGACCTCATCGACATTCGCAAATCGTTCGAGCCCACCGCGGAGAAGATCGCGCGCACCTACGGGCTCGAGCCCTACACGATGTTCATCGGTTCTGGTGCCCTCTGGGGTGAAACGATCCTCTTCGCCATGTGCATCCTCGAGGAGATGCAGTGGAAGCGGACCCGCTACATCACCTCGGCCGACTTCTTCCACGGCACGCTCGAGCTGGTGGAGCCCGGAGTACCGGTGATCCTCTTCAAGGGCGTGGACGAGTACCGCAAGCTCGACGAGCGCGTGGAGGCCTTCCTCAAGGGCGGGCGCACGGGCGACGAGGACGTGGTCGTCATAGACGTCGATGAATATGCGACGCCTTCTATCGACAAGAAGTTCCGCACCATCGTGAGCCCATGGATCCTCTCCGCTCTCACCACCGACCGCGTTTCCGCCTACTACGAGACCGTCACGAAGCACAACCTCGACTATCGCCGCTACTACCACCAGTTCGACTACTAGAAGGGCTTTCCCATGAGACGCTATCTCATCGCATCCCACGCGCATCTCTCCACCGGGCTCGCGGAGGCCCTCTCGTTTCTCGTCGGCGAGCGCGATGACCTCACCACCCTTGCCCTCTTCGTGGACGGCAACGATGACGTCGAAGCCATCGTGGAGGGCGCGATCGCGGAGTGCCCGGAAGACTGCGATCTCGTGGTGATGACCGACATCCTCGGCGGCTCCGTGAACAACGAGTTCGTGAAGGCCCTCGCATCTCGCGAGCACACTTATCTGGTGACCAATACGAACCTCCCCACGGCCATCTCGATCGTCTTTTCCGATGAATCACGTCCGACGGACGTAGCCATTCGGGAGGTGCTCGCCACGCCCGAGGTGGCACCCACCTTCGTGAACGATCGCCTTGCCGCCCAAGACGAGGATGACGAGGACTTCTAGGGAAAACCGCAGCCGAGCGCTGCGAAAGGAATCATCATGATTTTGCTCTGCAGAGTTGACCATCGCTTGCTCCACGGGCAAGTGGCCGTCTCGTGGGCCCAAGGGCTCAAGGCCAACTGCGTGTTTTGCGTGGGGGACAAGGTTGCGTCGGATCCCGTGTGGAAGACGACGCTCAAGCTCGGCAAGCCCACCGGGTGCAAGCTCGTGATCAAGAACATGGCCGACGCCATCAAGGCCATCAATTCCGGCGTCACCGATAAGTACCGGATGCTCATCTGCGTCCAGACCATCGCCGAGGTGAAGGAACTGGCGGACAACTGCCCCGCCATTAACAGCGTGAACCTCGGAAACACCCTACCGAGGGAGAACACGGAGGGGCTATCCCGCCAGATCTTCATCACCCCCGAAGAGCGGGCAATGCTCAAGGAACTCGTCGATCGCGGCGTCGAGGTGGAGATACGCCCTCTTGCCGATGACCCGAAGGTTCTTGCGAAAGACCTGCTCTAGCTGCGTGAATGCACGTTTTGCGTGATTGGAAGGAACTATGATCCTGCAAGCGATCCTCGTGGGCCTCGTAGGAGCCCTCGGGTGCTTCGACTATCAGTTGGGCACCTTGTACATGTTCAGGCCCATCGTGATGTGTCCGCTCGTGGGTCTCGTGCTCGGTGACCTCCAGACCGGCCTCGCGGTGGGTGCCAGCCTGGAGCTCCTCTTCATGGGCTCCATCTCCATTGGCGCCTATGTGCCACCCAATGAGACCATCGGCGGCGTGCTCTCCTGCGCGTTCGCCATCTCCCTTCATCAAGGCACCGAAGCGGCCATCGCGCTGGCCATGCCCATCGCGGTGCTCTCGCTCGCCCTCGGAAACCTCACCGCGCCCATCTGGCCGTTCTTCGTGGATAAGGCTGACACGTGCGCCAAGAACGGCAACCTTAAGGGAATCTACGCGGTGCACCTTGGCATCGGCCTCTACGGCTGCCTCGAGTATTTCGTACTCTGCGGTGGCGCGTTCCTGCTTGGCGTCGAGGCCGTGCAAGGCATCCTCGATTGGATCCCCGACTTCGTGCTCAACGGCTTCGGCGTAGCTGCGAACATCCTCCCCGCAATGGGCTTCGCGATGCTCGGGCGTCTCGTCATCACCAAGAAGCTCGTGCCGTTCTACTTCCTCGGCTTCGTGATCTGCGCCTACATGGGCGTGCCGGTGCTTGGCGTGGCGATCATCGCCATCATCATCGGCATCGAGAAATTCGACCTTTTGGGTGGTGCGGTTGACGCGCCCTCGACGTCCCTCGCCCTGGAAGGAGATGACGACGATGACTTCTGATACCGAGCTCGAGGTCAAACCCGAAGAGACCCAAGAAGAAAGCGTGATCACCAAGAAGGATCTGTTCCGCTCCTCGCTGAACCTCGGCTCCCTCGGAATGGAATTCTCCTGGACCTACTACAAGCAGATGAACCTCGCATTTTGCTTGATGGTGGCCAAGATGCTCCGCAAGATCTACCGCAACGACGAGGAGGGCTATCGCGCGGCGCTGGAGCGCCACCTCGCCTTCTTCAACATCACCGTACAATTCGCCCCCTTCGTGGGCGGCGTGGCCATCTCCATGGAAGAGCGCATCGCCAAGGGCGAAATCGAGCCGGAACGCGTGAACGATGTGAAGGCCGCGCTCATGGGTCCGCTTTCGGGCATCGGCGATTCCATCTTCCTCGCGGTGATTCGCGTGATCGCCGCGGCGGTGGGCATCGCGCTCTGCGAGGCGGGAAACCCCTTCGGCCCCATTGCCTTCCTGCTCATCTACAACATTCCGGGCTTCTGGCTGCGCATCTGGGGTGTGCAGAAGGGCTATGA
Source organism: uncultured Atopobiaceae bacterium (assembly GCA_947626465.1). Taxonomy (GTDB): domain Bacteria; phylum Actinomycetota; class Coriobacteriia; order Coriobacteriales; family Atopobiaceae; genus CANRLS01. Next base: position 8,629 of record CANQSI010000006.1, read on the forward strand.
GCTGGGCGTTGGCTTCCTCGACCAAGCCGCGAACGGTGGCTTCATGGCAAAGGCCATGACGGCGGTCTCCATCGTGGGCATCATGGTGGTGGGCGCCATGAGCGTGGACATGTTCTGGGCGACGATCCCGATAGAGATCGGCGTCGGAGAGGAAATGACCACGATCCAGGAGATCCTCGATGGCATCATGCCCGGCATACTGGGTATGGCGGCTTTCTGGATCTACTACTGGCTGCTTTCCAAGAAGATAAGCCCGAACTGGCTCATCATCTGGACGATGGTGCTCGGCGTGGTGGGCGCGTTCTTCGGGTTCCTCGCGTAGATCTGCCACCCTTCTCTCCTTGCGCGGCGCCGGTCCTCGCGGCTGGCGCCGCGTATGCTGCGGGAACTCGTTGGAGTTCAAGGGCAACGGCACCGCATGTGCGGGAAAGGCGTACAGGTACGTTTCCATGGGCAAGCTGGAAAAACTGACTTTGGGCATGGGCGCCGAGGAGTGGGAGCTCATCTCGATCGAGTCGCTCCAATGGTGCGCGAACAACGCGGTCTACTTCCTCGGCCTCATCGGTGCCGCTACCTACGATCTTGCTGGTGGCGCGTTCCTCGTGGCGGGTATCACGCTCGTGAAGAACCTTTGCATGAGCCTCGGCAACGTGCTCGCCGGTCCGGCGATCGATCGCATGGGGCCGCGTCGCGTGACGCTCGCGACGATCGGCGCGAGCGTGGTGGCCTCGTTCGTGGTGGGCATCCTCCCCCTCTCAGTGGGACTCCTCTTCTTCGCGGCGGTCTTCCTCGGACTCATGGGAGGCTTCATCAACACCTGTACGCACGCGTATCCCAGCTACATCCAGCCTGACGACCAAGCTCGCCAACGCCTGAACGGCTATCTCGTGCTCTTCAGCAACATCGCCTTCACGCTCGGCCCCATCGTGGGCGGAGTGCTCGTGGCCGTGCTGCCCACGAACTCGGTCTTCCTCTTCATGACGGCGCTCATGGTGCTGGCCTTCGGCGTGACCCTGCCCTGCCGCGAGCTCGTGCGGCCGCCCGCGGAGGAAGTGGAGCAGGTGGGCGTGGTGAGCGGCATGGTGGAGGGCTTTCGCACCACGTTCCACGATCAAGCGCTTCGAATCATCTTCCTCGCGGGTTTCTTCGGATTCTTCGCGTTCGGCGCCTTCGATTCGCTCGAATCGATCTTCTACCGGGACGTGCTGCAAGTGGACATCGAGTGGCTCGGTTGGCTCTCGGCAGAGGTGGGCATCACCTCCACCATCGGCTCGTGGATCGTCACGCGCCTGCCTTCCCGTTCCGTAAACCTCGGTACATTGCTTGCCTCGCTCTCTGTGGTGGGCGTGGGCTCGATCATCTACGTGTGTACGGGAAACCTTCTCGTGGCCATTGTCGGCCAGGCGATCAACGGCTTTGGCTGGGGCTTCCTCGAACCCGTGCAGATGACGCTCGTGCAGCGCGACACGCCGCTCGACAAGCTCGGCCGCGTGATGGGCTTCGTGCGCTTCGGCCATATGTTCGCGGGCGTGTTCCCGCTGCTCATCGCCCCGTTCTTGGCGGAAGTGGTGGGGGCGCAGGGCGTGCTCCTCGGCGCTTCGTGCGCGGTGGCCTTCGTGGGCTTCTTCTTCGTGGTGCTGAGGACCATCCGCCTTCGCGCCGGTGCTCGAGGTTGGGAGTAGCTTCGGCCGAGCAGAGGGGCTGTAGCAAAAGTGTGGCAGCCCAAGGCTTGCGCCTTGAGCTGCTCATAGCTCGCCGCATAGGCGGCGGTTCGGACGGCCGAAGACCACGGCCATCCGAGACCTTGCCATGCGGCCCAACATACTTGCTGAGAGTCTGGATATCGCGCATCCGAGACCTTGCCATGCGGTTCAACTCATCTGTGCGAGCTTTAACTAATCTAGGATGGGTAAGAGCCACATCGGACGAGGCGCGAGGGGAGGCGAGCCGTGAATCCAGCCATTGTGATCCCGACCTTCTGGACCGACGAGGCGCATGCCAAGGGCGCCTACGACCACGCCACCTATCTCTCCGAGGATGCCCCAGAGCTCGCGCGTTGCCTCGATTCGCTTGAGCAGGTGCGCGGGGTGGTACGCACGCTCGTGCTCCTCGTGGCGCCGCGTGAGGTGGAAGCGGCTGCGCGCGGGCGTGTGGATGCCATCCTCTCCGAGCATCCCGACCTCGCCCCGATGGTGGTGGGGAGCGCGGAGGCGGTGCGCGTGCGCGAGGCGATCTCCGAGATCGCGCCCACCATTCCTGGCGAAGGCATCGCGCTTCGCGGCTACGGCGCCATCCGCAACCTCGGCCTTGCCGTTGCGGGCATCCTCGGCCACGACGTCGTGGTCTTCTTGGACGATGACGAGCTCGCGCTCGACGACTCCTTCCTCATCGACGCGGTGTACGGTCTTGGCAACCTCACGCGCCAAGGCGAACCGATCGTGGCGAAGAGCGGCTACTTCCTGAACGAGCACGGTTCCTGCTACGCCGCGGAGGACCACGCCTGGTACGACCGCGACTGGAACAAGGCCGCGGAGTTCAACGAGTGGATGCGCCATGCCATGACGGCCACGCGCATCAGCCGATCGAACCACGTGTGCGGCGGCTGCATGGCCCTTCACGCGGAGGCCTACACGCGCGTAGCCTTCGACCCCTACATCACGCGTGGCGAGGACACCGACTACCTCATCAACATGCGCTTCTACGGGCTCGACGTGTGGTTCGACAACCGCTGGCGGGTGGAGCATCGCCCGCCGCGCACGGACGTGCCCTCCACGCGCTTCGCGCAAAACGTCTACCGCTGGATCTACGAGCGCGCAAAGCTCCAGTTCTCCGCCTCGATCATCGGCTTCAACCGCGTCACCCCGTCCTCGCTCATGCCCTATCCGGGCAAGTGGGTGTCGCCCGCGGTGGACGAGCGCGCGAGGAAGACGGCCTTCCGACGTGCCATCGGCACGAACGAGCACGCAGCCTACCTCGAGATCTGGCGCAAGGGCGTGAACGAGGCGCGCGCGGCGGCGCAGGAGAACAGAAGCCGCTACCTCGCCTTCCAAACCTGGTGGCCCTCGCTCATGGAGGCGCTCTGGGACGATCGCGAGCTCGCGCTCGAACTCCTCGCGAGCGGCATCCCGAAGGTGCTCCGCGAGATGGTGACGCCCGAGGCCACGGCCGTCATCGTGAGCGGGGCGGAGGCCGCGGAGGCGCTCCTCACGATGGCCGAGCCCGACGAGGCCATCGCCGAGAAGGACGTGGATCTCGAGGTGTTGAGCGCCGTCGATGAGGCGGTGGAGGGCGTGGCGAGCGTCGTGGAGGCGGAGGTGGCCTCGAAGACCCTCGCAGACGAGGTCGCGCCGCCGCTCGAGGCGCTGAAGCGGCCCGAGCCCACCGATGATCCAGATCCATCCGCGCCCCGTGCGCCGGAAAGCCCTGAACCTCGCGTCGTGGAGGATTCGGAGCCCAGCGCGCAGCCCGAGGATGCCCAGTGAACAGCTATCGGCAGTTCTGGACTTCGCTCAGCATCTACGTGCTCGTGCTCCTCGTGCTTGCCCTCGTGGGTCTCGGCGCGGCGTTCGTGTGGTGTGTCATCTCCGACCAATGGCCCCTCGCCGCAGCCGTCGGCGCCTCGATGGTGGTGGCCGTCTTCATGAGCGTGAGGTCGCTCGCCGCGCCTGACCACATCAAGAGCATCTCCACGGAGCAGACGCTTCGCACGGCTTCCACCACCTTGGGATTTATCCGCGAGGGCCTCACGCCGGCGGGATGTCGCGCGGTCTGCGAGCTCCTCTGGCACGAGACGCGCGCCGAGGCGGTGGCCATCACCGACCGCGAACATGTCCTCGCCTACGTGGGCGTGCTCGAGCCGGAGTTCCCCCCGGGAAGCCCCGTGCGCACGCAGGCCACCAAGGACGTGCTCGCCGGAGGCACCACGCAGACCTTCTCGTCCATCACGCCCGCGCAGATGAGGGACCTCGACGAGATGGACACCGCCGAGCGCCTGCGCGAGGTGTCGTTCATGCCCGCAGGCATCGTCTGCCCGCTTCTCGTGCGCGGCGAGACGGTGGGCGTGATCAAGTTCTACTACGCGAATTACCGCGACATCGACAGCACGGAGCGCGCGGTGGCGCAGGGCTTCGCCGAGCTCCTCTCCACCCAGCTCGCGCTCTCCGAGCTCGACCGCCAGTCGCACCTCGCCACCGAGGCCGAGGTGCGTGCGCTCCAGGCGCAGATCAACCCGCACTTCCTCTTCAACACCATCAACACCATCGCCGCGCTCATCCGCACCGACCCCGTGCGCGCACGCGAGCTCCTGCGCGAGTTCGCGCGGTTCTACCGCCAGACGCTCGAGAATTCCGATAGCCTCATCCCGCTCTCTCGCGAGCTCGAGCAGACGAGGCGCTACCTCATCTTCGAGTACGCCCGTTTCGGGCGCGACCGCATCAGCGAGCAGGAGGAGGTGGCCGAGGGCCTTGGCGATGTGGCGGTGCCGGCCTTCATCATCCAGCCCATCGTGGAAAACGCCGTGGGCCACGCGATGCGCGAGACGGGCACGCTCCACATCGACGTCTACGCCACCACCGAGGACGACGCCCTCCTCATCTCCGTGGCCGATGACGGCGTGGGCATGACGCAAGCCGAGCTCGAGCGCCTGCAAGCCGACTGGGACGAGCCGCCGGTGCGCGAGGTGGACGACCCCACGCGCGGCACCGGCACCGCGCTTCGCAACGTGCGCGAGCGTGTGATCCGCCAGTTCGCGCAGGGCTCGAGCATGGACATCATCTCGAAGCCAAACGAAGGCACCGTCATCACGCTCAGGCTCAATGGCGCGCTGAGCCGCCCGAGGATCGAGGGCGAGTAGCGTTCGGGGCCTTTCCACAGAAGCCTCACGTTCAATTCAGATTTGCAAATTCCCGGTCACTCATTTGAGTAATCCACGGACGAGTGGGTATCTTTACAATGCTTTTCAGGAATGTGTGCGTCAGGGGGACGATGCACGGTTTCCGCAGGAGAGGTGGCATTCATGCTGAGTGCGATGATTGTCGATGACGAAGCTCCCGCGCGCTCGGAACTTCGCTATCTGCTCGAACAATCGGGTCGCGTTGAATCCATCGTCGAGGCGCAAGGCGCACGAGAGGCCGTGCAAAAGCTCATGGACGGCCGTCCCGACGTGCTCTTCCTCGATATCCGCATGCCCAAGACCGACGGCATGTCGCTCGCCGAGGCGCTTCACAAGCTCAAGAACCCGCCTGCCATCGTCTTCGTGACGGCCTACGGCGAGTACGCGCTCAAAGCCTTCGAGGTGGAGGCAGTCGACTACCTCGTGAAGCCGGTGGAAGAGGAGCGCCTGAACGCCGCGCTCGACAAGGTGGCCGCCCATGCCACGCCGAGGCGCCAATCCCATCCGCCCCAGGAGCGCATCCCGGTGGAGAAAAGCGGTCGCAAGGTGCTCGTGCCCGTGGATCAGATCCGCTACATCGAGGCGAAGGACGACTACTCCTGCATCTACACCGACACCGATCGCTACCTTTCCACGATCTCCCTCGCCCAGCTGGAAAATCGCCTCGGGCCGCACGGGTTCTTCCGCGTGCATCGTGGCTACATCGTGAACCTCGCCCATGTCGAGGACGTCGAAGTGGTGTCGAGCGGTATCCTCAAGCTCGGCCTGAACGGCATCAGCGGGAAAAAGGTTTCGGTGTCGAGGCGCCGCGTCGTGCAACTCAAGCGAGCGCTCGGCCTCTAGCGCGAGGAGAGTGCCATGGGACGTGCGGGTCGCCTTCGGGTGGACGTGGTGAGCGATACGCACGGCTACCTCTCGGAAGAGCTGCTCGACGAGCTTCGCGGCTGCGACTACCTCATCCACGCAGGCGACATCTGCTCCCGCGCCGATCTCGAGACGCTCGAGAAGATCGCGCCGGTGCACCTCTGCCTCGGCAACAACGACTACCCCTATGAATACGGCCCGAACATCGCGCGCGAGGCGCGCTTCTCGCTCGGAGGCGCGCGCTTCCAGGTAGTGCACCACCGAGAGCAGGTGCGCCCGAAGACGGCCGACGTATGCATCTTCGGCCATACGCATCGCCCGGTGATCGAATACGCCGAGAACGGCACGCTCATCATGAACCCGGGATCCCCCACAAGCCCGCGCTCGAAGCAGGGCCCCACCATCGGCCGCCTCTACCTAAAAGACGGCAAGGTGAAAGATCCTGAGATCATCGAGCTCCCCATGAGCGAGGAGGACAAGGAGCGCGCCTGGTGGTGGTTCTTCTAGCCCTCGCCGCCTCGTGAGGCGTGGCGCGAGCTGGGGCGGACGGGCTCCCCTGGCTCGGGTGGCATGAAGCGCTTCGCGAGTACCTGCGTGAAGAACACGAGCCAGAGATAGCTCACGCACCATCCCGCGAGCACGTCCGAGAAGTAGTGGACGCCGAGGTAGATGCGCGAGAAGCCGACGGCGAGGATGATCGCCGCGAAGCCCGCGGACTTCAGCCACTTGAGGCGCGCGTCGCGCTCGTTGCGCCAAATCATCCAGATGAACAGCCCGTAGAACGCCATGGCCACCATCGAGTGGCCGGAGGGGAAGCTGAACCCCTGTTCTGCGATCAGGCGGTAGCCCTCGGGGCGCGGACGCTGCACGATCTGCTTCAAGAGCTCGTTCAGGCACACCACGAGGACGAGGTTCACCACCGCGCAGGTGGCGGGCTTCCAGCCGGGTACGAGCGCCGCCATCACGAGCAACACCACGAGGAGCGTGGGGATGGCGGCGAGGTTGGTGATGGCGATCATCGCCGAGGTGAGCCACTCGCTTTGGAGCGGGTGGACGAAGTTCCAGTAGACGGTGGCATCGAGGTGCACCAGCTCTCCCTCGAGCAGCCGATAGACCACCACGACCAAAAGCACCGCCGCCACGACTGCGAGGATGATCCAGCCGTAGCGGCGAGCGAATTCCGTAACGCGATGCGTGCGTTCGCGATGATGCGTGCGTGTGGCGGGCGAGCTCATGCGTCCATTCTAGGGCGAAGGCGCGCGCCTAGAGCACTGACTGCAGCTCCTGCGCGAGCTTCGCCTTCGGCACGGCGCCTACCATGGTGTGCACGGGCTTTCCGCCCTTGAAGAGGATGAGCGTGGGGATGCTCATCACCTGGAAGCGCACGGCGAGATCCTGGCTCTCCTCGACGTTGCACTTATACACGTCCATCTGCGAGGACATCTCCTCGGCGAGTTCGTCGACGATGGGGGAGAGCAGGCGGCACGGCCCGCACCACGATGCCCAAAAGTCCACAAGCACCGGCTTTGTCGCGCCATTGATCACGCTGTCGAAGTTCTGCGCGGTGAGTTCGTTGACGGCCATTCCTGCCTCCGGTAGAAGAAGCGCCCCGAGGGGCGCGGTTGCACTCGGATCTTCTATACCCTCGAGCGCCGAGGATCTGACGCGAGATGCCCTAGACTTCGAATGGACCGCTGAACGGTGGGCGTGGAAGCGAGGTGGCATGGCGCAAGGGGCGAAAGAGGCCGCGCGCGTGAAGGCGCATGCCGAGCTCCAAGCCCTCGCCGCGCGGGGCGTGCGCCTCGCGGGATGCGCCTTTCCCACGATCCTCTTCGTGAAGGGCACGCCGAGCGAGGCGGAGGCGCAGGGTGCGGACCCCCTCTCCGGCGAGGACGGCGCCGCGCTCTTCAAGGCCATAAGCGCGCTTGGCTACGCGCCAGAGGATTGGGCCGGCTGCCTCGGCGTGCTCGACGACGGGCGCGCGATGCCGCCCGAGCTCCTTGCGCTCACGATCGCCACGCTCTCGCCGCTCACGGTGGTGGCCACCGATGAGGCAGCGCGTTCGCTTCTCGCCGAAACCCTCGCGGCCGACCTCGTGGAGCTCGCGGACCTTTCCGAGGCGCTCCTCGAGCCGGGGCTCGTGGTGCGGGTGGCGGGCCTTCGGGTGATGGCGCTCGGCGAATTCGCCGCCGCGCTTTCCGACCCCGCCAAGAAGCAGCTCATGTGGGCGCGCCTGAAGCGCCTGCCGCCGCTCGCGGAGCCGTACTGAGCGCACCGCGCGTTCGGCCCCTCGCGGCAATTGTGGCAAGGTTCGAGGAGTAGGCTAGGACACGACTAGAGAGCACGCGCGAGCTTCGCGCGCAAGGGAAGGATCGCCATGGCAGCACCCGTCGATTGCACCTCCACGAAGGCCTGGGAGGCCCTGACCCAGCACTTCTCCGAGCTCAAAGAGGAAGGCGTGAGCCTTGCCAACTGGTTTGCCGCAGACCCGGAGCGCGTGGCGAACCTCACCTTCGACGTGGGCGACCTTCGCATCGACCTCTCGAAGAACCTCGTGACGCCCGAGACCGTGCGCCTGCTTCAGGATCTCGCGCGCGAGTGCAGGGTGGAGGAGCGCCGCGACGCCATGTTCGCAGGCGAGCACATCAACACCACCGAGGATCGCGCGGTGCTCCACACGGCGCTTCGCCGCCCGGCCGAGGAGGCGGGCACGCTCGTAGTGGACAGCCAGGACGTCGTGGCCGACGTGCACGCGGAGCTCGAGAAGGTCTACGACTTCGCCACGCGCGTGCGCTCGGGCGAGTGGAGGGGCGTTTCGGGCAAGCCCATCGAGACAGTGGTGAACATCGGCATCGGCGGCTCCGACCTCGGGCCGGCCATGGTCTATGAGGCGCTCAAGGTCTACAAGACAGACGGCCTCTCCGCGCGCTTCGTCTCGAACATCGACCCGAACGACATCGCGGAGAAGACGCGCGACCTTGACCCCGAGACCACGCTCTTCATCATCGTCTCCAAGACCTTCACCACGCTCGAGACGCTCACGAACGCCCGCGAGGCACGTGCGTGGCTGCTCGAGGGGCTCGCTGAGCAGGGCGCCATCAGCGCAAGCCCCGAATCGGAGAAAGAGGCCGTGGCCAAGCACTTCGTGGCCGTATCAACCGAGCTCGAGCTCGTGGCGGACTTCGGCATCGATCCCAAGAACACCTTCGGCTTCTGGAGCTGGGTGGGCGGGCGCTACTCCGTTGACTCCGCCGTGGGCACCATCCTCGCCGTCGTGCTCGGGCCCGAGAACTTCGAGGCGTTCCTCGCCGGCATGCATGCCATGGACGCGTACTTCGCCGAGACGCCCGTCGAAGAGAACGCCATCATGCTCATGGGCCTCATGAACGTGTGGTATCGCGACTTCTTCGGCTGCCAGTCGCACGCCGTGCTGCCCTACGACCAGTACCTCGCGCGCTTTCCGGCCTACCTCCAGCAGCTCACGATGGAGTCGAACGGCAAGTCCGTGCGCTGGGATGGCACCCTCGTGGATTGCGCCACGGGCGAGATCTTCTGGGGCGAGCCGGGCACGAACGGCCAGCACGCGTTCTACCAGCTGCTCCACCAGGGAACGACGATCGTGCCGGCGGACTTCATCGCCTTCTGCAACACGCCGAACCCGGCGAAGGACGGCGGCCAGGACGTCCACGAGCTCTTCCTCGGGAACTTCCTCGCGCAGACCAAGGCGCTCGCCTTCGGCAAGACGGTGGCCGAGGTGCGCGCGGAGGGTACGCCCGAGAGCATCGTGACGGCGCGCGTCTTCACCGGTAATCGCCCATCCACCTCCATCTTCGGCGTGGCGCTCACGCCGTTCTCGATGGGCGAGCTCATCGCCCTCTACGAGCACATCACGTTCGTGGAAGGCGTGGTGTGGGGCATCAACTCGTTCGACCAGTGGGGCGTCGAGCTGGGCAAGCAGCTCGCAAAGCAGATCACGCCCGCCCTCTCCGAGAGCGATGAGGCCCTCGCCGAGCAGGATCCCTCCACGCAGTCGCTCATCAGGTTCTACCGCGAGAACCGGGTCTTCTAGCGTCATCAACGTAGCAGGGTGCGGGATCATATGGTTCGGCGCGCCCTGTGGGAGCCGGGCGCGCCGAACCATATGCTCCCGCGCTCGGACGTCCGGTGGCTACATATCGATCGCCACGACCTCGGGGTCAATGACCTCGGTGGTGTAGGTGCGCACGTAGCCGAGGGGGTCGTCGAGCGCGCCGAGCACGTCGTGTTGGCGCGCGAGCTCGGCGGTGTAGTCCTTGAGCTGGTAGACCGTGTGGCCGGTGCCGCCGGAGAAGTGGTTCACGAGGGGGATCCACGTGGGGTCGGCGATGGAGATCACGTCGTTCGCGTCGCGCGTGATGTTGCAGGTGAAGCATCCTTCCACGTTGCTGAAGGGATCCTGCTGGTTGCTCACGAAGTTGCCGAGGGAGAAGACGGTGAGCGTGCGATGGCCGGCGAAGGGGTTCTCGGCGCCGTCCGAGGTGGTGGCCGCGGCGTCGATCCACTCGACGGGCCCGATCACATGCGAGCCAAAGCCGAGGATGAGGTCCACACCGTTGTCGGCCATGAATTGCGCGCAATCGCGCTGCGACTGGTTGGGCTGGTTTGCGTACTCGTCGCCCCAGCTCATGGCTACGATCACGCATTCAGCGAGCTCGTGGGCCTTGTCGATGTCCTCTTTCACCTTCGCGCGATCGTTGGAATCGGCGATGGCCCACGAGAGGTCCTCGGGCAACACGTAGCCGTTCAAATAGTCCTGGTAGGCGAGGAAGGCGAACGTGATCCCGTTCTTCTCGAAGACGCGGATGCGGTCGCGATCCTCCTGGCTCGTGAAGGTGCCCGTCACCACCACCTCGGGGTGCTCGGCCCAGGTGGCGCTCATGTTCTCGATGCCCTCGAGGCCGCCATCCCAGGCGTGGTTCGTGGCGGTGGTAGCGAGGTTGAAGCCGAAGGCCGCGATGTCGGCGGCGTCGTCAGAGGGCGTGTTGAACGACGGGTAGCCACTGATGCCGCGCTCGTCGCCACACATCGGCGTCTCGATGTCGATGAAGTTGATGTCGTGGGTGTCCACGATGTCCTTCAGGCCCGCGTAGCACACGCTGAAGTCGTAGAGCCCGTCGCCGAAGGTCCCCTCGGCGTAGTCGGCGGTGTTCACCACGGGCAGGTGCATGAGGTTGTCGCCCACCGCAGAGAGCGAGACGGACGCCTCGCCCTTGGTGGGGGTGAGACCCTGCGCGCTCTCGTCAACTTCCGTGGCGGGGTCGTCCTCGATGGGCGGGACGTAGAGGCCGTCCATGCCCTCGGAAGGCGAGGTCACGGGGGCGTTGAAGGCGCCCATGGCAAAGGCCACCACGAGCCCCACGGCCACCGCCACGACGCAGCAGGCGGCGATGATCATGCCCAGCTGCACCCTGTTCGGGCGCTTCAGGCCGCGTTTCTTCGCGGAGCCTGAGTGCGAGGTCGCGGCGTAGGGGCTCTCCTCGGGGCGGGTGTTCGGGTGGGTGATGGGACGTGCGGAGGTGCTGCTCGGGTTCGCGTTCACGCGTGCGCTCGCGGCGCCTGCGGAGGGTTCGCCCGTGCCATTGCCGATCGCGGGAAGGTCGCTTGGGAGGGAGCTCCTCCGCGAACGCGGCGTGTCCTTCGTGCCTCGCGCGGTTCGAATGGTCTCGATGCGGCGCGCCTGCTCTTCGCGGGAGGCGCTGCGCGAGCGTGGCTCCTCTGCCGCGGGAAGGGCGTCGAACTCCGCGGTGTTTCCCCTGAGCTCGTTTCGCGGGCGTCGCGCGCTCGGCTCGGGCTCGGCGGCATCATAGGAAATCGTGCGCTGGGCGCGGTGAAGCCCACTCGTGTTCGTGCGCGGGGTCGCCTTGCGCTTGCGCGAGGAGGCCACGGTGCCTCCCTAGAACGTGACGTTCGGCACAGAGCGTGCCTCCGCCTCCGTGACTTCGAATCCCGTCCGAGGCTCGAAATGCCCGATGCCGGAGATGATGTTTCCGGGGAAGGTTTGGATGGAGGTGTTGTAGGCAAAGACGCAGTCGTTGTAGCTCTGGCGCGCGTAGACGATGCGATCTTCCGCGTCTTGGAGCTGCGTTTGGAGCTCGAGGAAATTCGTGCTCGCCTTGAGGTCGGGGTAGCCCTCCGCCACGGCGAAGAGCTGGCGGAGCGCCGTGGTGATCTGGTTATCCGCCTCCATCACTTGCTCGGGCGTCTTGGCCGCGGTGGCCATCGCGCGCGCTTCGGTGACGGCTTCGAACACGCCGGATTCGTGCTTGGCGTAGCCCTTCACCGTCTCCACGACGTTCGGGATGAGGTCATTTCGGCGCTGGAGGTTGGCGTCGATGTTTTGCCAGGCGTTGTCCACGCGATTGCGCTTCGACACGATGCCGTTGTAGATGGCGATGACGGCTATGATGATCGCCACGACGATGATGATCACGGCGATGAGCAGGATGATTCCGGGATTCATAGGTGCTCCTTCGTTGGGTGAACCTCATTGTAGCCGGGGTGTGCCCCATGGGCGCCGAGCTACAGGCTCACCTGCACAACCTGGGGGTCGATGACTTGCAGCGTGAAGTCCTTGATCCACCCGATGGGGTCTTCCATGCCGCCGAAGATGTCGGAGGTGGCGGCGAGCTCGGGCGTGTAGTCCTTCAGCTGGTAGACCGTGTAGCCGCCTCCACCGGAGAAGTGGATCACGCAGGGTGTCCAGCCGGGGTTCGCCACGCTCACCCCTCCCGTCTCATCGCGCACGAAGTCGCAGGTGAAGACCCCCGTGACGTTGTTTTGCGCCTTGGGCATATTGCCCGTGATGTCGCCCAGAGAGTAGGTGACGAGCGTGCGATGCGGGGCCTCGCCCGGCGCCAGCTGCGCCGCGCGGTTCTCCACCCATTCGATGGGCCCTAAGGTGTGGGAGTGGAAGCCGAGCACGAGATCCACGTCGAGGTTAGCGAGGAACTGCCCGTACTTGCGCTGGTCGATGGCGATGTCCGTATAGTCCTCGCCGCCCCAGCTCACGGCGACGATCACGCAATCGGCGAGCTCGTGGGCACGTTGCACCTCGGAGGTGATGACGTCGTCCTCCACGAACGCCACCGCCCAGTCGGGCGCGCCGTCGGGCACGCCGTCGTTCACGGCGGTGGTGTAGGCGAGGAAGGCGAACGTGATGCCGTTCTTCTCGAACACGCGGATGTTCTCGCGATCCTCGGCGCTCGAGTACGTGCCCGCCACCACCACCTCGGGGTGCTCGGCCCAGATCTCGTTCATGGCGAGCACGCCCTCGAGGCCCATGTCGTAGGTGTGGTTCGTGGCGGTGGTGGCGAGGTTGAAGCCGAAGGCGGCGATGTCGGCGGCGTTGTCCGATGGCGTGTTGAACACGGGCGCGTTTGAGACGCTCCTCACCTCGCCGCCGGAAAAGCCCTTCTCGTCGCCCGCCATGGGAGTCTCGATGTTGATGAAGTTGATGTCGTGGCTTTCGATGATGGGGGCGATGCCCTGGTAGAGCACGGTGAAGTCATAGAGGCCATCGTCCATCGTGCCCTCTGCGGCGTCCGCCGTCTGCATGACCGGCGTGTGGATGAGGTTGTCGCCGACGGCCGAGAGCGAGACGGTGGTGGGGCCGGTTGCGGCGGCTGCCTCGGCTTTGGTCGAGGCGCTCTGGGAGACGGAGGCCGAATCGGGCGCTTGGCCGAGGGCGAGCGCGATCCCGATCGCGAGCACGGCCACGCAGGCGAGGGCCACCGCCACACCTGCGATCTTCCTGCGCCCCTGGATGCGAGCGCGCTGCGTGCGCGCAGCTTCGAGCGCCTCGGGTTCCACCGCGCTTCCCACCCCGCCCACGCGAGGGGTACTCGTGTGCCTTGCCCGCGGAGTGGCCTTCCGCTTGGCGTGCTTGTCGTGGCTCTCCGGCATGGACTTCCCTTGCTTGCCTCTTGCGCCGCCCATTCTACCCACGAAGCGATGCCGCGCCCGCTTTGTCCCATGGGGCGCTTTGGCCTATAACCCAAAGGGGGCAGAGGCGCTTGGGCGCGCCGTGCCCAGAGGCGTCGAACGGAAGCGAGGTGCGAGGTGAGCGAGCGCTCTCATACGGGCGAACCCACGGCGATTTCCGTGCGTGGGGCGCGCGTCCACAACCTGCAAGACGTGGATATCGACATCCCGCTTGGCGAGTTCGTGGGCATCGCGGGAGTATCCGGCTCGGGCAAGAGCTCGCTCGCCATGGGCGTGCTCTACGCGGAGGGCTCGCGGCGCTATCTGGAATCGCTTTCCACCTACACGCGCCGGCGCATCTCCCAGGCGGAGCGCGCCGCGGTGGACGAGGTGCTCCACGTGCCGGCGGCCCTCGCGCTTCGCCAGCGCCCGAGCATCGCCGGCGTGCGCTCCACCTTCGGCACCTCCACCGAGCTCCTGAACCACCTGCGGCTCGCCTTCTCGCGTCTGGGCAGCCACGTGTGCCCGAACGGCCACCGCGTGCCGCCCACCACGCACGTGGCGCTCGAGCTCCCCATCACCTGCCCCACCTGCGGCGTCGAGTTCTTTGGCCCGGGCGCGGAGGCGCTTGCCTTCAACAGCGAGGGCGCCTGCCCCACCTGCGGCGGCACGGGGATCGTGCGCGAGGTGAACCTCGACGCCATCGTGCCGGACGAGACGAAGTCCATCGAGGAGGGCGCCGTCGCGAGCTGGCAGAGCCTCATGTGGTCGCTCATGATCGACATCGTGCGCGACATGGGGGTGCGCACCGACGTGCCCTTCAAGGACCTCACGCCGCGTGAGCGCGACATCGTCTTCAACGGACCGCCCGAGAAGCGCCACATCGTCTACCAGAACAAGGACGGGCGCTCGGGCGAGCTCGACTTCACGTACTTCAACGCCGTCTACACGGTGGAGAACTCCCTCGCGAAGGTGACGGATGAGAAGGGGCTCGCCCGCGTGGCGAAATTCATCAAGGAGGCGCCCTGCCCCGAGTGCCACGGCACGAGGCTCTCTGCTGCGGCGCGCACTCCTGAGCTCGGGGGCAAGAACCTCGCCGAGGCCACGGCCCTCACGCTCGACGAACTCTGGGAATGGGTGGGCGCCGATCCTTCGAACGAGGCCGCCATCCCGCGCCTCGCGAGGGATCTTCCCGAGGAAATGCAGCCCATGGCACGCGCCATCCTCGCCGACATGGCCGAGCCCATGCAGCGCCTTCGCGAGCTCGGGCTCGGCTACCTCTCGCTCGACCGCGCGAGCGCCACGCTCTCCACCGGCGAGCGGCAGCGCGTGCAGCTCGCCCGTGCCGTGCGCAACCGCACCACCGGCGTGCTCTACGTGCTCGACGAGCCCTCCATCGGGCTCCATCCCGCCAACATGGACGGCCTCCTTGGCGTGGTGGACGACCTCCTCGCCGACGGGAATTCCGTGGTGATGGTGGATCACGACGTGCGGGTGCTCGCCCACGCCGACTGGCTCTGCGAGCTCGGCCCCGCTGCGGGCGCGGGCGGCGGGCGCGTGATTGCGAAGGGGTGCGTCGCGGATCTCGAACGCTCGGAGGGCTCCGTAATCGGCCCCTTCCTCTCAGGCAAGCGCCGTGTGCGCCCACGTGCGCGTGCGAGCACCGAGGAGCTCTTCGACCTCGGCGCGATCGAACTCTCCACGAATGCCATCCACACGGTGAAGCCGCTTGACGTGCGCATCCCGAAGGGCCGGCTCACGGCGGTGACGGGCGTCTCCGGCTCGGGCAAGACCACGCTCGTCCTCGAGGGGCTCCTCCCCGCTCTCCAGGCGCAGGCGGCGGAGCTGCCCCTGCCTTCGGAGGTGCGGCATCTGAGCGCCCCCGGCATTCGCCGCGCGCAGCTCATCGACGCCACGCCCATCGGGGTGAACGTGCGCTCGACGGTGGGTACGTACTCGAGCGTGCTCGACGTCTTGCGCCGCGCCTACGCGCGCTTGCCTGAGGCGAAGGCCGCCAAGCTCAACGCCGGCGCCTTCTCCTACAACACCGGATCCTTGCGCTGCTCCACGTGCGAGGGCACGGGCTCGGTGAACCTCGACGTGCAGTTCCTGCCCGACGTGGAGATGGAATGCCCCGTGTGCCGCGGCTCGCGCTACGGCGACGAGGCGGAGCGCTTCCGGCTCGAGGTGGCGGGAGGGCGCGACCTCTCGCTTCCGGAGTTCCTCGCACTCACGATCGACGAGGCCATCTCCGCCATCGACGGCGTCTCCTTCCAAGGGCAGCGCAGCGTCCTCTCGAAGCTCCGCGTGCTCCAAGGCCTCGGCCTTGGCTATCTCACGCTCGGCGAGGCCACGCCCGCGCTCTCCGGCGGCGAGGCGCAGCGCTTGAAGCTCGCGAGCGAGATCGGGCGCGGGCAGGAAGACTCGCTCTTCGTCTTCGACGAGCCCACGATCGGGCTCCACCCGCTCGACGTCGAGGTGTTGCTCGACGTGCTGCAAGACCTCGTGGCGCACGGCGCGACGGTGGTGGTGATCGAGCACGACCTCGACATGATCGCGAACGCCGACTACGTGATCGACCTCGGGCCCGGCGGCGGCGAGGCCGGCGGCCGCGTGGTCGTGGCCGGCACGCC
>CANQSI010000007.1 GCA_947626465.1 uncultured Atopobiaceae bacterium
CCGGCCTCGGCGTACTTCTTCTCGAGCCTCTCGGCGCTGTCCTCGTCCTCGGAGGCGGCAAGCTCCACCTTGGCGTTTGAGCGGTCGAGCATGGCGTCGGCCTTGGCCTCCATGCGATCGAACGCCGCGCGCGCGTCGGCGGCATGCGTCTTGCCCACGCCGCTCGTCATCTCGGTGATCTTGTCTTGGGTCTTGGCCACGGCGGCCTTGGCCTTGATGGTTTCCTTGCGCGCGTTCAGCTGCTGGATGTCGTCGACGAGCTTGTCGTGCATCTGGCGCATCTTGTCGGCGTTCGCCTTGGCGGCGTCGTAGGCGGCCTTCAGGCCCTCGCGCTCTCCGTCGTAGGTCTGCTTCTTGGCGAGGAAGGTGCGGGCGTCGCCCTCGTTGCCCTCGCGAAGGGCGGCCTTGGCGAGATCCTCGTAGTGCTCGGACTTGTCGGCGTTCTCGTCGAGTGCGCGCTTGCAGCGCTTCTCCTCGGCCATGACGCCCGCGGTGGCCTCCTTGACCTCGGCGAGATCCTCGGCGAGTTCGCGCAGGTACTGGTCCACCATCTTCTGCGGATCTTCCGCCTTGTCGATGAGCTCGTTGATGTTGGCTTTGACGATCGAGGTGAAGCGGGAGAGGATCGAAGCCATGGGGTTTCCTTTCTCGAGGGGCGGTCCCTTTGCCGCCGCGTCCTTATAGCCGGCATCGCGTGGCACCCGGTTGGGGCGTGAACGCTCAGAGCTTGTCCTTGTACTTCTCCTCGAGGTCCTCGACCTCTTGGTCGCTGAACTTCTCCAAGGGCTGTTCCAAGACCTCCCTCACATGGGCGTCGCGCTCGGCGTTCTTCTTGCGGATGGTATAGACCACCGCGATGATCGCCACCGCCACGACCGCAACGATGAAAAGCGGCATCATCTGCACGTAGAAGGGCTGCTCCACGTGCATGATGGTCTTCGCCGTGCTCGTGAAGGCATCGGCGAACATCTGGCTCTCCGTGGGGGCCGTCGCGTAGTAGCGCTCGAGATAGGCGACGAGTGTCTGGATCGCCGAGTCGTCCATCACCGTCTGCGCCTGGCTTCCCACCTCGTAGCCATAGGTGAAGCCGCCATACCCGTCATCGCAGAAGACGAGCACCATGTGGGCGGAATCGCTGAAGAGCTGGTCGTAGATGTTGGCCGCCACCTCGTGGCACGCGGCACCCGAGGTGAGGGAGCCGTTCGGCGCGATGTAGAGGAAGGGGTAGACCCCCGTTTCCTGCCAGAACTCCCGAAGGCCCGCCTCAAGCGTGGAGGGATCGGCGATCCACGAACCGTCGGCGTCCACGTAGAGCTGGGTCTGCTCGGCAGCCGAGAGCGGAAGCGGCTCGCGCTCCACGGTGTTTCGCGGCACCTCCACCGAGCTCTCCGAGGAGTAGCTCGCGTAGGAGGGCCCCGAGCACATGGAGATCGGCATGGCGAACATGAAGATGATGATGAGCAGCACCACGAGGGCGATGAGCCCGAAGCAGCCGCATCCACCGCCGCCGTAGGGCATGCGCCCCGCCGGGCCGCCCATCACGGGGCCTCCCATCACTGGACCGCCCATCATCATCGGCCTGCGCCTGAAGGGAGAGAAACCGCCGAAGGGCCCTCCCATCATGGGGCGTCCGTAGCTCGGCCCACCATGGCCCGGCCCGCCCATCGAGCGTCCGCCCGAGCGCCCGCCCATGGAGCGATTGCCTGAAACGTGACCTCCGCCACCGGAGTGGCCACCCGACGACCCGCCACCCCCTGAGTGGCCGCCGCCTGAATAACCGCCGCCAGATCGACCCATCGTGTCCCGCTCCAAACGCGCGAAAGGCTCCGACGAATACCCGATCGAGGATAGCAAATCGTCTTTTCACCCACGGAATACCGCGGGGCGAACGGGTGCTTCTACCAGTGAGGTTGAGAAGGGGGGATCAAGCTAGGCGGCCTGCTCCGCGCTCCCCTGCTCGGCGGCCTCCATGGCAGCCTCGGAGCCGAGGAAGTCGTCGCCGAGCACGTCGGTATCGCTGAAGCCGGAGCCCGTGATCTCGGCGATCTTCATGAAGGCGGTGTAGACGACCGTGATGATGATCATGAGCGCGAGCTGGCACACGGGTGCGCGGAAGTCGCCCGCCGTGGCGAGGAACGCGTTGATGAAGGGCGGAGTCGTCCACGCGATCGTGATCACGCAGGGGCGCATGAGCCCGAGGACCGTCATGAAGTAGCTGCCGGCGTAGCCGATGAGCGCGCAGAGCACGAAGGCCACCATGAGCGGCAGGTTGTAGACGATGGGGTAGCCGTAGATGATCGGCTCGTTGATCTCGAAGATGCCCGGTACGAGGCCGAGGCCGCACACCGCGCGCGCCGACTGCGAGCGCGAGAAGAGGAACGTGGCGATGATGAGGCCGAGCGTGCAGCCCGAGCCGCCCATCGTGCCGAAGACCGCCTGCGTGTCGTAGTTCAGGTAGTTGTAATTCTCCATGGTGATCGGCAGGCCCTGCGCGAAGGCCTCGGTGTTCTCGTTCAAGAGCACCTGCATGATGGGGGTGAGGAGGACGCCGTTCACCGTCGTCTGGTGGATGCCGAGCGTGAAGAGGAACATGCCGATGCTGAAGATGAGCGAGGCGCCCCAGATGTTCTCGCCCACGAAGATGCTGAGCGGGCGCTGGATGACGATGTCGACGATCTCGGGGACGCTCGTGTTGAACGCGCCTGCGAGGATGGCCGCGATCCCCGCGAAGAGCATGATCGTGAGACATGAGGGGATGAGCACGTTGAAGGTGCTCGCCACCGCGGGGGGCACGCCCTCGCCGAGGTAGAGGCGCAATCTCTTGATGCTCGAGAGCTTGAAGAAGACCGTCGACGAGGCGATCCCCATCACGATGGCCACGAAGAGGCCGCCCGAGCCGAACTGATCCACCGTGAAGGCCTGCGTGAAGACCGTCGCCTGGCCGGAGATGGCCGCCTCCGCCGCCTCTTCGCTCTCCTCAGCCGCCTCGTTGAAATCGATCGTCGTCGCATGATCGGTCTCGAGGCGGGTGATCACGGGCGCGATGCCGCTTTCCACGTTGCCGTCGTTCACCTCGGCGTCCTCCGCCTCCTCGGCCTCCTGCTCCATGCGAAGGAGCAGGTAGTTGCCGTCGACGGTGGATTGCGGACGGTGGAGGTCGAAGGTCTTGTCGTCGAGCGTGAGCGAGGTGAGCGAGCCCGACACGCTGATCGTCTGGGGGATCACCACGATGAAGCACGCGGTGGAGACGAGGATCGCGCCGATGGCGTTTTGGAAGTGGAGGTTCCTCGCGAGGCAGAAGCCGAGCATCGCCGCGAGCATCACCGAGGCGAAGTTCTGCGTGCCTTGCAACACCGCGTTTCCCCACGTCTGCCAGGCGACGAGCATGTCGCCCTGCATGATCGTGGGGAAGATGACGTTGTCGAAGAGCACGGCCACGCCGCCGAGGATGAAGAGCGTGATGATGGTGGAGAACGCGTCGCGAAGGGATCGCAGGTGCACCTGGTTGCCGATGGCCACGGATACCCGCGTGAACTTATCCATGAGGGTGTCTCTGGCGATCAAGCTGCGCACCTCCCCGTCTTGCGCCGCCGAAGCGTACGCAAAGCATAGCGCTCCAATTTTTCGCGTGGAGCGAGATGATTTCGAACGCGCGCGAAAGGGCGAGCGTTTAAGCTATGGGCGGTTTTAGGGAGAGAAGCGCGCCGTGGTCTTTCGGCGCGAGCGCAATCAAGGAGGATCCATGAACATCGCCGTGCGCTATTGCACCAGGTCGGGCAACACGGAGAAGGTGGCCAAGGCCATCGCCGAGGTGGCAGGCGTGCCCGCCGAGGACATCTCGAAGCCCCTCGAGGAGGACGTCGACCTGCTCTTCCTCGGCGCCTCGCTCTACGGCATGGACGTGGACAAGCGCATCTACGCGTTCTTCGACGAGAACACGAAGAAGATCGGCAAGATCGCGAGCTTCGGCACCGCCGCGAGCCCCGCTTCTTCCGTCGGCCGCATCGAGGAGCTCGCCAAGGAGCACGGCATCCCCATGGCAAACACCTCTTTCCGCTGCTACGGCTCCTTCGGCATGATCCACAAGGATCGTCCGAACGAGGAAGACCTCAAGGAGGCCCGCGCCTTCGCCGGCCAGGTGCTCGCCGACACCTGCGCATAGCATCTTCAGCCGAGAAAGCCGCATCCTTTATTTGGCCGCGTAGGGCCTATTGCGGTACCCGCAAGGTACCGCAATAGGCCCTACGCGGCCGTAGCCAAAATGAGCCCTACCTCGCGCAACGCGCGAGATAGGGCGATTCTTTAGTCGACGCCGAGGAGAAGTGACTGCGGTACCCGCGGGTACCGCAGTCACTTCTCCTCGGCGAAATCAATTCAGAAAGGGCGTTCTCGCCTAGTCGTCGCCGGCCTCGACATCGGTGCCGAAGAGCTTCTTGAGCGTGGGTGTGGGGTCGATCCCCAGGTCCTCGAGCATCTCCTTCACCTCGCCCGAACCCTCGCGGTAGTGGTCCGCCTCGCTCGGCTCGAGGTACTGGAGGAGCGTGAGGAGCTCGCCCATATGCTCCTTCTCCTCATTGGCGATGTCGGCGAGCACCTTCTTGGCCACCGGGTTGTCGGTGGCGAGCACGTGCGCCTCGTAGAGGTAGATGGCCTCGAGCTCGCCAGCGAGATCGACGCGGATGGCCTGAGCCAGTTCGCCGTCGGTGAGCGTGCGAGGGACTTCCATGCCATAGGGGTTCGCGAATTCGGGCATCGCAGTTCCTTTCTCTTAAGGTTGCGTGAGGCGCCCAAGCGCCACGTGACGCGAAGACTTCTACCCCGCTGAGCGCGTGGCAAACTTGAGAGGTCGGTGGGGAATCGGCGAGGGGGCTGGGAGATCGCGATAGGCGCGAACCTAGTCCACCCACTCGCGGTCGCCGTGCTTGGCTTGCATGGAGAGCAGGAAGAGGCCGATCACGAGGGAGATTCCCCCGCATACGAGCACCATGATCCCGTTTTCGCGCAAGTCCTGGCCGCCTTTGATGAAGATCGAGAGGATGGCGATGTTCGCGAGCGCGGCGGCGCCGAAGGATGTGCACACGTTCAGCATCTTCAGGCAGCGAAGCACGTACTGCCCCGCGGTTTGGCAGTTGAAGACGCCCTTCAGGGCGAGGAAGATCTCGCCGATGGCGATGGCCGTCATGCCGAGGCCGGTGAGCGTGGAGTACTCCACGCCGGCTCCGAAGTCCTTGTTGAGGATCCCCGCGCCGAACCACATGTAGATGCAGCTCACGATCACGCAGAGCGCGCCGGCGAACTGGCAGCGGTAGAGCTCTTGGTGCTTGACGGAGAAGTTGCGTCCGTAGCGCTCGGCCTTCACGTAGCCGTCGACGATGTAGTTCTTCGACCACGCCATGGTCACCGAGAAGATGGCGTTCACGAGGAGGAAGCCCGAGGAATCGAGCGCGCCCACGAAGAGCTTGACGAGCGTGAAGAGGATGGTCCAGCTCGAGGCGAGCTTCGTGATGATCACCCAATTGCGGATCGTCGTCATGCGCAGCTCGCGACGCTTCGCGTTCTCGCCATTCGGGTCGAAGCGCTTCTGGAAGCCGCGGAGGATCGCCTGGATGCGCTGGTAGTCGAGGCCGAGGAGCTTGATGTCGGTGCCGCGATCGGTTTGGCGCTTGATCGTGACGTCGTGCGCCTCGCCCTCGAACGCGCCGTCTTCCCAGTCTGCGCGAGCGTAGTCGTCTGTGGTGTAGGTCCCGAACTGGGACATGTCCACGGACCAGTCGGATGCCTGGTTGACGTCAATGCCGAGCTTGCTCGCGATCTTTGATTTCCTCAGCGAAGGCACTGCGCGCACTCCTGCCAAATGGATCGATCCTTTGGATTGAGTATATCGTTTCGCCTTCGCATGGCTCGGGCGCGGAGAAATCCAACGCGCGCACATGCCCGGCCGACCGGCGCTAGCGCTCGCTTCGGTGAGCGCGCGGGTACAAACCTCCGCGTGCGACGAGGATCGAGCGGAGGAGGGTGCACGGTGAACATGCTGATGATGACGTTCACGCCCGGAGCCGACCCCGAGGTGGCGGCGAAACGCGAGATCTCCGGCATCCAACACCGGCTCATCCTCTCGATCGTGTTCGCCGTGCCGCTCTGCTACCTCGGCTTTGGCGCGCAGTTCGGCTGGCCCCTCCCCGAGCCGCTCCAGCCTTGGAGAGGTGCGATCAGCCTCGGCCTCACGCAATTCCTCCTGCTCCTCCCCATCCTCGTGGCGAACCGTGCGATCTTCACGCACGGGCTTCGCTCGCTCATCCACCCGCCCGCGAACATGGATGCCCTCGTGGCGCTCGGTGCGGGCTCTGCGACTGTCTACGGCGTGTGGTGCCTCTATGCGATGGGCGGCACGCTTGCCGGCTCGGATCCGAGCGCGGTGCGCATGTGGGCAAGCCAACTCTCGTTCGAGAGCGCCGGGATGATCCTCACCCTCATCTGCGTGGGCAAGCTCTTCGAGGCCAAGGCACGCGGCCGCACCACGAGCGCGCTCTCCAAGCTCTACAAGCTCCGCCCGGCGAAGGCCACGAAACTCGTCGACGGCAAGGAGGTCACCGTCGATGCGAACGTCGTGGCCGTGGGCGATGTGCTCGTGGTGAAGGCCGGCGAGGCGGTACCCGTCGACGGCGTGGTGGCAAAGGGCTCGGGCGAGGTGGACGAGAGTGCCATCACCGGCGAATCACTTCCCGTCGCGAAGGACGTGGGCGCCGAGGTGACGGGCGGAAGCGTGGTGGAAGACGGCTACTTCACCATGCGCGCCACGAGGGTGGGAAAGGACACCACGCTCTCCGGCATCATCCACCTCGTGGAAGAAGCGCAGATGTCCACCGCGCCGGCGCAGGCGCTCGCCGACCGCGTGAGCGCCATCTTCATCCCCTGCACCATCGCCGTCGCCCTCGTCGCGCTCGTCGTGTGGCTCTGCCTCGGCGCGGGCTGGGGCTTCTCGCTCACGCGCGCTATCTCGGTACTCATCATCACCTGCCCCTGCGCGCTCGGGCTTGCCACGCCCACCGCCATCATGGTGGCCACGGGCCAAGGCGCGAAGCAGGGAATCCTCATCAAAAGCGGGAGCGCCCTCGAGGGCGCGGGGAAGCTCGGCGTGGTGGCGCTCGACAAGACGGGCACCATCACCACGGGCGTGGCGGAGGTCTCGGGGGTGGCGGAGGCGCCCGGCGTGGAGAAGGACGAGCTTCTCGCCGTGGCCCTCGGGCTCGAGGCGAAGAGCGACCACCCGCTCGCGAAGGCCGTCGTGAACTACGGCAAGACCGCTGCCTCGCATGTGGCACCTCTCGAAGTGGATGGCATCGCCATCGTCCCGGCCGGAGGCCTTGCCGCGAAGACCGCAGATGGCGTGGCGTGCCTCGCGGGCAACGCGCGCCTCATGGGCGACCACGATATCGACGTGTCGCCGCTCGAGGAGGCAGTCGCCTCATTTGCAAAGGACGCGAAGACGGTCGACTACTTCGCGAAAGACGGCCGTCTCCTCGGGGCGCTCGCGTTCTCCGACACCGTGCGCCCCACAAGCAAAGAGGCGATTCTCGAGCTCAAGGCCCTCGGCATGAAGACCGTGATGATCACCGGCGACGCCAAGGCCACCGCCGATGCCGTCGCGCAAGAGGTGGGTGTGGACGAGGTGATCGCGGGGGTGCTGCCCGCCGGCAAGGAAGACGAGATCCGCACGCTCCAATGGGCGGGAAAGCCGCCCGCGAAGGATGCTCAGAAGAGCAGCCCGAAAAGCGATTCCTCGAGCTCAAAGCCTATGGACATGAAGATGGACCTGGGCGACATGGGCTCGATGGGCAGCACGGACATGGATTCGATGTCCGGAATGGACATGGGCTCGATGGGCAGCATGGGGAGCATGCCCGGAATGGATATGGGCTCCAGCGGCTCGATGGGCTCGATGTCCGGCATGAGTATGCCCGGCATGGACATGAAGCCCGCACCCCTTCCCAAGGGCGACGGACACCCGGTGAAGGTGGCCATGGTAGGCGATGGCGTGAACGACGCCCCCGCGCTCGCCGCCGCCGACGTGGGCATAGCCGTGGGAGCAGGCACGCAGGTGGCCATCGCCTCCGCCGACGTCGTCATCATGTCGAGCGACCTCACCGACGTGGCGGCTACGGCCGACCTCTCACGCGCCACCATGCGAAACATCAAGCAGAACCTCGTGTGGGCGCTCGTCTACAACGTCATCGCGATCCCGCTCGCGGCAGGCGTGCTCGCCTGGGCGCATGTGAACGTCCCGCCCGAGGTCGCGGCGGCCGCCATGGCCATCTCCTCAGTGGGCGTCGTGCTGAACTCCCTCAAACTCAAGCGCTGGACGAAGCCGAAGCCAGCTCCAAAGGACGCGAAGCCTTAGACGTACATCACCGTGTCGTCGAGGGGCTTTCGGCTCTCGTGCATGGGAGAGGGCTCGTCGTGTTCCGCGGGCCAGCCGAGCGCGAGGAGCATCACGAGCTCGAAGTCGTCGCCGAGGTCGAGCGCCTCGCGCACCTTCCCGGTGTCGTAGCCGCGGATCCACAGCGAGCCAAGCCCCAGCTCAGCCGCCTCATACATCATCGACGTTGCCACGATGGAGGCGTCTTGGGTGCCTGCGCAGTAGGTGCCGTCGTAGTAGGTGTCCATGGCGATGACGGACGCCTCGCTCGGCGCGTAGCCCACGGCGAGCACGACAGGCGCGTTCCTCCCCATAGGCGTGGCCTCGGAAAGGCGCGCGAGCGCCTCCTCCGATTGCACGACCACCACGCGCTGCGGTTGGTTGTTCTTGGCCGTCGGCGCAAGGCGCCCTGCCTCGAGCACCTTGGCGAGCACGTCGTCGCCTACGGGTGTATCGGCGTATTTGCGGCAGGAATAGCGAGCGCGGGCAAGCTCCAAGAAGTCCATGGGGTACCTTTCGTTAGAGTGGATTGAAGTACAAACCCAAGTGTAGGACGTCGGATACCTTTCGCCATGCGTAGGCCCCCGCAACGCCTCCATACGCGCGAGGGCCCACTGCTCACTTGCTTCGAAAGCTAAGCGAGCACGGAAGTGAGGGCCTTCATGGCCTCGCCGTAGGCGCCCACGTCGTCGTGTGGGGTCTCGAGGATGAGGATCTTGTCCTGGAGTTTTCTTGCAATCTCGCAGAGCCCGGGAAGGCCGATCTTGCCCTCGCCGAGCGGGAGATGGTGCGTGTGGTGCGTGCCGAGGTCGTAGCGAGGATCGGCGAGGTGCACGGCCTTCACGCGATCGAGCCCCACCTTCCGGTCGAGTTCGGTGAGCACGCCATCGAGATCTCCCACCACGTCGTAGCCGGCGCCCCAAAGCCCCACGACGTCGAGGCAGAGCCCCACGTGGTCGGCGAGCTTCACGCCGTCGAGGAGCGCCGCCATCTCCTCGAAGGTGACGCCGATCTCGTTTCCCGCCCCTGGCAGGTTCACGAGCAAGAACGTGGTGGTCTGGCTCTTCGTGAGCACCTCGTTCAGCGCGGCGCAGGTGTGCGCGATCGCCACGTCGCGATCCTCGTCGATCGCGCTCCCGGGATGGGCCGCGTAGAGCTGGCCCGGGAGCTGCTCCAAGCGCGCAAGGTCCTCGGAGAAGACGAGCTTCGCGAAGTCCTCCTTCGAAAGCTCGCCCGAGGCGGGATCTGCCGTGTAGGGCGCATAGGCCACGATGGGCCCCATGTCGTGCTGCGCCTGGTAGGCGGCGAATTTCTCGAGATCCGCCTCGTCCCACGTCCGTGCGCGGCCGCCGCGGGGATTGCGCGTGAAGAACTGGAAGGTGTTGGCGCCGAGGCCAGAGGATTCGTAGGCCATTCCCATGAAGCCGTTGCGGTCGGAGAGGTGGCAGCCGATGCGTGTCATAGCGAGCCTTTCTCGCGAAGCGTGCATTCGTACGTGGCGTATCTACCCAGCCTGGACGCCGCCACAGCACGCACATACGGCGAGCGCGCGGCGCGTGGACGCGCGCGGAGCGCGAGGAAAGCGGCAAGGCGCCGACTCTTTCATGTGATTGCTACTTCGTGAGACCGAGGTAGTCGAAGGCCTGTGCGAGCCCGTCCTCGTCCACGTCGCCGGTCACGTAGTCCGCCGCAGCCTTCGTCGCGTCGTCGGCGTTGCCCATCGCCACGGAATAGGCGCAGACCTCGAACATCGGGATGTCCACGATGGCGTCGCCGAAGGCGATCGTGTCCTTCTGCGAGGCGCCGATGTAGTTCAGGAGCTTCTGCACGGAGAGGCCCTTGTCGATCTTCGGGAGCGCGAGGTCCCCGAAGAGCGCGGTGTTCTCGTAACCGCCCCACGTACCCACCTTGAGCTCGGGGAATGCCTCGACCGCGTCGAGGTAGTCCTGATAGCTCTCGAGGATGAAGCTGATCTTGTTCACCTCGTCGCGATAGAGATCGGCGCCGAAGATCATCTCCGGGAAGGCCTCGCGGATGCCGTAGCGTTCGTTGATGGGCTTGTCCTTGCGGCGCATGTACTCGCGGATCACCGCGCCGCCACGCTCCTCGAAGCGTTCGCTCGCGAAGAGCCCGTCGTTTGCCTCGAGGTAGAACTCGAGGCCGCGGGCGTGCAGCCAATCCACGCAGGCGCGCTCGTCCTCAGCGGAGAGCGACTGGTGGAAGATCTCCTTCTCGTGGTCCTCCACGTAGCCGCCATTGGCGCCGATGAGCCCGTCGAGGCCGATCTCCCAAATCTCGGAGTAGATCTCGGCCCTCGAGCGCCCCGTGCAGAGGTAGACGCGGTGGCCGAGCGCACGGGCCGCGCGGATGGCCTCGCGCGCGCTCGCGGGAATCTTGTTCTCCGAGCCCGTGAGGGTGTTGTCCACGTCGACGAAGCACACCTTGCCCATGGCAGTTCCTTTCCGCTCGCGCCCTTACGCGTCGCTGTCGTGCAGCAGGTCTTCGATGAAGCCCGCGGCGTAGGAGGAGAAGGCGACCTCCCCCGCCTCCTGCGTGGCGTCGAGGTCGATTGTCGCCCAAATCTGGAAGTCGCCATCGCCCGCCTCGTCCGTGAAGATCTGACGGGCGAGCCATTCGTGGCGCTCCTTCTCCGGCGCCTCATCGAGCGAGAAGTACTTCGCAGAGCGGGCGTCGCCGTCCGTGCGGATCTCCTCGTGCGCCTCGAAGTACGCATCGAGCAGCGCCTGCCACCTCGCCTGGCCGAAGCGGTACTCCCCGTCGAGGGCGCCCAGGGCTTCCGCGTCCTCGCGCGCCGCGGCGAGCACTCGCTCGAAGAGCGCGTTTCTCACTTGCACCTCGAGCCCGTGGCGATCGACGTACACGACCGCGTCCTCGGCGGTGGGCGGCGCCGCCTCCTCCCCGCCCGAGGCTTCCCAGGCGTCCACGAGCGAGCTGTCCGTCGTGTGCACCACGTAACCGAGCCAGGCGATGACGTCGGCAAGGCGCTCATCCACATAGCTCTCGGGAATGGAGCGGGAAAGCAGGTGGTAGGCATCGGAGAGGTAGCGAAGGAGGATGCCCTCGGCGCGCGAGATGCCGAGCGCCCCCACGTAGGCCTTGAAGCCCGCGGAGGTTTCCACCATGGCGCGAAGGACGCTCTTTGGGCTCGGCGCGTAGTCGCGTGCCCACGGCACCCGCACGCAATAGGCCTCGAAAGCGCTTTGGATGAGCTCCTCGAGCGGCTTCGGCCAGCTCACCTCGGCCACGCGCTCCTTGCGCTCCTCCACGTCCACGCCCTCGGCGCGAAGCTCCGCCCAGACGGCGTCCCTCGCCTTGCGCTCCTGCGCGCGGAGGATCTGGCGCGGATCCTCGAGCACGCTCTCCGCGAGGGAGATGACGTCTGCCGCGTAGTCCGGGCCTTCGCGGTCGAGGAGGTCGAGCGCCGCCACAAAGAAGGGCGAGAGCGGCTGGTCGAGGGCGAAGTCCTCGGGAAGGTCGATCGTGAGCTCGTAGCGGGGGGCGCCGTCCTCGTCTTGGCTCTCCACCACCACGCCCGTGTCGATGAGCGTGAGGAGGATCTCGCGTGCGCGCGCGAGGTTCGCGGCCTTCGCCTCGTCGGAGATCTCCGCGCCTTCGACGAGCGAGGCGATCGAGCCCCAGGCATCGCCTCCGCGCGCGACGAGCGAGAGCACCATCGCATGCGAGACCTCGAAGTGCGCGCGAAGGGTCTCGGGCGCCTTCTCCACGAGGCCCTCGAAGGTCCTCTCGCTCCAGCCAACGAAGCCCTTCGGCGGCGCCTTCTTCTTGAGCTTGCGCGCCTTCTTCGGATCGCCCGCAGCGCGTTGGCGCTGGCGCTCGTTCTCGATCTCGTGCTCTGGCGCCTGCGCGATCACCACGCCCTCGGTGTCGAAGCCCGCGCGTCCCGCGCGTCCCGCGATCTGGTGGAACTCGCGCGCGGTGAGGCGGCGCACCCGCGTGCCGTCGAACTTCGTGAGCGCGGTGAGGAGCACGGTGTGGATGGGCACGTTGATGCCCACGCCGAGCGTGTCCGTGCCGCAGATCACCTCGAGGAGGCCCTGCTGCGCAAGCCGCTCCACGAGGAGGCGATAGCGCGGAAGCATCCCCGCGTGGTGCACGCCCACCCCTGCCGAGAGCAGGCGTTGGAGGGTCTTTCCGAAGGGCGTGGTGAAGCGCGTGCCCTTCATGGCCGCGCGCACCGCGTCGCGACGCTCCTTCTCGGCCACGCCGTAGCTCGCGAGGGCCTGCGCGCTCGCGAGGGCCGCATCCTGCGAGAAATGCACGACGTAGAGCGGCCCCTCGCCGCGCTTGAGCGCGAGCTCGACGGCCGTCTCGAGCGGCTGGAGCGAGTAGTGGTACTCGAGCGGCACCGGTCGCGGCGCGTCGAGGATGCAATCGACCGCGCGCTCGCCCCGCTCCTCGAGGCGCTCCGCGATCGTGCTCACGTCGCCGAGCGTGGCGCTCATGAGCAGGAACTGCGCGTGCGGCATCTCGATGAGCGGCACCTGCCACGCCCAGCCGCGTTCGGGGTCGCCGAAGTAGTGGAACTCGTCCATCACCACGCAGTCGACGCCGCAATCCTCGCCCTCGCGAAGCGCGAGGTTCGCGAGCACCTCGGCCGTGCAGCACACCATCGGCGCACCGGGGTTGATGGAGGCGTCGCCCGTGAGCATGCCCACGTTGTCGCGGCCGAACACATCGGTGAAGTCGAAGAACTTCTCGGAGACGAGCGCCTTGATGGGCGCCGTGTACCAGCAGGTGCGCCCCGTGGCGATGGCCTGGAACGCGAGCCCCAGGCCCACGAGGCTCTTGCCGCTTCCCGTGGGGGTGCCGAGAATCACCGAATCCCCGGCCGCGAGGTCCATGAGCGCGTCTTCTTGGTGCGCCCAAAGCTCGAAGCCACGGTCGAGCGTCCACTCGAGATACGTCTCGAACGCCTCGTCGGCTAAGAGCAGCTCGCCCTCCCCCGTCTCGGCCCACGGCAGCCTATAGCCGAGCGAGCCATACGCGAAGGCATCGCGCTCTTCCTGCGGGTTTTCCTGCGTCTCATCCATACCGAAGAGAATACGCCACGCTCCCAACAACAATTACGGCGCGCAACGAACAGGCCAAGACAGTGGGGACGGAGCTTTCGTCTTGCGGCAAGCCGTCTACCAGCACCTTTACCAAGACAAAAGGTCCGTCCCCACTGTCTTGCGACGTTTTCGCTGCTAGGGACGCTGCGCGCAAGACAGAAGGTCCGTCCCTACTGTCTTGCGGGTGGCTGGCGGGGACCTAGAACCACTTCTTGTGCTTGAAGAAGAGGATCTCGCCGACGACGATGGCGAGTGAGATGGCGATCACGTAGTAGTACGAACCGTCCCAGTGGAGCACGGGCATGACGTCGAAGTTCATGCCGAACCAGCCGGTGATGAGCGTGAGCGGCATGAAGATCACGGTCACGACCGTGAGGATCGACATCACCTTGTTCTGCCGCACGTCGATCTTGCTCTGGAAGAGACCGCGGAGCTGGAGGGCGAATTCGCGCAGCTCGAGGGTGTCCGCCGCCATGTGGCGCGAGGAGTCGGCGAGCACGCCGAGGAGCGCGCGGTCGTCGGCGTCGAGGATCTGCGTGCGCGAGGTGGAGAGCGTCTGCGCCATGTCGGCGTATTGGCGGTAGAAGTTGTAGAGCTCGCCGAGGAGGCGGCGCTCGCGGGTGATGAAGAGGTCGAAGTCGTGCGGGATCTCCGTCACGTCCTCGCCCATGTGGTCCTCGAGGCGCTCGAGCCGCGTCTCCTCGTCCGAGAGGAACATGAGCCCGTCGTCCACAAGGAACTCGAGCACCTCGAAGAGCGCGGTGCCACCCGAATCCTTGCGAAAGCTCTGATCCTTCACATACTCGTTCACGAGCACGACGAATTCGGGGTCGTCGGTACCGAAGACGAGTCGCTCGGTGTCGAGGTAGAAGTGCGCCTCCACGTCACGGCAGGCCCCCGGGAGATGCGGAGCGAGCGCATTCGGCGGAAATCCCAGCGTACCGGCCACGCACGTTTGGAAGGCGTAGGCCCGGCAGTGGCCGACGGGCACGTCCTCGGGGTCGCGATCGCCATCGTCTGCGAGGTGCGCCGCAATGGGGGCGATGAGGGAAAACTCCGCCTCGGGCACCACGCTCACGTAGCAAAAGCTCGGCGCGACCTCGCGGCCATCCGCGGCAAGGGGCGGCTCGAAGAGCGCCATGAGATCAGCCGTGCGCTCGCTCGCCTCATCCGCTACCTCGGCCTTCATGGGCTCGAGCATGCGCGCCTCGTCGAGGCGAAATTCCCGCGGAAGGCTCGCCGCGCGTACCTCGATCTCGGCGACCCATGCGGCGCGCGCCGCTTCTTCGTCCTCGGGATCCACGTCCTTGATGCCGCGCCAGAAATCGCCTTCGCGCTCGCTCGCCATGGAGATCGCGCTCGCCTAGGCGCCCTTGCGCGCGGCCTCGAGCTTCGCCCGTCGCCACGCTATGAGGTCGAGCGATTGCACCACGGCTTCGAGGAGATCCGGTGAGTTCTTGTACACCGTGCCGTCGGGCATCGTGAGCTCGATGTCCTTCTCGTTGAGGTCGTAGGAATCGTCATGGTTCATGGCGACTCCGCGCTCGCCGCGCACCACGCACCAGTTCGTAGCCTCGGTGGAGGCGAGGGGCACGATGCCGTCGTTGTCGCCGTCGAAGACTTGGATGAAGAGGCTCCGCGGGTTCAGCTTCTGCGCCTTCGTCATGCGCGGCACGAAGGCGTAGCTGCGGTATTCGATGCCCGGGAGGTCCTCGTTCTCGCCGACGAGCGTCTCTGCGGCGTAGGTGGTCGTCGAATGCAGGAGCCCGAGGGAATCAGGGTCGTCGTCGCCCATCTTGCGGGCGTTGTTGTCGATGATGGGCGCCACGACCTTCGAGAGGATGGGCCCGAGGTACATGAGCGCGTTCGACATGCGAAGCCCGTGGTAGGGCGTGCCGAGCGTGACGATCGAGGCCGTGTGGTCGCCGAGGTCGCGCACATGGACGCAGTGGCGGATGTCGAGGCCGCCCTTCGAGTGCGCGATCATGTGGATCTTCTCGGCGCCGGTGCGCTCGAGCACCTCGTGGATGCTGTGGTAGAGCTGGAGTGAATTGCGCTCGATGTCGCCCCACGCGTCCTGGCAGCCGAAGAACACCTGCGAGCCACCCTGCCGCAAGCGCTCGGGGATGCGGCCCCAGAGAGGCGAGCTGTCCACGGAGTAGTCGCGCGCGTGCATGCCGTGCACGAGGAGCACCGGCAGGTGCGGCATTTCGGGGTCGAGGCGCACGAGGTGCGTGAAACCCTCGCTGTCGACGATGCGCACGCAGTCGGGCGCGTGCTCCGAGCACGCGGTTTCCTCGGCGCTCGGGCTCGCGCTCGCGCTCGCGCGGGGTGCCTTCTCTTCTGTGTCGTGAGGTTCAGCCATGCCCTCTCTATACCCGCAAACGCCGAGATGCCGCCACGCGCGATGGCGGGGATCGGGTACAAGGCCAGCAAGGGCATGGCGGCGGGGAAGCGAGGGCGGCGTGACCACCAACACCTCTCAAGACACCTACGGCTACGTGGCGCACATGGACTGGCGCGCGTTCGTGGTGCCCTCGGGGATCGCCTGCCTCGTCGCGAGCTTCTCCGCGGCGAGCTTCCTCATGCTCCTTCCCTCCATGGCCACCTCGGACGCGCAGGTGCTCGCCACGGGGCTCGACAAGCTCGTGAAGGAGGAGAGCGATTCGGTCCTCGACCTGAACTTCGGCGATTCGCACATCCTCGCCTCGCTCGCCTTCGTGGCACTCGTGGCGATTGGCCTCGTGATCCTCTCCTACGCGAGAAACGACCGCATCGCCTACATGGAGGCCTTCCCCCACATCAACCTCGCGTTCACGAAGGAGCAGGTGGCCGAATCGATCGCCGTGAGGAAGCGCTGCACGGCCATCGCGGTGGCGATCTACCTCCTCGCGGCGGGCGCGTTCACGCTCCTCAAGCTCTTCGGCCTCTCTCACCTCGCCACCGGTTGCGCGTTCGCGCTTGGCGCACTCGGCACGTGGGTGATCGTCCACGGAGGCATGCGGGCGAAGCGCGAGGATCTCTTCGCCTACAACTTCGAGGCGCTCCGGCGCACGAGCTTCTACGAGCTGAACGCCGAGGCGAAGGCGAAGAACCGCGAGTGGATGCTCATGGCGAAGCGCCGCTCGATGCTCGCGCAGAGCGCGAACCGCGTGATCCTCACGGCGGGAGCGCTCGGTTCGCTTGCCCTCTACGCGCTCCCTTCGCTTGCCACGCCCTACTACTGGGTGTCGATCGCCGGTGCGTGCGGCATCGCCATGCTGAACACGCACGCGGCGATGGAGCGAACCCGGAAGGTCTCCGTGATCGACGGCGACCTCTACAAGGTGGCGGACGCCGCGAAGTAGTCGCGGGCAAAAGACAGTGGGGACGGACCTTTTGTCTTGCGAACAGCGCCTCTAGCAGCGGAAACGTCGCAAGACAGTGGGGACGGACCTTCTGTCTTGCGCGCAGCGCCTCTAGCAGCGAAAACGTCGCAAGACATTGGGGACGGACCTTTTGTCTTGGCAAAGATGCTGGTAGACGGCTTGCCGCAAGACGAAAGCTCCGTCCCCACTGTCTTGCGTCCCTCGCGTCGTGGGTTCATCGTCTTCACTTTGTCGTGCTAGGCGGCGAGGGCGAGTTCGACCATTCTCTTGGTCAGCCCGGTGAGACGAGCGATCTGGCGTACGGAGCAATGGCGCATCCTGCTTTGGCGGATTGCCTCAACGCGCCTATCAGATGGCAAATCGACGAGACGCAGGCACTCGTCAATTCCCGCGCATTGCTCTATGACTTTCTTCGCTTCGGCATCACTCAGGCGAACCCGCGCAGGTATTGTCCACGACGGAAGATGGTGGACCTCTGCATTGAGTACGAGATCGCTAAATGCCGGCACCGCAACCTCTGGCCGTGGGCTCAAGACGCGCAGCACGAAGCCAACATCCGTGAGGGTCTGTCCATAAGCCCTGCCCATATAAGCGTCATAGCTCGTCCAGTGGCAAATGCTGTTTCCCGCCTCAAGCGGATTGCGATGGACATAGCGCACTGCCGTGAGGAGATAGGAATCATCCTCAATGGGCCGACTTTCGAATCTGCTCTGATAGAGGTAGCCCACACGGTCATAGCGCGAATTGAAATACCTCGCATAGCGAACGAGCAGTCGTTTCATGATGCTTGACAGGGTTTCGGTGGCCTCGCTCACATCAACGATGAGGTGTACGTGGTTGCCCATGAGGCACCACGCGTAGATCTTGAAGCCACACGTGTCCTTCACGAACTGCAGCCGTTCGAGGAAAGCCTCGCGATCTGCATCATCGTAGAAGAGTTGAGCTTGAGCGATCCCACGTACCATCACATGGTAAACGCCTGATTCGCTTAGCTTGCGAGGTGACCTTGGCATAGCTGCTCCTCGTAGGACTCATCGCCAGATGGACTGCTAGAGCAGGGCATCTTCCCAGGCCTTTTCTTGAAAGCCGAAGAGCGCAAATCCGTCGCCCACGACGATCGGGCGCCGCACCATCATCCCGTTCGAAGCGAGGAGCGCGATAGCGTCATCGTCACTCATACCCGCGTCAAGCTGTTCCTTCACGTGCTGCGTGCGGTAGAGCTGGCCCGAGGTGTTGAACATCTTTCGAATCGCCACATCACCCTCGGCCTGCCAGGCGCGCAGCTCGCTTTCCGTGGGATTCTCTTCCTTGATGTTGCGTTCGACGTAGGCCACATGGTGCTCGTCGAGCCACTTGCGTGCCTTCGCGCAGGTAGAGCAACCCTTGAAGCAAAGGAAGGTGACGGCTTGGGGCATGGGAGTTCCTATCTCTCAGCAAATGGATCTTCAAGTATGCACGCGCCGTCGAGCGAAAAGCTCCCCTTCCCTTTCTTCTCGCAATCCCCTCATTTCGCAAGACATTGGGGACGGACCTTCTGTCTTGCGAACAGCGCCTTTAGCAGCGAAAACGTCGCAAGACAGTGGGGACGGACCTTTTGTCTTGGCAAAGGTGCAGCTAGACGGCTTGCCGCAAGACGAAAGCTCCGTCCCCACTGTCTTGCAATGTGGAGATCGCAGGGGCCGGAAGCGGGGCTGCTACCATGGAGCCCTGCGCGCCGCGGGGCGAAGGGAGGAGCCATGGCCATCGAGCCGGAAGAGGTCCTTGAAGTCCTCGATATGGTCTTCGAGCAGAACCTCGACATCCGCACCATCACGCTCGGCGTCTCGCTCGCCGAGTGCGCCTCGCATTCCCTCGCGCGCCTCTGCCGTCGCGTGTACGACCGCGTGTGCACGGCAGCCGAGCACCTCGTGGACGTGGCGAACGCCGTCGAGGCCGAGTACGGCATCCCCATCGTGAACAAGCGCGTGGCGGTGACGCCGATCGCGCTCGTCGCGGCGGGCATCCCCGATGAGGACCTCTCCCCCGTGGCCACCGCGCTCGACGAGGCGGCGGCCGCGGTGGGGATCGACTACCTCGGCGGCTTCTCCGCGCTCGTGCCGAAGGGCATGGGCGAGGCGGATCGTCGCCTCATCGCCTCCATCCCGAAGGCCCTCGCCGAGACCAAGCGCGTGTGCTCGTCGGTCAACGTGGCCACGAGCCGCGCCGGCATCAACATGGACGCCGTGCTCGCCATGGCGAGGGTCATCAAGAAGACCGCCGAGCTCACCGCCGCCGAGGACAGCATCGGCGCCTCCAAGCTCGTGGTGTTCTGCAACATGGTGGAGGATTCGCCCTTCATGGCGGGCGCCATCCACGGCCCCGGCGAGGCGGATTGCGTGGTGAACGTGGGCGTCTCGGGCCCGGGCGTGATGGCCGCGTCGCTCGAGCAGCTCCCCGAGAGCGCCGATCTCATGGCCGTGGCCGAGCGCATCAAGCAAACCGCGTTCAAGATCACCCGCGCGGGCGAGCTCGTGAGCCGAGAGGCCGCGCGACGCCTCGGCGTGGCCAAGGGCATCGTCGATCTCTCGCTCGCCCCCACCCCAGCCATCGGCGATTCGGTGGCGCGCGTCCTCGAGATCATGGGCGTGGGCGAATGCGGAGGCCCCGGCACCACCTGCGCGCTCGCGCTCCTGAACGACGCGGTGAAGAAGGGTGGCGTGATGGCCTCGAGCTCCGTCGGCGGGCTCTCCGGCGCCTTCATCCCCGTCTCCGAGGATGCCGGGATGATCTCTGCGGCCAAAGACGGGGCCCTCACGCTCGAAAAGCTCGAAGCGATGACGAGCGTGTGCTCGGTGGGGCTCGACATGGTGGCCGTGCCCGGGGACAGCTCCATCGAGGCCCTCGCCGGCCTCATCGCCGACGAGATGGCGATCGGCGTCATCAACAACAAGACCACCGCCGTGCGCGTGATCCCCGCGATCGGCAAGCGTGAGGGCGACGTCGTGCGCTTCGGCGGCCTCTTCGGGGAGGCGCCGGTGATGCCGCTGAACAGCCACGCGGGCACGGTCTTCGCGAGGCGCGGCGGTCGCTTCCCCGCGCCGCTGAACTCGCTCAGGAACTAGAGGATCCGCCCCGCATGAACGTGCGCCCTCGCCAGACGAACTCCCCCAATGCACACCATGCGCGCAGGGCGAAGGCGCCCTTGCCCGAGGATCGGGGCGTGAAGAAGCCGTCCGTGCGGCTCACCACGTCGTCCGTGATCGTGCTCGCCGTGGTGGGCGTGGTGGGCGTGGCGCTGCTCTACTTCGGCATCACCAGCTGGAGCCGCAATGCGACCGTGGACGCCTGGCGAGGCGAGATCGCCGAAGCCACGGAGCTCGCCACCCACGCCATCGAAGTGGGCCACGAGCAGCGCTTGGCCGAAGCCAAGGGCCCGCTCGACGCCGCCCAGGAAGAGCTCGATGCCGCGGTCTCGAGCATCGAGGGCCAGGGCTATGACGTGGGCTACTACGTGGCCACCCTCGACGGCCAAGAGCTCTTCTCGAGAAACGCCGACGAGGTGTTCTACGGGGCGAGCTCCATCAAGGGGCCCTTCGTGCTCACCACCTTCTCTGGCGGCGTGCCGAGCGGAAGCCGCGGCCTCGTGGAGGAGGCCATCAAGTGGTCCGACAACGAGTGCTACTGGAACCTCCGCAACATCTACGGCTCAGACGTGCTCTCAGGCCAGCTCACGAGCATGGGCGTCGACGAGCTCACGGCCTACAACTCCTTCGTCCATCTCACGCCCGCGCAGCTTGCGAGCCTCTGGCTCGAGAACTACTGGGTGCTCGAGAGCTCGCCTGATGCGGAGTGGCTGCGATCCATCTTCAGCGCGCCCGCGAACTCCCCCATCGCCGCGCTTTCCGAGGAGAGCTACTCGAAGGGCGGCTGGATTGCCACGGAGAGCCTCCACTGCACCGTCGATGCGGGAATCGTGGGCCACGGCGAGAACCGCTACGTGATGGCGGCGATGATCTCTGCGGGCGAGGATGAGGAGCTCCTCGGGCGCCTCGTGAACGCGATCGATGCCTACGAGCAGGCCGATTACGCCTACCTCGAAGCCGCGGGAGAGCTCGCGTAGCCACGCCCACCTCCCTGCGAGAAGTAGTTGTATATCGCGCTATGCGAGGTAGGGGCCTATGCGCTGCACCTCGGGTTCGAGCGCGACGCCGGATTCCTCTTCCACTTTGCGCGTCACGAGGTCGATGAGCTCGGAGACGTCCTTCGCGCTCGCCTCACCTGCGTTCACGATGAAGCCGGCGTGCTTCCTCGACACCTCCGCCCCGCCCACGCGCGTGCCCTTGAGGCCGGCATCGGCGATGAGCTTGCCTGCGTAGTGGCCTTCGGGGCGCTTGAACGTGGAGCCTGCGCTCGGCATATCGAGCGGCTGCTTCGCCGCGCGAAGCTCCGTGAGCTCGTCGATGCGCTTCCGCACCACCTCGGGATCCTCCGGCACCAGCAAGAACGTGGCGGTGAGCACGGTGAGGCCCTCTTCGCGCACCCGGCTTGAGCGGTACGCGAAGTCGAGCTCGCGGTTCTTCAGCACCTTCACCTCTCCCGAGGGGAAGTGCACCATCGCGCTCTCGAGCACATCACCCATGCAGTGGTCGTAGGCGCCGGCGTTCATGTAGAGGGCGCCGCCCACGGTGCCGGGAATGCCCGAGGCGAACTCCAGGCCCTTGAGGCCCGCGTAGGCCGCCGCGCCCGCGAGGTCCTTGAGGCTCACCCCGCAATCCGCATAGAGGCGCGCCACGCCGAACTTCGGGATCCAGTTCGCGTCGACGCGCATCGTCTTCAGGCGCGCGGTGGAAAAGACGACCCCGCGAATCCCCCAGTCGGAAACCAGCAGGTCGGAGCCATTGCCGAGCACGAACGAAGGCACCCCTTCGCGCTTCAGGGCGTCGAGGGCCTGCGAGAGCTTCACCACCGAGGGCGCCTCCACGAAGACGTCCGCCGGTCCGCCGATCTCGAAGGTCGTGTGGTCGGCCATCGGCTCGTTCAAGAAGACGGCGTCGCGTCCGCAGATCTCGCCGAGCTCCATGGCCACGCCGAGGCGATCGAACCCCGACGCGCACGCGTCGATGATGCGTGCGCACCGGATGGTGGCGGCATGCGGCATGAGGGGGCTTTCCGTGGCGCCCTCGCGCACGAGCGCCGACACATGCTCGATCTCGCCGGTGAAGTCGTCTCCGACGTAGGGCACGGAGATCTCCTCCTCGCGCCCATCATCGAAGGAAACATGAAGCTCGGTGGGCCTGTGGAGAGGTGTTGCGCGAAGGGTGGCGTGCTCGAAGGCGAGCGTGCAGACCGACTCCTCGCG
>CANQSI010000008.1 GCA_947626465.1 uncultured Atopobiaceae bacterium
GCGACCTTCGTCGCCCGCTCGAGGTCGTTCGAGGCGCCGGTGGTGATGTCGTCGCAGAAGAGCTCCTCGGCCGTGCGCCCGCCGAGCAGCACCGCGATGCTGTCGAGCATGGCGCTCCTGCTCTCGAGGAAGCGGTCCTCCTCGGGAAGCGAGAGCGTGTAGCCAAGCGCCTGGCCTCGGGCGATGATCGAGATCTTGTGCACGGGGTCGGCGTCTTCGAGCACGTGCCCCACGAGCGCGTGGCCGCTCTCGTGGAAGGCGATCGTCTTGCGTTCCTTCTCGGTGATCACGCGGCTCCTGCGCTCGGGGCCGGCCACCACGCGCTCCATGGCCTCCTCGATCTCGGCCTGGCCGATGGTGGCGAGGTTCCTTCGCGCAGCGAGGATGGCGGCCTCGTTCATGAGGTTCATGAGGTCGGCGCCCGTGAAGCCCGGCGTGAGCTTCGCGAGTTCGGCGTAGGACACCTCGGGCGAGAGCGGCTTGTTGGCGCCGTGGACGCGCAGGATCTTCTCGCGGCCCACGAGGTCGGGCCTATCGACCGTCACCTGCCTGTCGAAGCGGCCCGGACGCAGCAGCGCGGGGTCGAGCACGTCGGGGCGGTTCGTGGCGGCGATGAGGATGACGGTTTCCTTCTCCTCGAAGCCGTCCATCTCCACGAGGAGCTGGTTCAGCGTCTGCTCGCGCTCGTCGTGCCCGCCGCCGAGGCCCGCGCCCCTCTGGCGGCCGACCGCGTCGATCTCGTCGATGAAGATGATGGCGGGGGCCTGCGCCTTCGCCTGCTTGAAGAGGTCGCGCACGCGGCTCGCGCCCACGCCCACGAACATCTCCACGAAGTCCGAGCCCGAGATGGAGAAGAAGGGCACGCCCGCCTCGCCGGCCACGGCCTTCGCGAGGAGCGTCTTGCCGGTGCCAGGAGGCCCCACGAGGAGCACGCCGTGCGGGATCTTCGCGCCGAGGCGGCGGAAGCGCTCGGGCTCGGCGAGGAAGTCGCGCACCTCGCGCAGCTCCTCCACTGCCTCGTCGATGCCCGCGACGTCGTCGAACGTCACGTTCGGGCGCGTGGCCTCACTCGTCTGCGCCTTCGTCTTGCCGAACTGCATGGCGTTGCTGTTCTGGTTCTGCATGCGGCTCATGAAGTACACCATCACGCCCACGAGCAGGAGCGTGGGGATGAGCGAGAAGAGAAGCGAGCTCAGGAAGTCGCCATCGGAGGTGTCCACCACGTAGGTGACGGTGGGGTGCTTCGCCATGAGCTCGTCGAGGCTGTCGGTGCCCGCGTAGGTGCTCGTGTAGTAGACGGGCGCCTCGCCGGCCTCCTTCGCCTCGTCATTCACCCACACCGTGCCCTCGAGCGCGCCGGTTTCCGTGTGGAAGGTCACGGACTGCACGAGCCCCTGCTCCACGGCGAGCGTGAACTCGTTCGTGGGGATGTTGATGGTGGTGGCGCGGTTCTGCGTGGTGGGGCCGGTGAACGACCAGAAGAGGTAGACGGCGCAGATGACGGCGATCACGAGGTAGATGATGGTGGCGCGCCCGCTCGGCCGCTGCCCGCCCTTGGGGTCTGTGGGGCCTGCGGGCCCGAGGGGGCCGCCGTTCGAGCCGTGGTTGTCGCGATGGTTGTCGAAGCCGCTCGGCCTCGGCGGACGCGAGCCGTCGTCTGAGAAGCGTGTGAACTTAGCCATGATCGTGCCCTGGGGTCGAAGCTGCTACGAATACACCTCGGGCTTCAAGATCCCGAGGTAGGGAAGGTTGCGATAGCGCTCGGCGTAATCGAGGCCGTAGCCCACGATGAAGGCATCGGGCACGTGCGCGCCCACGTAGCGCGGGCGCACGGCGCTCCTCTGGCCCGGCACGTCCTTCACGAGGAAGGCCGCGATCTCGACGGAGCGCGGCCCACGGCTCTCGAGGTTCTTGATGAGGTAGTTCAAGGTGATGCCCGTGTCGAGGATGTCCTCCACGATCACGATGTCGCGGCCCTCGATCGGCGTGTCGAGGTCCTTCAGGATCCGCACCACGCCCGAGCTCCTCGCGGCCGAGCCGTAGCTCGAGACCGCCATGAAGTCGATCTCCATCGGGCATTCGATGGCGCGGATGAGGTCGGCGAAGAACACGACGGCGCCGCGCAGGATGGCGATGCAGAGCGGGTTCTGCCCGCGATAGTCCTCGGTGATCTCGGCGCCCATGCGCTCCACGATGCCCAAGATGTCAGCCTCGCAGAGAAGCACGCGCTCGATATCCTCGTGGCAAGCGGTCACGCCATCTTGGCAATCCATCAAAGCTCCTCTTGAAGGGCCCAGAGCCGCATGCGGACTTTGCACGCGGCGCACGGCGGCATTCACCCGAGCGTCAATAGTACCAACGTGGCCGTGGCGGACGTCACACGAACCCTTTCATCGGCGCGAATACCGGCCACCCACACGATCTCTCCCTTGGGCGCGCGGCGCACCACCGGCACGCGGGCACGCTCGCGGGCGGGCACGCCGGCATCGGCGAGGAGATCGGAGAGGCGCTTCGAGCGCCCATCCATCCCGAGGGGGCAGAGCACCTCGCCCGCCTCGGGCGGCCCCACCCAGAGGCGCGCACCGGGGTCTTTGGGCGAGAGGCCGCAGGCATCGGCATCGAGCATCACCGCACGACCCTCCTGCTCGACACCGAAGGTGCGCGCCGCCGCCACCACGTCGGAAGCGTGGGCGGTGCGTTGGAAGCGCGCCTCGAGCGTGGCGTGGGGGCTCTCGAGCTCGCGCTCGTCCTCGAGAAACGCGTTCGGCACGAGAGGCCCGAGCACGAGGCGCCCCGGAACGGAGAGCCAGCCGGAGGCGAGCGCCTCCTGGGCGCGGCGTGCGCGGATGATGAGCACGCCGCGATCGGCCGCCACGTCCACGCCAAGGGGGGTGGTGAGGGAGCCGGCGCCCTCGGCCACGAGCTCGAGCACGCGGTTTACGTGGCGCGCCTCGAGCCTCGCTGCGGGCTCCGCCGCAAGGATCGCCTGCCGCACCACGCGCCGCGCGATGGCCACGTCCTCGAGGGAGAGCGCGGCGGCGTCGAGGAGCCGATAGCCATCCCCCGCCTCGATGGAGAGGCGCCGAAGCGCTTGCTGCGCAAGGCCCGTGAGGTAGGAGTCCTCGTCTCCGAGCAAATCGCAGGTGGAGGAGAGCGCCTCCACGAGCTTGGGGTTGCGCGCCTTCGCCGGTGGCACGAGCTCTTGCCGCACGTAGTTCCTAAGGAAGCGCTCGTCGGTGTTCGTGGAGTCCTCGCGCCAGATGATCCCGTGCATGCGGAGGACTTCGCAGAGCTCCTCGTGCGTGCGATCGAGGAGCGGTCGCACGATGCGATTGCGCCTGCGCGGGATGGAGGAGAGCCCCGAGGGGCCCGAGCCGCGAAGCGCGTTCATGAAGAACGTCTCCACGCGGTCGTCGGCGGTGTGGGCGGTGAGGATGCGCGCGTCGCCGGGCTTCAAGCCCGCTTCCGCCGAGAGCCGATTAGCGAGCTCCATCGCCGCCTCGTAGCGCACGTCGCGCGCCACGTCCTCGAAGCTCCTGCCATGGCTTTGCGCGGCGAGCGCGGGCACGTCCCTCGAGACGACCGTGCACGGGATGCCGAAGCGCGCGGCAAGCTCGCGCACGAATTCCTCGTCCTCCTCGGCATCGATCGGACGCGCGTGGTGGTTCACGTGGAGCACGTGGAGGCGCTCGCGCCCGATGCGCGCGTTGCCGCGACCATCCTCGATGTCGAGCGTGGAGGTGGCGGCGAAGAGGAGGAGCGCCGAGCTATCGGCGCCCCCGGAGACCATGAGGACCACGGGCGCCCCGTGCGCCGCGCTCCCCACGCCGCTCGCCCGCTCGAAGGGCGAACCTTGGTGCCCGAAACGTCTCGCCACGCTCGTCATAGCCCTCGCCTCCCCTCTTCCTTAGACATCTTCCGCCACGAGGTACACACTACCCCCAAGCGCGCAGGCGATGCGCGTCCGCCGCGAAAACCGTGCCCCGCCGTTTCGGCACGTGCCCGAGAGGAGACCCATGCCAGGCGTACTCACGCTCCACGTGCTCGGTTCCGGGTCGAAGGGCAATGCCGCCATCGTCGAGGGCCCCGAGGGAAGCGTGCTCGTGGACTGCGGGCTCGCGCGCCGCACCCTCCTCT
Organism: uncultured Atopobiaceae bacterium; assembly: GCA_947626465.1. Taxonomy (GTDB): domain Bacteria; phylum Actinomycetota; class Coriobacteriia; order Coriobacteriales; family Atopobiaceae; genus CANRLS01. Next base: position 4,138 of record CANQSI010000008.1, read on the forward strand.
CGCGTGCCGCCGAGCTTGGGGTGGACGCCGAGGGCGTGCAGCTCGTGCTCATCACCCACGAGCACTCCGACCACATTCGCGGCCTCGAGGTGTGGCGCAAGCACTGGGAGGGCCCCATCTTGGCGAGCGGGGGCACGGCCACCTCGAGGCGGCTTTTGGACATCGGCGTGGAGAAAGTGAAGGTGGGGGCGCGCTTCGAGGCCGCCGGCATGGCCATCACGACGATTGCCACGAGCCACGACACGCGGGAGCCCATGGGGCTCGTCTTCGACTGCCAGGGCGATCGCGTGGCCATCATCACCGACACGGGCGTCTTCCCCGAAGCAGCGCGCACCGTCGCGCGCGGTGCGCGCATCCTCGCACTCGAGAGCAACCACGACGAGGGAATGCTCGCGGATGGGCCTTATCCTTGGGCCTTGAAGCAGCGGATCTTCTCCGAATACGGCCACCTTTCGAACGCCCAGGCAGCCGACGCGGCGGCTGAGATCGTCACCTCGGCCACCGAGACCGTGGTGCTCATGCACCTCTCCGAGGAGAACAACCTGCCCTCGCTCGCCGTGCGCGCGTGCGCGGCGCGCCTCGAGGCGAGCTCCGCAAACACCACCTTCACGCGCGCCATCCGCGAGCGCGAGGCGAAAGACGCCTTTCCACTTGAGATTGTCTGCGCCTCGCAGACGAAGCCGATGACGTTTTCCTGAGCGCTGAGCGCGTATCATCGAGCCCAAGGCTTGGAAACGCATTCAGGGAGGGCACGTGGCGGCCTCCGATACCCCGCATACCCCGAACTCCCCCACGGGCGACGCACCCCGCACAGAAGACGACGCGACGTTTTCCGTGGGAGGGCGCGCGGCCTTCTCCCACGAGCCCAAACCCAGGAAGACGCAGCCTCCCGCGAGCGTGACGAGCGAGGACTTCGCCACTGCCGATTACGCCGAGAGCACGAACTACACCGCCAAGGGCGCGCCGCGCATGGCCGATGGCGGCTATCGCCGTTCGCGCTCGGGCGAGAAGAAGATGAAGGAGAACCTCCGCTACGGGCAGTACCTCGAGGTTCCCAAGGGCAAGCAGCCCATCTTCCAGCAATCGCGAAGCTCGAGGCGCACGGTGTTCGCCATCGCCGCCATCCTCGTGGCCGTGGCCGTGGTGCTCTTCTTCTGCTGGATGTTCTTCTGGCGCTCCATGTCCTAGCGCTCGCACCGTGCGTTTTTGCGGCTAGACGATGCCGGCTCCCCTGAGCACGAGCGTCGCGGCCACCTCGGCGAGCGAACTGCCGTCGGCCTCCGGATCCACGCCCGCGTCGGCGAAGGCGCGCTCGAGGTCGTCGCTTCCGGCCATGCCGGCCATCGCCTTGACGCCCTTCTCGCCGCTGCCGAACGGTGCGCCCGCATCTTGCCAGATGACCACGTACCAGGTGTTCTCGCCCATCTTCGAGGCCTTGGCCACGTACGCGGCGCCCTCATGGGCGGCGTCCTCTGCGCCCTCGCCAGACGACGTGGTGGTGGCTTGGGAATCGGAGCGCAAGCCGCACGCGTTCATCACGCGCGTGATCGCGTCTTGCGTGAGCTCGAGCGTGCCATTTGCGCTCGTGAGCTCCACGCAGGCGCCGAGCGGGGCCTTCCCGTCGGCAAGCAGGTCTCGGGGGAAGAGCTGGAATCCGCTCGGGATGGAGAACGGCATCGGCGAGAAGCCGATGGATTCGATGCGCAGGCCCTCCTTCTCGTCCTCGGCGTCGCCGCCAAAGCCGGCCGTCCACGCCATCTCGAAGGAGCCGTCCCCCTCCTTGGCGTAGGACACCGTGAAGCCCGCGCGCATGAGGAAGCTCGATATGTCCTCGGGCTTAAAGCGCAGGTATCCCGCGAGGTCGAAGGCACTCTCGGGGTAGGGAGATGAGACGCTCACCTCCACCGCCTGCCCCTCGCGAAGCTCCGTGCCGGCTGCGGGGTCGGTGGCCACGACCCTGCCCGCGTCCACGTCCTCGGAGGGCACGTAGGACACGTTCCCGGAGAGGCCGGCACGCTCGAGCGCGGCGAGCGCCGCATCCTCGGCGAGCCCGACGACGTCGGGCACCGTATAGGGCTGCGCCACGACGAGCGTGACCACGTCCTCCGCATTCACCTTCGTGCCCGCCACGGGCGAAACGGCGATCACCGTCCCCTTTTCCTCGGACGCGTTTTGGTACTCGAGGCGCAGCTGGTCGATTCCGGCGGCGGAGAGCTTGGCGCGCGCCTCCTCGAGCGAAAGGCCCTCAACGTCGGGCACGAGGCGCGAGATGCCCACGCCGATCTCCACGGTGCGGCCGAGGGCGATGCGGCGCCCAGCCTGCGGCTGCATGGAGACGACGGTCCCCGCGCCCTGATCCACCACGACGGAGGAGACCTCCACCTCGAAGCCCGCCTCGGTGAGGGTGGCGGTGGCCTGCGCTTCGTCCATGCCCATCACGTCGGGCACGCTCACGCCGCCCCAGAGCTCGAGGCGCCAGCTCACGAACGCGATCACCACGGCGGCCACCACCACGGCCGCGATCGCCGCGAAGACGTAGGGTCGCTTCGAGCGCCGCTTTGGCACGCCCTCGCCTGGACCTCCGGGGGCCTGCGGTGATGGAGCCGGTGCCGCGGATTGGTAGTAAGGCGGGGGTACTTCGACGTCGAGGCCATCGCCATCGAGGCCACGATCGTCGAGGTACTCCGCCTCATCGTCCGATTCGAGGAGTGTCGTCTCCCCGGGAAGCACCGTCTCCTCGCGGCGGCGCGCCACCCGCGTGGCGTCATTCGCCTGGGGCCGCGCGACCTCCGTGGGCTGATCGCCCGAGTAGCGCACGGTGCGCGTGGCGTCCGCGTCCTCGCGATCGAGCGCGTGGGAGATGATCTGCCCGCAGCGATGGCAGAACGTCGAGTCGTCGGCAAGCTCGGCTCCGCACCTCGGACACTTCATAGCCCCTCGCATTCGTCGCCGCACGTTGCGTGCGCACCCGCGCACTCGTCCATCTTAGGGCTCGAGCGCCTCCACCTCGTCCATCCAAAGCGCCGACACCGCGTCAGATGCGAGACGCAGGTCCCCCCTCGGCGAGAGCGCCACCGACCCCACCTTCGGGCCGTCGGGAAGGCAGCTGCGCTTGAACTGCTGGGAGAAGAATCGCTTGTAGAAGACCTTCATCCAGCGAAGGATCGTCCCCTGATCGTAGGCGCCGTCGAAGGCGATCTTCGCGAGGCGATAGACCTTGCGCGGCCGATGCCCCATGCGAAGCATGTGGTAGAGGAAGAAGTCGTGCAGCTCATAGGGCCCGATGAGATCCTCCGTCCTCTGCGCGATGGCACCGGAGGCGTCTGCGGGCAAAAGCTCCGGCGAGACGGGCGTGTCGAGCACGTCGAGCAGCACACGGGAGAGCTCCTCGTCGGCTTCCGGCGTCTTCGCCTCGCTCTCCTCGGAGCGCAGGCGCGCGAGCTCGGCCTCGTGGCGCACGAGATGGCGCACGAGGGTCTTCGGCACTCCCGCGTTCACGCCATACATCGACATGTGGTCGCCGTTGTAGGTGGCCCAGCCAAGCGCGAGCTCGGAGAGGTCGCCCGTGCCCACCACGAGCCCGCCCTCCTGGTTCGCGATGTCCATGAGGAGCTGCGTGCGCTCCCTCGCCTGCGCGTTCTCGTAGGCGGTGTCATGCACGGAGGGGTCGTGGCCCATGTCCTTGAAGTGTTGCTCCACTGCGGAAACGATCGAGATCTCGCGCGTCTCGGCGCCGAGGGCCCTCGCCATGCCGAGCGCGTTTTCGAGCGTGCGCCTCGATGTGCCGAAGCCCGGCATCGTGATGGCGAGGATACCCGCGCGATCGAGCCCGAGCTGGTCGAAGGCGCGCACCGCGACGAGGAGCGCGAGCGTGGAATCGAGGCCGCCGGAGATGCCGATGACGGCTCGCGTGCAGCCGGTGTGGAAGAGGCGCTTCGCGAGCCCGAGCGATTGGATGTTCAGGATGTCCTCGGAACGTTGGCCGAGCTCGGAGGTGTCGCGTGGCACGAAGGGATGCGCGTCGACACTGCGCGTGAGCCGCGTCTCGCCGAACTCGAGGGAGAAGGTGGTCTCGAGGTAGCCCGCGGCCTCGGGCGCGGGCGCCGTCTCGTAGGTGGTCATGCGCAGGCGCTCGGATTGGAGCATCTCCACGTCGATCTCCGACACGGCGCGCCCGCCTCCGAAGGGCGCCGCCTCGGCGAGGAGGCGGCCGTTTTCCGCAATGAGGTCGTGCGCGGAGAAGACGAGGTCATCGGTCGATTCGCCCCAGCCGGCGCTTCCGTAGAGGTAGCCGCAGATGAGGCGCGCGCTCTGCCCCACCACGAGGCTTCGGCGATAATCCGCCTTGCCCACGAGCGCGTTCGAGGCCGAGATGTTGCAGATGACGGTGCAGCCGGCCTGCGCGAGGCCGATGCTCGGCGGATCGGGCACCCAGAGATCCTCGCAGATCTCCGCCCCCACCACGAGGCTCGGCAGCTCCTCGCAGCGAAACACCTGCGCCGCCCCGAAGGGCACGTCCTCCTGGCCGGCAAAGCGCACGAACTCCACCTCATCCGGGCCCGGCGTGAAGTGCCTGCCCTCGTAGAACTCGTTGTAGGTGGGGATGTTTCGCTTCGGCACGAGCCCGAGGACCTCGCCATGCGTCACGAAGGCGGCCACGTTGTAGAGGTTTCCGGAAAGCGCCACCGGAAGTCCGACGACGCAGAGGCAGTCGAGCTCGGCCGTGTCCTCGGCGAAGCGCGCGAGCCCGCGCTCGGCGGCTTCGAGAAGCAACGGTTGGCGAAGGAGATCCTCCACCGTGTAGGCGCAAAGGCAGAGCTCGGTGAGCGAGACCACCTTCGCGCCCTCTGCCGCCGCCCAGCGCACCTCCTTCACCGCGCTCTCGACGTTGAAGTCCACGTTGGCCACCCTCACCTCGGGTGACACCACGGCTACCTTCACAAAGCCATCGCGCATGGGGGCTCCTTCTCCGTGTGGCGGGCGTGCCTCGATCCTACGGCGCGCGCGGGCCGCGCAGCGCCTTGGCTCGGCGACGCAGCGCGCTAAAGCGGCAAGTTGGGATCCGCGTCGAGCGTGAGCGGCGACGTCTCGCCTGCGCGGAGCTTCCTCGCCCCCACGAGGGCGATCATGAGCGCGTTATCGGTGCAGGCGTCGATGGGGGGCACCGTCACGCGCACGCCGCGCTTCTCGAGCGCACGGGCGAGCGAGCGGCGAAGCGCCTCGTTTGCCGCCACGCCGCCTCCGAGGCAGAAGTCCCTCACGCCGGCGGCTTCCACCGCGCGAAGCGCCTTCGCCACCTGCACGTCGATGACCGCCGCCTGGAAGGAGGCCGCCACATCGGCGGCGTTCACGCTCTCCTTCGCGCGCGCCTTGCCATCGAGGTAGGTGACCACGGACGTCTTCAAGCCCGAGAGCGAGAAGTCGAGGCCGTGGGTGTGGAGGAGTGCCCGCGGGAAGTCGATCGCCTTGGGGTTTCCCTCCTTCGCGAGCCGGCTGATGGCAGGCCCTCCGGGGTAGCCGAGGCCGAGCGCCTTCGCCACCTTGTCGAAGGCCTCCCCCACTGCGTCGTCGATCGTCTGGCCGAGGATCTCGTAGCGTCCCCAATCGCGCACGAGCACGAGCATCGTGTGGCCGCCGGAGACGAGGCTCGCCACGAATGGGGGCGCAAGCTCGGGATTCACCACAAGGTTCGCGAAGAGGTGGCCTTCGAGGTGGTTCACGCCCACGAGCTTGAGGCCCGCTGCGGCGGCGAGGCCCTTCGCAAAGGCGATGCCAGTGACGAGCGCGCCCACGAGCCCGGGGCCCTCAGTCACAGCCACGGCGGAAAGCTCGCTCGCGCGAAGCGGGGCCATGGAGAGCGCCTCGCCGGCGTTCTCCATGGCCTCCTCGAAGACGCCGACGAGCGCCTCCGTGTGCTTTCTCGAGGCGATCTCCGGCACGACCCCGCCAAAGCGCGCGTGGAAGTCGATCTGGCTCGCCACCACCTGGGAGAGCACCTCGCCCTTCGCAGTGGCCACGGCCATCGCCGTCTCGTCGCAAGACGTCTCGATGGCGAGGATGAGCTCGCCGAGGTCGGCGAGCTTCCTTTGTTCGGAGGGGGTGCGCTCGAGCGGCGCGGGCGGCCAGGGGCGCTCGGGGAGGGCCGTCTCGGGGAGCACCTCGTCGCCTCCCGCGAGGGGAAGGGCCGCCGAGAGCACGAGGGCGTCCTTTCCGGTGCCGTAGTAGTCCCTGCGGCGCCCCGCCTCCGAGAAGCCGAGCGCCTCGTAGAGCCGGCGTGCCTCGTGGTTCTCCTCGAAGACCTCGAGGCTCGCCGTCCTCGCGCCGAGCGCAATCCCGCTCGCCGCCACGCGCGCGATGAGGCGCTTCGCGATGCCCTCGCGCCGACGCGCAGGCTCCACCACCACGTCGAGGATCTCGAGGTCGCTTCCGCAAAGGCGCCCGCCCGCATAGGCGATGAGGCGGCCTTGGTCGTGCGCCACCCACCACGGATGCGCGGGGTCGGCGAGCTCCTCCTGGAACATGGCCTCCGACCAGGGCGTATGCGCGCTCTCAGAGAAGACCGCATCCTCGAGGAGCGCGAGCGCCGCGAGATCCGCGTGTCCGAGCGGGCGGATCTGAAGGTGGCGGTCGGCGAGGGCGTCCGCCACGCCGGTGATCCTCGCGCTCTTCGGTTCGGGAAGCCCAAGGCGCTTGAGCTCGTTTTCCTCGGCGTCGGAGAGGCGCGTGTAGATGGGCAGAAGGAGCGCGGGGTCGCCGGGATCGCTCGCATCGAAGTTCCACGGCGCCGCGAACGCGAGCGCAAGGCCCTCGCCCGATGGATGCCAGAGCTCCTCGGGGAGCGTGGTGGCAAGCCCCGCCTCAGCGAAGGCCTGCCGATACTTCACGAGGCCGTCGCCCGTGAGGGCGATACTCGCCGCATCGTCGCGCGTAGCCCACGTCTCCACGGCGCCCGGCACCTTCGAGACGGTCTCGGCGTCGAAGAGCCGGTGCGCCCCCGTGTCGTCGAGCGAGAAGAGGCCGGGGTAGACCTCGCGACGCATCGCGTCGAGCACCACGCCAAGGAGCCCGCGCACGCCCTCCTTCCAGGCACGCCATGCGCACGCGTCGAGCGTCGAGGCCCCGAAGAGCGGCCTTTGCGCCCCCAGCGCGAGGCCCTTGGCGCTATCCACGCCGATGCGCACGCCGGTGAAGGATCCGGGGCCACGTCCCACGAGGTAGGCGTCCACCTCGCCAAACGTAAGCCCCGCCTCGTCGAGCGCCTCCTTGAGGCTCTCCACGAGCTCCACGTTGGACTGGCGCCGGCAGGGATGGTCGCGCGTGGCGAGGAGCCGAAGCGCGTCCGGGCCCTTGGCGGGGTTCCCCTCCAGCACGGAGGCACAGAGGAAATCGCTCGAGGTGTCGAAGGCGAGAAGTACCATGGCGCCTCCTTACGATGGCGTCCGAGTGGCGTCGAGGGCGCGGGCGAGCGCCTCGCCACGCGCTCCCACGCCGCACACGTCGATCGTTCGCGCGGGCTCCACGTCGAGGCCCCCTGCCAAGGAGGGCGCCACGTCCTCGCGCACGAGGGAAATCTCGAGGCGCTCCGGGCAGAGCTGCTCCGCGAAGGGCGCGCCCCATTCCACGAGCGATGCACCGTCTTCGCCCACCACGTCCCACGCGCCGGCCTCGCCGAGCTCCTCGGAGTCCGAGCTCGGGTCCAGGCGATAGAGGTCGAGATGGTGGAGCGGGATGCGGCCGCCTAGATGGCTCACGAGGAGGTTGAACGTGGGGCTCGTGACCTCGCCCTTTGCGCCAAGCGCGCAGGCCACGCCCTTTGCGAGCTGGGTCTTTCCCGCGCCGAGCTCGCCTTCGAGGATGACGACGTCGCCCTCCTCGAGAAGCGCGCCCAGAAGCTCGCCGAAGCGCCGGGTGGCCGCCTCGGATGCGGAGCGCCAGCGTCCCTCCCCCACGCGCTCGAGGCCCGTCATCGCGCGGGCCCCTCAGCGGGATGCGCCGCGAGCCACTGCCCGAGGAGCGTGAAGTCGGCTTCGAGGTCGCCCTGCTTATCACGCGAGTAGAGCGCCGCCGCGGGATGGAACACCGGCAGCACCGCGAAGTGGCCCACCTGGTAGATCTGCCCGCGCATCGAGGTGATGCCGCGGTCGGTGTGCAGGATGAAGCGCATCGCGAAGTTGCCGAGCGCCACGAGGATGTCGGGCCATACGCTGCGGATCTGCTCGCGCAAAAACGGCGAGCACGCCTCGATCTCCCCCGGCTGCGGGTCGCGGTTTCCGGGCGGGCGACACTTGAGGACGTTTGCGATGTAGACCTCCTCGCGCGTGAGGTTCGCGAGCGCGAGAAGCGAATCGAGGTTCTTTCCGGCGGCGCCCACGAAGGGCTCGCCCTGCAAATCCTCGTTCCTGCCGGGCGCCTCGCCCACGAACATCACCCGCGCATGCGGGTTGCCCACCCCGAAGACGAGGTTCGTGCGCGTTTGCCCGAGCGCGCAGCGATGGCAGTCGCCGAGGCACGCGGCGATGGCCTCGAGCGGCACCTCGCCCGGCTTCGGGTGCGGATATCCGGGGATCTCAATGGCGGCCATGGTTCAATCCCTATCAAAAATGCGGATGCCTTGGGGTGCCCCAGCGCATCAGACGTAGACCTTCTCGAGGCGTAGGCCAAAATCGCAGCACACCTCGTAGGAGATGGTGCCGCGCAGGCGGGCGAGCTCATCGGCGGAGATCTCGTAGTCGCCGTCAGCGCCCATGAGGGTCACGACCTCGCCCTCGCGCACGGGATGGCGCTTCTGGAACTCGCGCGCGCCATTCACCTCCACGGCGAACATGCACTGGTCCATGCAGATGTTTCCCACCTGCCGGCAGCGCATGCCGTCCACGAGCACCTCGGCGCGGTTCGAGAGCGTGCGCGCGTAGCCGTCGGCATAGCCGATGGGGATGGTGGCGATCTGCACGTTCGCGCGCGAGAGGCGGTACGTGAGCCCGTAGGACACGCCGGCTCCCGTGGGCGGCTCCGCCACGCGCGTGATGCGTGCCCGCACGCTCATGGCCGGGCGAAGGTCGACATGCGGCTCGCAATTCGGCGCGGGATAGAGGCCGTAGAGGCCGAGCCCCACGCGCACCATGTCGAAGTGCGTCTCGGGGTGAAGAATCGTGGCGGCGGTGTTGTCGCAGTGCACGAACCCGGGGTCGATGCCCTCGGCGCGGAGCTCGGCGATGAGATCGCCGAAGCGACGCACCTGGAGCTCGAAGTCCCAGTCCCTCGGCACCTCCGCCGTGGCGAAGTGCGTGAACGTACCCGCGCAGGCGATGCCGCGGTGCCAGCCCACGGCCTGTCTGAATTCCGCCACATCCTGCGGCATGAGGCCGATGCGGGTCATGCCCGTGTCCACGGGCACGTGGTAGCGGCCGATGGTGTCCTTGCTCGCGGCCTCCTCGCCGAGCGCGAGGACGAAATCCTCGTGGTAGGCGGAGGGCTCGAGGTCGAAGTCCACGATGAGGGGCACCGACGAGATCGGTGGCTCGGCGAGGATGACGATGGGCTTGTCGACGCCCGCCTGGCGAAGCTCGATTCCCTCGTCCACGGTGGCCACGCCGAAGGCGTCCGCGCCCGAGCTCATCATCGTACGCGCGCACTGCACGGCGCCGTGGCCGTAGGCGTCGGCCTTCACCACGGCCATGAGCCGCTGGCCCCTCTCGAGGAGCCCCTTGAACTCGCGCGTGTTGTGGCGGATGGCGGAGCGGCTCACCTCCACCCAGGCCCAACGGGTCTCGGGCGAGCGCACGCTCGCCTCGGCGCCCACTTACGCCTCCTCTTCGCCCGCGAGGATGCGCTCCTCGAGGGTGTCGAGGGCAAGGCCGAGCCCCTCGGCCACGTCGAGCGCCATCACGCCCCGCGAGCCCCTCGTCTCCACGGCGAGGTGCCCCGCGAGGCCATGGGCCTCGCAGCCGTAGGCGCAAAGGAGCGGAAGCGATTCCACCGCGCGCCCGCCCGTGGCGAGGAGCGCGCCGATCACGCCGGAGAGCACGTCGCCCGTGCCGGCCGTGGCGAGCGCGGGGGGCCCGGGGTTGGGCAAGTAGGCGATGTCGACGCCCACGCAGGCGCTCGCGGCGCCCTTCGCCACCACGCAGAGCTCGGAGCCGCCGTCGGCCCACACGATCTTTCGCGCGGCCTCGAGGGCGGCCGAGAGCGAGGCGGGCGGGTTCGTGGGCTGGCCCACGAGGCGCCCGAGCTCGCGGCGGTGAGGGGTGAGGACGAGCGGCGCGCTTCTGCGGATGACCTCGGGGAAGCGGTCGAGGCGCCCGGAGGTGAGGCGCGAGAGCGCGTTCAGGCCGTCGGCATCCACCACGAGGGGGCGATCGGTGGCGAGGAGCGCCTCGACGATGGCCTCGGTGTCGGCGTTCACCTGGAGCCCCGGCCCCACCACCACGGCCGAGCGATCGCGCGTGAGCCGGCAAATCTCGTACTTCGCCGCCTCGGAGAAGGTGCCGGTGGGCGAGGCGGGAAGCCCCACCACCGGAATCTCCACCAGATGCGTGCGGCACACGGTGGCGATCGGCTGCGGCACGGCGAGCGTCACGTAGCCCGCCCCCATGCGCGCGGCGGCGCGTGCGGCGAGCACCGCGGCGCCGATGTAGGGCACCGAGCCCGCCACCACGAGCACCGAGCCGCGGGTGTACTTGTCCACGTCGGTGCGCGCCACCTGCAGGCAGTCCACGTAATCGGGGAGGTCGAGGCGCCACGCCACGGGGTCGGCCTCGAGCACGAGGTCGGAGGTCTGCGTGGCAAGCGGCGCGAGCACGATGTTTCCCGTGAGGGCGCGGCCCGCATCGGAGAGCAGGCCGGGCTTCAGCGAGAGCATCGTCACGGTGGTGTCGGCCACCACGGCCTCAGCGGGGGCGAGGCCGGTTTGCGCCGAGAGCCCGCTCGCCACGTCAATGGACACGACCTTCGTGGAGAGGCTGTTCACCACGTCGATCCAGAGGTCGAACGGGGCGCGCGGCTCGCCTTCGAAGCCCGTGCCGAGCATGGCGTCGAGCACCACGTCCGAGCTCGCCACGATCTCCGCGAGCTCGTCTGAGGAGGGGCCGGGGCGATACGGCACCCCCGCCGCCACGGCGCTTCTCGCCACCATGAGCGCGAGCGAGCCCTTGATGGTGGAGGGCTCCGCCGGGCACACGACCTCCACGTCCACGTTGGCGCGCTTCAAGAGCTCCGCGGCCACCCAGCCGTCGCCGCCGTTGTTGCCGGATCCGCAGAGCACGCACACCTTGCCCGGCGTGCCGCTGTTCACCACTTCCTGCGCCGCCGCGTGGCCGGCTCGGCGCATGAGCTCGGCGAGGCTCACTCCCTCGAGCGTGAGGGCCTGCTCGACCCGCTTCACATCCTCCACGTTCAAGACCGGCTGCATGCGTGGCCCCTACTCTTCGTGCGTTTCTGGGGAGGGCTCCGACGCGGCACGCCGGCGCTCCTCCTCGGCCTCCTTCTGGGCGCGTTCGAGTTCGAGCACGATCGAGCGCGCCTCTTTGAATGATGACGCAAGGGCATCGCGCTCGCCCGCGCGAACCTTCTTCTCAGGCCGAGCGTCGTGGGTGATGAGCACGGCGTTCGCGCAGGCCACGGCATCGGTGTGGGAGAGCGAGAGCGCCACCTCCTCCACGCCGGCCTCCTCGGCGCGCGCCTTGGCCGCGCCTTCGAGGAGCGCCTCGGGGTGGCCGTCCTCGGCAATCGCCACCGACACGTCCTTCCAGCCCACGCCCGAGAAGCCGCAGCCAAGCGCCTTCAACACCGCCTCGCGCGCCGCGAAGCGCGCGGCATAGGACTGCTCGGGGCGTCCGCGACGCTCGCAGTAGGCGATCTCGTCCTCGGTGAAGAGCCGGCGCTTCAGGGCGGGCGTGCGCTCGAGCGCGCGGCGCACGCGCGCCACCTCCACCAGGTCCACGCCGACGAGGAGCTTGCCCATCTACTCCACCGTCACCGATTTCGCGAGGTTGCGGGGCTTGTCCACGTCGCAGCCGCGGGCGAGCGCCACGTAGCGCGCGAGGAGCTGGAGGTGCACGACGTCCACCACGGGCGAGAGCCACTCGGGCGCCGGCGGCACGAGGAGGAGGTAGCTCGAGAGCTGCGCCACGCGCACGTCGCCGTTCGTGGCGAGCGCGATCGTGGTGGCGCCTCGCGCATTCACCTCCTGGAGGTTCGAGATCGTCTTGTCGCGCACGTGGCTCTCGGGCACCACGACCACCACCGGGTAGCCCGGTTCCACGAGCGCGATGGGGCCGTGCTTCATCTCGCCCGCGGGATAGGCCTCGGCGTGGAGGTAGCTGATCTCCTTCAGCTTGAGGGCGCCCTCTCGCGCGGTCGTGGAGGAGACGCCGCGGCCGAGGAAGAGCGAGGATTGCGCGCTGGCGAAGGCCTGCGCGGCCACCTCGTCTTGCCAGGCGCGGGAGAGCACGATGCGGATGAGCTCGGGGGCGCGTTGCATCTCGCGGTAGCGCGAGCGCACCTCGGAAAGCGAGATCGAGCCGTTCGCGCGCGCGAGGAAGAGCGCGAGGAGCGCCGAGGCCACGAGCTGCGCCGTGTAGGCCTTGGTGGAGGCCACCGCGATCTCCGGCCCCGCCTGCACGTAGAGCACGCCATCGCTCTCGCGCGCGGCCGAGGAGCCGAGCACGTTCGTGATGGCGATCACCTTCGCGCCGGCGGCCTGCATCTTGCGCGCGGAGGCGAGCGTGTCGGCCGTCTCTCCGCTTTGGGTGATGATCACGCAAAGCGTGTGGTCGGTGGTGAGGATCTCCTCGTAGTTGAACTCGCTCGCGCATTCCACCGTCGTGGGGATCTGCGCCCAGGTTTCGAAGTACGTCTTGGCGATGAGCCCCACGTGCCACGACGTCCCGCAGGCCACCACGTAGATGCGGTCGATGGCGGCCACTTCCTCGGGCGAGAGGCGGAGTTCGTCGAGGACGATGCCGTTCGGCCCGAGGCGCCCCTCGAGCAGGCGCTCGATGGCCTCCGGCTGTTCGGCGATCTCCTTGGCCATGAAGTCCTCGTAGCCGCCGAGCGTGGCGGCCGAGGCGTCCCAGTCGATGTCGAAGGTGTCGGGCTCCTCGACCGGCGTGAGGTCGCTCTCGAAGACGCGGATCTCGCCTTCGGGCGTGAGGCGCGCGATCTGCCCCTCGGCGAGGTTCACCACATGCGAGGTGGTGTGGGCGAGGGCCGTCACGTCGGAGGCGGCGTAGGCGCCGTCAGCCGTGGAGGCGAGGACGAGCGGCGAGCCCTTGCGGCAGCAGAGGATCTCGCCCGGTGCGTCGGAGGAGACGCAGGCGATGGCCCAGGAGCCCTCGAGGCGCGAGGTGGCAAGCGAGATGGCGAGCGCGAGGTCGCCCTCGGCAGGGCCGGCGAGCGCCTCCTCCACGAGGTGCGCGATCACCTCGGAGTCGGTCTCGCTTGCGAAGTGGTGGCCGCGTTCCTCGAGCTCGGCCACGAGCTCCTGGAAGTTCTCGACAATGCCGTTGTGCACGACGGCCACGCGCCCGGAGCAGTCGCGATGCGGGTGCGCGTTGGCGTCGGACGGCTCGCCGTGGGTGGCCCAGCGGGTGTGGGCGATGCCGGTCGTCTGGGTGGCTTCGAGCTCCTCGCAGAGGGCGGCGAGCGCGGCCACCCGGCCCTTGCACTTCACCTCCGTGAGGGCGCCCTCGGGCCCCTCGAGCTCCACGCCCGCGGAATCGTAGCCGCGATACTCGAGCGTGCGGAGGCCATCGATGAGGAAGGGCAACGCGGGCTTGCTTCCGGTGTATCCGACGATGCCGCACATGGCTCCCCCTCCCCCACGCGCACGCGGCGCGGGCTCTTTCGTATCCGGCTGCTCCCGATTCTGCCTTAGGAGAGCTCGCGTTCCACCACGGCGGCGATGGCCTCGGCGCACCCGTCGCAGTCTTCGGCGGAGGCCGCCTCCACCATCACGCGCACGAGCGGCTCAGTGCCCGATGCGCGCACGAGCACGCGCCCGCGGTCTCCGAGCTTCGCCTCCGCCTCGCGCACCGCGTCCCACACGGCCGCGCAGTCGTCGAGCTCGTCTTTCCTCACGCCGCTCACGTTGATGAGGCGCTGCGGGTAGCGCGTGACGATCTTCGCGAGCCGCGAGAGCGGGAGGTCGAGCTTCTTCATGATGGCGAGCACCTGGAGCGCGGTGATGAGGCCGTCTCCAGTGGAGTTGTGCTCGAGGAAGATGATGTGGCCGCTCTGCTCGCCGCCGAGCGTGGCGCCGTCTTCCACCATGCGCTCGAGGACGTAGCGGTCGCCCACCTGCGTCTGCACGACCTTGATTCCCTGGCGCTCCATCGCGCGCACGAAGCCGAGGTTCGCCATCACGGTGGACACGACCTCGTTATTCGGCAAGAGGCCGAGCTCCTTCAGCTGCACCGCGCAGATGGCGAGCATCGCGTCGCCGTCCACCTCCCTGCCCTGCTCGTCCACGAAGAGCACGCGGTCGGCATCGCCGTCGTGGGCGAAGCCGCAGCACGCGCCCGTCTGCGCCACGAGCTCGCGCAGCTGGTCGAGGTGCGTGGAGCCGCAGTTCACGTTGATGTCGACTCCTGTGTAGCGGGTGTTGGTGGCGAAGACCTCGGCCCCGAGGTCGCGAAGCGCCGCGGGCGTGGTCTTGCAGGCCGCGCCGTGCGCGCAGTCAACCGCGATCGTCATGCCCTCGAGGTCGCCCTCGATCGTGTCGATGGCGTGCGCCACATACTGCTGGCGCGCATGCTCCACCTTCACCGGCTTGCCCACGCCATCGCCCACGGGCCTGTCCTCGGGACGAGAGACGCCGTGGTTCAGGTACTCCTCGATCTCGTCCTCTACCGCGTCGGAGAGCTTCTTGCCGTCGCCGGAGAAGAGCTTGATGCCATTGAACTCGGGTGGGTTGTGCGAGGCGGAGATCACCACGCCGCCGGAGAGCCCCAGCTCACGCGTGAGAAGCGCTACGGCAGGAGTGGGGATGATGCCGCAGAGGTGCGCCGTGCCGCCGGAACTCGTGATCCCTGAGACGAGCGCGTCCTCGAGCATGATGCCGCTTCGGCGCGTGTCGCGTCCGAGCACGAGGTCGGGCCCCGCGTAGCGCACGAAGGCCTGCCCCAACCGGAAGGCGAGCTCGCACGTGAGCTCGGTGTTCGCGACGCCGCGTGCGCCATCGGTGCCGAAGATCCTGCCCATGGATGCCTCCCGCTGCCACTCGAGACGGGGCTGTAAGAAAACGGGGCTCGTCCGCGAGAGGGCGGACGAACCCCGTACGCTACCTGCGTAAATGCATTAACGCTTGGAGAACTGCGGACGCTTGCGGGCCTTCTTGAGACCGTATTTCTTGCGCTCGACCGCACGCGCGTCGCGCTTCAGGTACCCGGCCTTCTTGAGCTCGGCGCGGAAGTCGCCGGCCTCGAGGAGCGCGCGGGCCACGCCGAGGCGCACGGCGCCGGACTGCCCCGAGACGCCACCGCCGGAGCAGTTGGCGAACACGTCGAAGCGACCCTGGGTCTCGGTGACCTTGAAGGGCGCGATGGCGGTGTCAACGAGCTGCTGGCGGCCGAAGTACTCGAGCGCCGGCTTGCCATTGATCGTCACCTGGCCGCTGCCCGGCACGAGCCGAACGCGCGCGACGGCCTCCTTGCGGCGGCCGGTACCACTGTAGACGACGGGAGTTTCTGCCTTTGCCATGTGCTAGCCCTTCAGATCGATGGGAGTGGGGTTCTGGGCAGCGTGGGGATGCTCGGGGCCCGCATAGACCTTGAGCTTGGTCAGCTGCTTGCGGCCGAGCGTGGTCTTGGGAAGCATGCCGCGCACGGCGCGCTCGATCACGCGCTCGGGGTGGGTCTCCATGGCCTTGGCGTAGCTCTCGAACGAGAGGCCGCCGAGGTAGCCGGAGTGGCGCCAGTACTGCTTGGACTGGGCCTTGTTGCCCGTGAGCCTCACCTTCGACGCGTTCACGACGACCACGTAGTCGCCCGTGTCCACGTGAGGCGTGTACTGGGGCTTGTTCTTGCCCCGAAGGATCATGGCCACCTGCGTGGCCAAGCGGCCGAGAACGACGCCATCGGCGTCGACGAGCACCCACTTGCGCTCGACTTCTCCCGGCTTAGCGGAGGGAGTGGACTTCATATGGTGTGGACCTTTCCTGGGTGCCGTGGAACAGCTGGACGTCTGCCCCCTGGCGGCTCTTCTGCTTGCACGGGGTATGAAGGCAAAAGAACCTCAAGAGTGTACACCAACGCGCGCAGCCGCTCGACCCCGCGTATCCGCCCACATCGCCCACAAAAGAGGCCCGCCCGGCGCTTTGCCAGGCGGGCCCATCGCGTTTGGTGGAGGCGCGGAGGATCGAACTCCGGTCCAAGCCAGATCCCTGACGGTTTTCTCCAAGCTCAGTCTGTGGTTTCGCTTCGGGCGCGTCGGGTCCGCAGACAATCCCTCAACGCCCTAGCCGGTTCACCCTTTGATCGCGCCATACCGGCTACGTGCGCGATCGCATCCCCATGAGGTGATGCCTCGGAGTTCTTAGGGGAAGGTCCCCCAGAGGCAGCTGCCGTCTTGAGACTAAGCAGCGAGAGCCAGTTGAGGCTCAGCAGTACGAGTGTTGTCAATTCATTTGACAGGACCCCTGTTTAACGTGGCGAGGAGACCACGGCTTGCTTGCCGTCTCAAACCTAACCTGTCGAAACCAGTCGCCCCCGTTGCGGCTTGCCGGATGCACCTCATCTAGCCACGATCTCGGGCACTCACGTAGCGTTTAGTACGCTACGTGCCCGAGATCCTGTCTATCTGAGGCACCCCGACAAGCCTCACATGGAAAGCTTGTTTGCTCGGGCACCCCGACGAGCCTCACATATCAGGTGCTTCGCTGAACGTCCGTAACTCCTTATTCCGACAACCAAAGAGCTACGGAATCAGCAAAACGTCAGCGAGGCACTCTGGGGTGCCCGAGATGCGTGGGATTTTGGACACGTAGCGTACTTCGCTACGTGAGTGTCCAAAATCGCGCGCAGATCGGGTGCACCAGAGTGACGCAGCGTCGGCCCGTTAGCCCTCGTCGACCAGCTCGAACATGTCGGGGCCCACGCCACAGACGGGGCAGACGTAATCGTCGGGGAGCTGCGGCTCGTCGATGGTCACTTCGTAGCCACAAACGGTGCAACGGAACGTGTAGGTCTTCTTCTCGTCAGCCATGATGGCTCCTTTCGTGGGCTCCATATCGAGCATGGGGAACATAGCTTAGCCGTTCCTACCCAATTTGCGATTCAGACAACCTCGCGAGGGCGGGCGAGCCTATGGTTCTGGGATCGCCGTGGAAGCCGTAAGGAGAAGGCCCTTTTTCTCGGACCGGAGGAGTGGTCCGCCGGAACCAAAGCCCGTATGCCAATGTGAGGTGTGTCACCCGAGAAAAAGGGCCGGTGAAAGC
>CANQSI010000009.1 GCA_947626465.1 uncultured Atopobiaceae bacterium
ACGCGGGCGGTGTCCTCGATGGACTCATGGCCGCCGAGCTGGATCGTGCCGGGGCCGTAGAACTGGGCGTTGCCGCCGAGATCGGTCATGGCCGTCTCGAAGGAGATGCGCGTGCGGGTGGAAACCTGCTGGAAGATCATGCCGAGCGAGCGATGCGCGAGGAGGAGCGGGTACTTGCCGGCCTTGATCGACTTCTTCATCGCGCGCGCGAGGTCGATCATGTCGAGCAGCTCTTCCTTGGTGAAGTCGTTGGTGTCGATGTAGTCCTTGACGGGCATGGTGCCTCCTTCTTGGGTGGGGGGGATAAGGGCCTTGTCAACGCTGACGGAGCTCGAGAGAAGCTAGGTCTCCGTCTCGCGGATGTCGTCTTCCACGAGCCCCTCCTTTGCTGCCTGGACCTTTGGATCGTTTGGCATGGGAGACACGGAGATGCCGGCGAGGTCGACGGCGTTCGCCGCCGATTCGGCGCTCTGAGCGAGAACCTTCTCGGACGTCTCACTCACCACGGGGTCGTAGTCGAGTTCCTCGCGAAGCTCCTTCTCCTCTTCCACGAGGGCGAGGTCGATCTCGCGCGCGGGCGGCTCGCCGGAGACGGCCATGCCGAGGTAGGCGTGTTCGCGATTGCGTGCGCAGACCACGCGCACGACCTCGCCGGCCACGAGGAAGCCGATGGTGAGCGCGAGGAGCAGGAGCTTGCTCATCTCCTCCGGCGTGCCGTTCAGCGGCACGAGGGTCATGAAGGTGGCGATGAGGATCACGGCCACGGGCACGTAGGTGAGCGCCTTGTGGAAGCCACTCCCCCCGGGCACCTCGAAGGGATGCTCGGCGCTCGGATCCACCTGGCGAAGCTTCGGGAAGGCGAGGAACATCGGGATGTAGCTCACGATGAGGAGCACCATGCCCACGCTGAAGAGCGCCCAGAAGAGGTCGGAGAGGCCGGCGAACTCGGCGAGGGGCAAGAGCAGCACGCAGCCCGAGGCCACGATGCCGTTCATGAGCGGAGCGCCCTTGGGCATGCCGTTCTTGGTCTCCGTGCCGAAGAACTTTGGGAGGTTGCCGTCCTTGGCGGCGCAGACGGCCACGAAGTTGACGCCGAACGACCAGGAGACCATGTTGCCCACGAGGGTGATGAGGAAGAGGAAGCCGATCACGTAGACGATCCACGAGGTGCTTCCCGCCATCGTGGCCACGGCGTCCACCACGCCAGAGCTCGTGGAGAGCTCGTCGGCGGGGATGGCCGCGCCGATGCCGAAGGTGCAGATGATGTAGATGGCGGAGATGATGAGGCCGCCGATGATGATGGCCTTCGGGATCTGCACCCTCGGGTTCTCCATGTCGTCGGTGTAGGTGGCGATGACCTCGAAGCCCATGAAGTTGAAGATGATGATGCCGATGTAGGTGAGCGAATTCGGGTCGAAGCTCGGAAGGAAGCTCATCGGCTCGAGGCCTGAGGCGAAGCCGTGCGTGAGCGCGAACCAGAGGCCGAGGCCACCGAGCGTGCACGCGATGATGATCTTCATCACGGCCGCGGTGTTGAGGATCCACTTCGCATCGGAGACCCGCGAGAACGCGGCGATCGTCACCACCCAGATGAACGCGAACTCGATCGCGATCTGCACCACGAGCGGAAGTTCGATGCCCGTGAGCGAGGTGATCGTGGGCGGGAAGACCACCGCGAGCGACGCGATCCACAAGGGGAAGTTGATCCAGTACATCCACCCCACGCGCGAGGCCATCTTGTCGCCGAAGGCGCGCCGCACCCAGTCGTAGAGGCCGCCATCGTCGTCCGCGTAGGTGGTGCCGAGCTCCGAGACCACGAGCCCGTAGGGCGCGCAGAAGAGCACGATCAAGAGCAGCCACCAGAAAAACGCCGAGTTGCCGATTGCCGCCGCCGGCGCGATGGCCTCCGACGTGAAGACCACGCAGATCACCGACAGCATGCAGTCGATCATGCTGAACTTCTTGACTCTCTCGCTCACGCGCTCCTCTCCTCCCCGATAGGGCCACTACGCAATCCGGCCCCGCAGGGCCGGATGGGACGTGCGTCAGTTGTGGGTCGCGGCGTCGCCCTCGGGCGCAACAACCCGAGCGGCGTCGGCGGGCGGCTCGGAGCCGGGCATGTCCTGGCCCGTGCCGTCGTAGAGGCCGGGCGTCCTGCCCATGCCGAGGTAGTCCTCCTTGCGCCCGCGCTTGGACGCGACGCGCAGGATCTCGCCGATGATGATGAAGACGATCACGCCGATGAGTTGCGGGAGCTTGAACTCCACCTCTTCGGGCGTGGTGTTCAGCGGCACGATCGTCGCAATGATGGCGAGCACGAGGAGCACGAGCGGAAGCCACGTGCAGATCTGCTTCACCACGGCGCCACCGGGCACGGAGAAGACACGCTCGCGGTCCCCGTCTACTTGGCGGAGCTTTAGGAACGCCGGGAACATCGGGATGTAGGAGAGCAGCAGGAAGACGACGTTCATGGAGAAGAAGATCCAGAAGAAGCCATCCCAGCCAAGGCTCGTGAGGATCGGCTGCAGGACGATGAGGATCGAGGCCACGACGCCGTTGATCACGGCCGCGCCGTTGGGCATCTGGTTCTTCTTGCTCTCGATGGCGAAGGGACGCGGCATGTTCTGGTTCTGCGCCGCGCGGTCGGCTACGTAGTTCACGCCGAAGGACCACGACACCATGTTGCCGATGAGCGTGACCATGAACACGATGATGATGAGGTTCACGAGCGGGCTCGCCGCGCCGAGCACGGCGATGGCGGCGTCGTAGATGCCGGAATCGAGGGTGAGCTCGTCGATGGGCACGGCGGAGCCGATGCCGAAGGCGCCGAGCAGGTAGAGCGCCGCGATCACCACGCCGCCCACGAGGATGGCCTTGGGGATCTCGCGCTGCGGGTTCTCCATATCGCCCGCGAAGGTGGCGATCACCTCGAAGCCCATGAAGTTGAAGAGGATGATCGAGAGGTACGTGAGCCCATCGGCGTCAAAGGACGGCAGGAAGGTCTCGGGCGCCATGTCGTTCGCGAAGCCCTGCGTCACCACGAAGTAGATGCCGAGGCAGGCGAGCACGACCGCGATGGCCACCTTGAGGACGGCGCAGACGTTCATGATCCACGCGGCGTCCGACACCTTCGAGAAGGCGATGAAGGTGACGCCCCACACGAAGGCGAGCTCGACCACCATGAGGATCCAGATGTTGATCTCCACGCCGAGCACGAGGGCGAGGTTCTCCGCGAAGGCCACGGCGAGCGAGGCCATCCAAAGCGGGAAGTTCACCCAATACCAGTACGCCACGCGCGACGCCCACGTGTCGCCGAAGGCGCGTCGCACCCAGTCGTAGAGGCCGCCCTCGTCGTCGTAGGTGGAACCGAGCTCGGAAACCACGAGGCCATAGGGCAGAAGGAACGTGATGATGAGGAAGATCCACCAGAAGTACTGGGCGTTGCCGATGGCGGCCGCCGGCGCCACCGCCTCCGCGACGAAGATGACGCAGATGACGGCGAGGACGGCGTCGATGAGCTTGAACCGCTTCTTCGCGCCGGACGCATCAGAAGCCATGGTCCCTCCTTACAATCGAAGAGCCAGCGCGAACTTCGCCGAGGGCGATTCCGCGCGCACTGTCGTCGCGATAATAGTGGCGCATATGCGTGATGCGGTAAAAGATAGGTTTCGGATTAGTTTCGAGGTCAGAGGGTCTAAACCGAAATAAACCCGACGTCCGGCGAGCGTTTCTCGCAAAGACACGGCTCCGAAAAGGCGACCTGCTACGCTCAGGGGTCATATCACCGTGAAAGGCGCAGGAGCTGGGGCACACCTCGCTGCGTCGTGGCGATTAGCTTGTGCACGGAGGAGGGGCCCGTGGAACTCCTGTTCTACTTCTACACCATCCTCATCATGATCGTCTGCATCGCCGCGGCCGCGGTGGATTTCTCGGCATTCTTCGCGTCGCATCGGCGAAGCTTCCTCTTCCTCGCGGCGTTCTTCGTCTTCTACTTCGCCGATCTCGCCCTCATCTTCGAGTTCGAGTACGTAGGACAAAACGTGCCCTTCTCGCTCGATCACTTCTACGCCATCAACCTGCCCATCGTGCGCACCCTCCTCGCCGTGGGCTCGCTCGAATCGCTCTGGCTCCTCATCTGCGACTTCTTCGACGCGAGGAACACGCTGCTCCTCGTGGCGCCGGCGGTGGTATTCGTGGTGGCGAGCGCCGCGGTGGTGGGGCTGATGCCCGAAGGCCCTTTCAAGCAGTGGCTGTTCTACACGCTTCGTCAGTTCTTCCTCATCTGGACGGTGGCCTACTGCGCATGGCGCTACCTGCGGGAAGATGATGAGGTGGAGCGGACGCGCATGCGGCGCCACATCACGCTCTTCGTCATCGTCTGCATCTTCATCGTCCTCATCATGGTCGAGGACTACCTCATGATCATCGCGTGGACGCCCGAGGACGCCACGACGCCGAACCTCCTGCTCCTCTACATCTCCGAGCGCAACTTCTCGGAGAACATCCTCGCCGTCATCTTCGCCGCTTTCGCGCTCCGCGACGCCGTGGAGGAGCTCACGCTGCGCTTCGAGCGGCCGCCCGCGTCAGAGGAGTCGGGCGTGGCGCACCACATCGAGGCGCTCTTGCCCGCCTTTGCAAAGCGCTATGGCCTCACCCCACGCGAGCAGGAGATTCTCGCGCTCGTGCTCCAGGGAAAGGACAACCAGAACATCGCGAACGAGCTTCACCTCGCGCTTGGTACCGTGAAGACCCACACGCACAACATCTTCCGCAAGACCGGCCAAGCGTCCCGCACGAACCTCATGCGCGCGTTCTGGGGCCAGTAAGAAGCTAGCCGAGCGCGGGGAGGGCGGCGAGGACGCGGGCTGCCATCGCGCGGGCGGCCATGGGCTCGAAGCGCGCGTAGGCGATGGGCGAGGTGCCGGATGCGGTGTCGGAGATCGCGCGGCAGATCACGAAAGGGAGCTCGTTCATGTAGGCGACCTGCGCCACGGCCGCGCCCTCCATCTCGCAGCAGGCGGCGCTCGTGAGGTTGCGGATGCGCACACGATCATCGGGCTTGTTCACGAACTGATCGCCCGAGGCGACGCCGCCCCGCACCACCTTTCCGCCCTCCCCCGCGACCCTCACCTGCGAGAACGCATCGATGAGTCGCGCATCGGCCTGGAAGCGGCGGGGAAAGCCCGGCACTACGCAGCGGGCGTACACGCGAAGCGCCGTCGCGTCCACGTCGTGGTAGGTGGCGAAGGTGGAAACCACCACGTCGCCCACCTCGAGCGCGGGATCGAGCGCACCGGCCACGCCGGTGTTCACGAGCGCGTAGACGGGAACCGCCGAGATGAGCGCCTGCGCGGTCGCAGCCGCGGCCGCCTTGCCCACGCCCGACTGCACGACGGCCGCGGGCACTCCCGCGAGCTCGCCCGTCCACGCGTCGGCGAGGCCAAGGTCCACGCGCCGGGGATGCGAAAGCGCGGAGACGAGGTCTTCCACCTCGACCTCCATCGCGCCGATGATCCCCACTCTCCACACGGCCTGCCCGGCGAGCGATGCCACCTCGCTCACTCCCCCTTCGCCTGGAGCGGTTCCACGTCCTGCAGGCAAAGGAGCGGAAGCGGGCCCTCGCGCACGGTGCGGATGGCCTCGGCCATGGCCTGCGCACAGGCAAGCGTCGTCGCGTTGGTGACGCGGTTCATCACCGCGAGGGCGCGGAGCTTGTAGAAGTCCTCGCGCGTGTCGATGCCGCCTGGGGTGTTGATGATGAGGCTCACCTGTCCCCCGGCCACCATCGTGCCGATATTCGGGCGCATCTCGGAGCACCGGCGCACCGTCTCGCACTCGATGCCCGCGGCGCGAAGCGCCTTCGCGGTGCCCCGCGTGGCGAGGATGGAAAAGCCGAGGTTCTCGAGCTCGCGCGCCACGCCCACGATCGCGCGCTTGTCGGCGTCGCGCACGCTCACGAACACGCTGCCATGCTCGGGGAGGCCATAGGCGATCGCGAGCTGGGTCTTCGCGTAGGCGGCGGGGAAGGTGGTGGCCATGCCCATGACCTCGCCCGTGGACTTCATCTCGGGCCCGAGCGTCATGTCGGAGCCCGGGAATCGGTCGTAGGGCAGCACCGCTTCCTTGCATGAGAAGTACGGATAGCCGCGGTTATCGGCGGGGAGGTTGAGCTGGCCCAGCTTCTCCCCCGCCATCACGCGTGCGGCAAGGCTCGCGAGCGCCACGCCAGTGGACTTCGACGAGAAGGGCACCGTCCGGCTCGCGCGTGGATTCATCTCGATCACGTAGAGCACGTCGTTCAGCACCGCGTATTGGATGTTGAAGGCGCCCACCACGCCGACGGCGAGCGCGAGCTCGCGCGACGTCTCGCGAATGCGCTGGAGCATCTCCTCGGAAAGCGAATAGGGCGGCATGCAACAAGCCGAATCGCCGGAGTGGATGCCGGCCTCCTCCACCTGCTCCAAGATGGCGCCCACGTAGCAGGTCTCGCCGTCGCACACGCCGTCCACGTCGAGCTCCACCGCCCCGTCGAGGAAGCTGTCGAGGTAGATGGGGTGGTCGTGGGAGATGCGCGTGGCCTCTTCGATGTAGTGGGCGAGCTGGTCGGCATCCCACACGGTGGCCATGCCGCGCCCGCCGAGCACGTAGCTCGGCCGCACGAGGAGCGGGAAGCCGATGCGCCCAGCCACCTCGCGCGCCTCCTCGGCCGTGTTCGCCACGCCGGAGGCGGGGTAGGCGATGTGGAGGTCGTCGAGGAGCGCGCTGAAGCGCTCGCGATCCTCGGCGAGGTCGATCGCCTCGGGCTGCGTGCCCATGATGGGCACGCCGGCAGCCCTCAGGCGCTCCGCGAGGTTGATGGGGGTTTGGCCGCCGAGCGAGCAGATTACGCCCTCGGGCTCCTCGATGGCCACGATGTCCATCACGTCCTCGAAGGTGAGGGGCTCGAAGTAGAGGCGATCCGAGGTGTCGTAGTCGGTGGAGACGGTCTCGGGGTTGCAGTTCACCATCACCGTCTCGAAGCCCGCGTCGGAGAGCGCGTAGGCCGCGTGGCAGCAGCAGTAGTCGAACTCGATGCCCTGCCCGATGCGGTTCGGGCCCGCGGAGAGGATGAGCACCCTCGGCTTCTTTGCCTCGCGACGCTCGGAGACGCCGGTGTCGTAGGACTTGTAGTGGTAGGCCGTACGCGCGGGGAACTCGCCCGCGCAGGTGTCGACCGTCTTCACCAGCGGAGAGACCCCGAGCGCGAGGCGCCATGCGCGCACCTCGTCCTCGCTCGCCCCGCAGAAGAAGCCGATCTGGAGATCGGAGAATCCGAGCTCCTTCACATGGAGGAGCTCCTCGGCGGAGATGTCGGCGAGGGTGCGGGCGGCGAGCCAACGCTCCACCTCCACCATATCGCGCATGCGGGTCAAGAACCACGGGTCGATGCCCGTGAGCTCGTAGATGTCATCGATCGTGTAGCCGCGGCGAAGCGCCTCGAACACGTAGTAGATGCGGTCGGGCGTGGGAAGCGACACGTGGCTCCTGAACTCGGGGATCTCCGGATCCTTGAGCGAGTTCGCGCCGAGGAGCGGCACGCCCGTCTCGAGCGAGCGGAGCGCCTTGTTCAGGCTCTCCTCGAAGGTGCGCCCGATGGCCATCACCTCCCCCACCGCCTTCATGCGGGTGGAGAGCACGGCGGAGGAGCCCTTGAACTTCTCGAAGGCGAAGCGCGGCACCTTCACCACGCAGTAGTCGATCGCGGGCTCGAAGGCGGCGCAGGTCTCACCGGTGATGTCGTTCGGGATCTCCGCGAGCGTGAGGCCCACGGCGAGCTTGGCCGCTACCTTCGCGATGGGAAAGCCCGTCGCCTTGGAGGCGAGCGCCGAGGAGCGCGAGACGCGGGGGTTCATCTCGATCACGAGCACGCGCCCGTCCTCGGGGTTCACCGCGAACTGCACGTTCGATCCGCCCGTGGCCACGCCCACGCGCTCGAGGATGGCGAGCGAGTAGTCGCGAAGGCGCTGGAGCTCCACGTCGGAGAGGGTCTGGCAGGGCGCCACGGTGATGGAATCGCCGGTGTGCACGCCCATGGGGTCGAGGTTCTCGATCGTGCAGATCACGATGCCGTTTCCCTCTTGGTCGCGCATCACCTCGTATTCGATTTCCTTCCAGCCCTCCACGGACTCCTCGACGAGGACTTCGTCCACGGGGGAGAGCTCGAGGCCCTGCGAGGCGATCGCGCGAAGGTCCTCGAGGTCGTAGGCAATGCCACCACCCGCGCCACCGAGCGTGTAGCTCGGACGGATCACCACGGGGTAGCCGATCTCGGCCGCGATGCGCTCGGCCTCGTCGAGCGAATGCGCGAAGCCGCTCTTCGCGCACTCGAGCCCGATGTCGGCCATGGCCTTCGCGAACTCCTCGCGATCCTCGCCGATGTTGATCGATTCCACCGTGCAACCGATGACCTCGACACCGTACTTGTCGAGCACGCCGCGCTCGGCGAGGGCCGCCGCGCAGTTGAGGCCGGTCTGGCCGCCCATGTTGGGCAGGAGCGCATCGGGGCGCTCGACCTCGATCACCCGCTCCACGAACTCCGGCGTGAGGGGCTCGATGTAGGTGCGATCGGCGTTGCGCGTGTCCGTCATGATGGTCGCGGGGTTCGAGTTCACGAGCACGACCTCGTAGCCGAGCTCGCGCAAGCTCTCGCACGCCTGCGTGCCGGAGTAGTCGAACTCGCACGCTTGGCCGATCACGATCGGGCCCGAGCCGATGATGAGGATCTTCTTGATGTCTGTGCGGGCAGGCACTAGCGGGGCCTCCCCTCTCTCACATCGATGTCCAGATAGTTCGGGTTGCCTTCGATGAGGCGTCGGAAACTCTCGAAGAGGTAGTGCGAGTCGTGCGGGCCGGGATTGGCCTCGGGGTGGTACTGCACCGAAAACGCCGGCAGGTCGAGGAATTGGATGCCTTCGGGGGTGCCATCGTTCAAGGCCACGTGCGTGAGCCGCACGCGCCCCACCTTCGGCGACACCGCCACCGGCGCGATGCCGCGCTCGGCCCACACGCGGAGGTCGTCCTCGTGCTCGGCGTAGCCGCCGGAGAGTTCGGGATCGATGGGTCCCCAGCTCGAGAAGTCGAGGCCGTAGTTGTGGTTCTGGGCGGTGACCTCCACCATGCCCGAGAAGAGGTTCTGCACGGGCTGGTTTCCCCCGTGGTGGCCATAGGGGAGCTTCTCGATGTGGGCGCCCGCCGCGGCGCAGATCATCTGGTGCCCGAGGCAGATGCCGAAGAGCGGCACCTTGCCGAGCAGTCCCTCGGCGACGTCCTTCGGGATGTCGAGCTCGCGGGGATCGCCGGGACCGTTCGAGAGGAAGACGCCGTCGGGCTCAAACGCGAGTATCTCCTCGGCGGAGGTGTCCCAGGGAACGATCGTCACGTCGAGGCCCACGCGGCGAAGCTCGTCCAAGATGCCCTGCTTCTCGCCGCAATCGAGCGCCACCACGCGATAGGTCCTGCGCTCGGGCGCGCCGGGCTCGTGATACGCCTCGAGCGTGGAGACCTCGGCCACCCAGTTGTGCTCGGAGATGAAGGGAGCCTGCCGCACGCGCTCGAGGAGGCTTTCGGGGTCGAGGTCTTCCGTGGAGATGGCGGCTCGCATGGCGCCCTGCTCGCGCACGCGAAGGGTGAGCGTGCGCGTGTCCACGTCCTCGATGCCCACCACCCCATGGCGTTCGAGGTAGTGTGGCAGCGTCTCCTGGGAGCGCCAGTTCGAGGGTTCGTAGCAGAGGTCCTTCACCACCACGCCCGCGAGCGCCGGAGATCCGGCCTGCTCGTCGGCCTCCGTGACACCGTAGTTGCCGATCTGCGGGTAGGTGAAGAGGACGATCTGGCCCGCATAGGAGGGATCGGTGATGATCTCCTGGTAGCCGGCCATCGAGGTGTTGAACACGATCTCGCCGAAGACCTCGCCGAGGGCGCCCGCCGAGCGGCCGAGCATCGTGGTTCCGTCTTCCAACGCGATGAGCGCCCGAGGTCGATCGGGGCAAAGAAGGGGGTTCAGGCTGACCACCTCTCCCTAGACGAGGGTACCAAGGGGTCGCGGCCGAACATCCAGCCATGGCCGGACCCCGCCCAGTATAGGGGAGGCTCCTCCTGCCGCCTCGGACCTTCGCGAGAATCCGGAGCAGCCCCACAAAGGGGCACGCGTGTGCACGCTATGATGGGCGCTGAGGCGCGAAGCCGTTGCAGCGGCGCCCTGAAGCTGCACTTTTGCCCGCAATGCGCGCGACGAGAAAGCGTGGAGCCCATGCCGAGACGCATCCCACGATGGGAGCTCGTCCTTCGAGTGCTCGTCCTCGTGGCGCTCGGGGCCGTCTACGTGTGGTGGGCCTTCAACATTCCCTACGCGCCCCGTGGCGGCTACTCGGCATTCCCCCTCCTGAACGCGCCCGATGAGAACATGCGGATGGAGGTCCTCGAGTGGATCCTCGAGCACGGCGCGCTCCCCCGAGGCGATGAGCCGGAGCTCCTCGACGAGCTCTGGGGCTTCTCCTACGCGCTCAGCGTCTACGGCTCCACGCTCCTCGCCATCCCAGGCGCCTCGATCGCCGCGGCGCTCGGAGCCGGCGTGGAGGGGATCGTCCTCGCCGCGAGACTCACCGACGTCGCGCTCTCAGTGGCGGCTCTCGCCCTCTTCTTCCGCGTGGCGGATCGGCTCTTCGCCCTCGCCCCCACGAGATTCCTCTTCGTGGGGCTCATCGGCTTCCTGCCGCAGTTCGCGTTCGTGTCGAGCTACTTCAACTGCGAAGCGCTCGACCTCTTCTCCGTGGCGCTCACCACGCTCTTCCTCATGCGCGGCATCGAAGGACACTGGAAGCTCGGAGATTGCTGCGCGCTCGGGATCGCGCTCGGCGTCTGCGCCCTCAGCTACTACTTCGCCTACGGGCTCTTCCCCGTGAGCATCCTCGTGTACTACGTCTCGGTCGTCCGCATTCGCGCAAGGGAAGGCGATCTCGTCGTCTCGCGCGACCTCATCTTCCGGCCGCTTCTCGTGGCCCTCTGCGCGTTTGCCGTGTGCGGTTGGTTCTTCGTGAGGAACCTCGTCCTCCATGGCGACTTCTTCGGCACGCGCACCATCAACGAGCTCGGGGAGGCGCACGCCATCGAGGAGCTGAAGCCCTCCAATCGCGTGACGCCGCAAAGCCTCGGCGTCTCCATCCCGAGCATGGTCATCGACGGGGGCGACGGGCAGTTCCTGCCCTGGGGGCCCTACGTGTTCAAGAGCTCGGTGGGCGCCTTCGGCATGATGAGCGTGTTCCTCGGCACGCTCGAATACGCCGCGTATGCGCTCATCCTCGGCATCGGCTGCGTCTTCGGCGTGGTCAGGTTCTGCGTGGATATGGCGCGTGGGCGGGGCTCGCAATGGCTGCCGCTCGCCGCGGGGGCCGTGGCGCTCATGATCGCCTTCACCCTCGCGATGGCGCTCTTCTATTCGTGGAGCTCCGACTACCAACCCCAAGGCCGCCACGTGATGGCCGCCATGCCCGCCCTCATGCTCGTCGTGGCCTACGGCTATGGCGGCGGCGCTTCCCGCGGGAAGGGCGATGGGGCGCCCGTGGGGCGCCATGCGCTTGTTGACGCGACCACCGGGGAGGCGCGCGAGGCGAGCTCCGTCTCCGCTTGGGTGGCGGGCGTGGTCCTCGTGCTCTGGATCGCCCTCTTCATCTGGGTCTTCGCCACGACGATCGTGCCCTCGGTGGCGATTCCCCTCTTCCCCTAGCCGCCCCTCCGCGGCCAGGGCATCTCAGCCAAACGTGCGCTGGAGCGCCTCGATCGAGGCTTTCGCGGTCGTGACGTCGCTCGCGGCCATCTCGAGGGAGACCGCCCCTGCGTAGCCGATGGATTCGAGCACGCTCCTGAGCGCGCCCCAGAGTGGCTCGTGCGCGGGGTCGAGGGGAGCGAGGTGCGGCTCGCTCACGTGCACGTGGTGGATGTAGGGGGCCATTGCCTCGAGCTCCTCCACCGGTTCGTCGTTTGCGATGATCGTCCCGAGGTCGATGTTCAAGCCGAGCCCGTCCGCGTGGAGCCGGCGCACCACCTCGAAGGCCTGAGGCGTCGTATTCAGGTAGTTCGTGCCGTAGAGCGCAGGGTTCGCCTCCACCGCGAAGACGGCGCCCTCCGCCGCGCACGCCGCGGCGCAGCGCACGAGGAACGCGTCGGCTTCGCTCGCCGCATGCCCCTCTGGCACTGAGCGGTTCGCCGGGCAGCCGAAGACGAGGTTGGTCGCCCCCACCGCGCGGGCGAAGCGCGCCGCGCAGGCGGTGTAGGAAAGGAGCGCCTCCGCGCCTTGGGCGTCGAAGATCGTCTCCGTGCGGCCACGCCAGATGCTCTGGAGGCTCACCACCTCGAGTCCGTAGCGCTCGCGCACCTGGGCCGCCCATGCATGGGCCTCGTCGTCATGCGCATAGGGCTCCTCGCCGATCACGCGCGTGGGAGCCACCTCAAGCGCCTCGAAGCCCCTTTCCGCAAGAAAGCCGAGGATCGCGTCATCGTCTTCGGGCTTCCAGCCGATGTTCGACGCGCAGAGCTTCCATGTGCGCATGCCGATCTCGCCTCCCCGGTTCGCCCTAGCGCGTGCGCGCGAGCGCCCTCGTCTCGGCGTCCACGAACGCCTTCAGCGCGCGAAGCTCGGCTTCCGCGTCGCAGAAGTAGCCGTTCTCCCCTGCCTCGCAGGGCCCGTAGATGCTTCGCATGTCGTAGTCGAAGGGAGGCGCGCTGAGGTGGTTTTGCCACTCCCCTCCCCGCACGAAGCGATAGATCTCGGCCGCCTCGAGCGGAGGGGTGGCCACGTTCAAGAGCCTAAGGCCGCTGAAGCGCGCCACGTCGATGAGGCTCCAGAGGCGCGTGAGGTCAAGCATCTGGAACTTCGAGCGGCTGTCCGTGAAGGAGAGCGCGTTGAAGGGCTGCGCGGAAAACCACGCCCTGAGCTCCTCGGTATCCGCGGCGCGCCGAAGCCTCCAAAAGCCGTTGTTTTCAGGCTCATAGGCACGTCGCACGAGGTCAGAGGACGCGGCAAGCGCTTCGTAGCGCTCGCTCGCGAGGAGCATCGGCGTGAGGTGGATGAGGTCGAAGATGAAGTTCTTCCGGATGCCGGGGCCGAAGAGCGCTGGCAGTCGCACGATGAGGCTCATCGGGAAGTCCTCGCGCACCCATTCCTCGAGCTGCAGGCGGTTTCTCCCATAGGCGCTGAGGCCCTCGTGCGAAGGCGCGTCGCGCTCGTCCTTGCCGCGACTGTCGGCATAGACGGCGATGGTGGAGATGAGCACCACCTCGCGCGGCTCCATGCGGCGAAGGTTTGCGCGAGCGCGTGCCATGATGGCGAGGTCCGCCTCGGGGTCGCTGTTCGCGAGGAACATCGCCGCCGGCACGCCCGCGTAGACGACGAGGTCGACGTCTTGGCCGAAGGCCCGCTCGATGTCGGTGGAGTGGACGGCGAGGTCGAAGGGATGGGAGCGCAGGAGATTCGATCCCACGAACCCCGTGGACCCCACGAGCACGCTTCTGCCGCCTCGGGGTGGAACGCGCGCCGAGCTCATAGGATCCCCTCCTGCTTGAACCGCGTCCTGAGCGCGCGGATCTGCGTGAGGTAGGCGAGGGTCTGGTGCGCCACCTTCACCGTCGTGCGTTGGTCATCTTCCCAATGCACCGGAAGCTCCGCGATCCCGAGCCCGTCCCTCTCCGCCCTAAGGAGGAGCTCGATGATGTAGAACCAGCCGTCTTCCTCGGGATTTGCCTGCCGCATGAGCATATCGAGCGCCGGGCGTCGGAAGAACTTGAACCCGCAGATGGCATCTGTCGCCCGCATCCCGAGCGCATGGCGAAGCACGAAGGTGAGCCCGTGCGAGGTGAGGTTTCGAAGCGGCGTGCGCCCCACCACCACCGAATCCGGGTTCCATCGCGATCCGTTCACGAGATCGACCTCGGGATGCGCGGAGAAGATCTCGAGCACCTCGTCGAGATGCCGCAAGTCCGTGGAAAGATCCACGTCCATGTAGCCGATGAGCGGCGAGGAGCTCGCGGCCACCCCCGCGCGAAACGCCACGCCCACGCCCTTGCGATCGACGTGAATCGATTCGACGCCCTCGTAGCGTCCGGCGAGGTCGCGCGCGATCGCCGGGGTGGCGTCTTGCGAGTGGTTGTCGACGATGACCACGTGGTAGTCCTTAGGGATGAGCCCGTCGAGGTACGCGACCGAGCGCTCCACCCCGCTCGCGAGCCGCTCCTGCTCGTTGTAGACCGGGAGCAAGACGTCGAGGAGCGCCATCGCCCTAGAGCCTCTCGATGCCCGCGACGAGATAGCGCTGGCGCCTGAAGACGAGCTTCACGATCACGTCGAGGTATTTGATGACGACGGCGAAGATCGTGAAGATGGCGAAGAGCCCCACGGAGATGACGCCCATGATGGGAGCCCAACCCTCGACGGGCCGGTGCTGTCCGAAGTAGACGATGCACACGTAGACGAGCACGGCGATCATCGCCACCGCCATGAGGACGGCGAAGAACACCGAGAGCTTGAACGCCACGTCCGTGAAGACGATGAGCGCGTCGGCGGCGGTATTGCCACGGTCGTGGCGATCCCGCGCGAGCCTGCCCTCGGCCTGTACCGGCTCGAAGGAGGTGGAGCAGCAGCGAAGGCCGCTCACCACGTAGAGCGCCTTTCGGTACGGGATCGTGCGCCCGAACGAGGCGGCGCGGTTGATGGCGCGCCTCGAGACGAGGCGGAACCGCTCCGTGCCGAGCGTCTCCCCGAGGCCCGAGAAGCGATTGAAGACGCGATAGAAGAGCCTGCTCGAGGGGCTCGTGGCGCTCTTCGGCGGACAGGCGGCCACCACGTCGTAGCTCCCCTTCACGGACATGTCGAAGAGCCGCTCGAGCTCACTTGCGGGGAAGTCCTGATAGCAGCTCTCGAACTCGTACACGTAGTCGCCGATGGCGAGATCGACGCCCGCGCTGAGCGACGCCTCGATGCCCTGGTCGAAGCTCATGTGCACGAGGCTGATCGTGGCCTCGGGGTGGGTGCCCTTGAAGCCCCTGATGGTGGCGAGCACCTCCTCGTCCTCGTCGTCGACGACGCACACGATCTCGTGCGCGACGTAGAGGCGCGAGAGCTCCGCGTCGAGCATCTCGATGAACGACGCCACGTTGGTGTCGGAGGGCCTCACGCACACCACGGCGGAGACGAACGTGTCATGGCGCGTATCGCCCTCGGCTTCGCGAGGTGCGTGCGTGGTCTCAACAGCTTCGTCACGCATTCGCCTGTGGCACCTCCTCCGTAAAGGACGCCGCCTGCCGCGAGGCACGCTCGTTTCCCCCGCAGAGCGCATCGAGGTCGTAGACGGTGCTCACCTTACCCGAAAGCACCGAAACCCACGAGGGGATGCCGTACTGCTCGCGCACCACGGTCGGCCGACTGTCGTCCACCTCCGACATCCTCAAGATCGGCTTCACGGAAAAGTGCGATTCGAGATAGGAGAAGTCGAGCTCTTTCCTAAGGTACTTCCTCGCAAGGCGCTCCATGAAACCCCATGCGGTAGGCGGCTGCGCCTCGCAGAAATCGCAGTTCCCGAGCTGGCGGGGCGAGCAGAAGCCCTCGGGGCACTGCGCTTGGCAGGGAAAGGCCGGGAAGTCTTCTAGGCAGGTGCGGTGGGGCGTGAAGGTCACCGACGTGAGGGAGTGGTGGCCCGTCTTTCCGAAGGGCATGAGCGAGAAGAAGGGGCCGTCCATCACGGTGATGCCGGTTTCCTCGAGCTCCTCGCACACGTCGCAGAGGATGATCTCGCAGAGTTCGTATTTGATCGGCAGCGTGGCGAGGCCGGCCTTGGCGGAAAGCTCGTTCACCGACGCGTAGGTGGCGTTGATCACCCTCGGGCAGAAGACGTCGCCGTCCTCGAACGCGAGGCACCAGGACGCTCGCGCGCCGTCGCCTTCCGCGCTCCCAGCCGCCACGCGCACACCGCGAAGGCGCTGGCAAAAGCGCAGCTCAACGTTCTCGTAAGGTGCAAGCTCGCGAAGCAGCTGCCGCTTGAGCAGCTTCGCGTCGTAGGTGTACTCCTTGGCGAGGAACGCCCCGCCCACCATGCCGCGCTTGAAATAGCGCTCGGCGGGCACCTCCTCGCAGGGAATGCCCGCGCGCTCGCAGAACACGCGGAACTGCTCGGCGCTCGTCCAGGAGAAGTCGCTCGACATGGCGTAGACCTGGTCGAAGCTCCTCGAGATGCAGTCGGAGAAGTCGTGGTTGAACCGCTCGAAGTACTCGGCCGTCTTCAGCGCGGTGGCGAGGCTTCGGGGATAGTGGTAGCCCATGTGGAGGCGGGCTTGGTTCACGAACGTGGCACGCGTGAAGGGCTCGCGCTCGTACTCCGCCACGAGCACTCGCTCGCCCGCCCTCGCGCAGATGAGGGCGGTGTAGAGCCCATAGATCCCCGCCCCGAGGATGACGGTGTCGAAGGTTTCCGGCTGCTGTCGCGCTCCCCTACCCACGCTCGTCCTTAAATTGGCTTCCCACCCTGCACTTCGGCACAACTTAGCACATCGCTCCACGGCGAATTCGAGGCCGATGGTGGTTCGCACCTCGGGCGTTGGGGAATGTGTAGCAGTGGGCGGCACGAAGACGTTGAACGGGGCGCGCATGGAAGAACTTCAACAAGGACTCCTCGAAGCGGTTGCGGGCTATCCCTACGAGGTGGCGCCCGAGGAACGCGGGGCAGCGTTCGACGAGCTCGCAGAGCGCTTCGATGCACCCTCGCTCGTGCTCGCCATCGCGCAAGAGAAGCGTGAGGGGTTGCTTCCGTTCCTCGAGGCTGCCCAGGCCTCGCACGCCCTCTCCGACGCACCTCGCCACGCCTCAGGGCCACTCCTTTGGCTTGAAGCCGAAGATGGCTATGAAAACGAGTTCACCGCATCCGTCTTCTCCGCGCTCTCGCAAGGCCCCGCCGCCCTCGAAGTGGAGGAAGAGCCGTCCCTCGCCTATTCCCTCGGACGCTTCCGCGCGCTCGCGGCGCGCCTCAGCGGAGCGGGCGGCATCGTGTGCCCCCTCTCCTGCGCGCACACCCTCGCGCTCGACCTCCTCCTCGCGCGTCTTGTCGGCATCTCCGTGGCAGGCGTGGCCCCCTCCCCCCTCGCAGCGGCGCTCGGCGAGGAAGGCGGGCTTCCCAAGCTCATGGTCGTGGCGCAGACGCTCTCCGTGGTGGTGGTGCCGAAGACGGTGAACGCGACGTTTTGGACCATGGCCGCGCATACCGAGATCGTGGACGCGGAGCGAATAGGCAGCTCTACGGAGCTTGCCGGCGAGATCGCCCGCGCACTCGCGGCACCCTCGCGCCCGAAGAGGAAGGCCGCGCCCAAGAAGGGCGCATCGCTCGAAGGCGCCTTTGCGCGCGCGGGAGCAGCGGGCCTCGCAGGATGGCAACACCTCGCCTTTCCCCCGCTCGTGGCTCCCGGCTCCCGCGCGAAGGATCGGGAAGACGAGCGCACGATCGAGGAGCTCAGGCGCGAGAACGAGGCATTGCGCGCGGAGCTGGAGCGCCTTCGCGGCGAAGGCGCTCCTACCTCCGAGTGAGGCAACGCGTGCGGGAGCCCCGCGTGGCGGCTTCGGCATAAAGGATCACGAGCATGGGGGCTCTATACTTGGGCGTGTCCTTTCGCCACCACCGCCCCGAGGAGAGCCATGGCACGCGATGCGAGCATCGACGTCACCGTCGTCATCTACGCCCACGATGCCGAGGCCGAGCTTGAGGATTGCGTGAAGGCCGCGCTCGACCAAAAGGACGCGTCCTTCGAGGTGGTGATCGTCGATGACGTGTCCCAGGACAAGACCCCCATCATCGCGAACCGCCTGGCCGTAGCCCACGAGGCGGTCTCCTTCGCGAGCCGCATCATCGAGGTGGACGAGGTGGGGGCGGCGCTCGATGGGCTTCGCGCCGCGCGTGGGCGCTACGCGCTCCTTCTGAGGTCGACCGATCGCCTGCGCCCCGACGTCCTCGCGCGCCTCGTGGAGGTGGCCGATTCCACCAGCTCGGACATCTGCTGCCCCTCGATTTCGCTCGTGAGCCCCGCAGAGGCGCAAGGTTCCGAACACGTACCGAGGCTCGAGCGTCCCCTCGGCACGACCTTCGAGGCGGGACGCATCGTGGACGCCCTCTTCGAGGCCGAGGCGGTGGCGCCCACGGTGAGAGGCCGGCTCTTCGCCACGCGCCTGCTCCGCCACACGCTCGCGGAAGTGGCCGACGGACAGCTCGAGGCGGGAAAGGACGAGGCCATAAGCTTCATCTCCGCCTGCCTCGCGAAACGGCTCGTCGGCTGCCCGGACGTGGTGTCGGCCGACATCCTTTGCACCGAGGAGCCCACGACCCTCACCCCCGAGCTCGCAGAAGAGCTCGCAGGCGCACGCGCGAGCGTGGCGCAGGTGGTGCGTTTCCTCGACCACCAAGGAGTCTGGGAGGCCTACGAGCGGGGCTGGGAGCGCTTCGTGGGGTCGCTCGTGAAGCCCTCCCTCATGCTCTATCCTCGCCAAACCGCGCCTGAGCACTGGACGAGCGTGGGCGAGACCCTCCTCAGCTCCTGGGGGCCGAGCGTCATCTCGGAGGTGGCCTCGACGTTTCCCGCGGCCGACCAAGGCCTGCTTGCGCTCGCGCTCCAAGGAGCGCCCTCGCTCGCGCGCCATGCCGAGCGACCCTCCCACGCCGCGCTCGTCATTCCCCAGGGCGTGCCGGAGACGCTCGTCGCCGAGGTGGCGCACACGCTCGCCCGCAGGGTTTCGGAGGTCGCCCTCATCGCCGACGAGGACGCCGAGCTCTCCTCGGACCTCGCCGTCGCCGCGCGCCTACACAGCGGGCTTTCTCGCCTTGCGCGCTCGCGCATCCTCGAGCATCTCTTCGAGGAGCAGGGCTTTGACTGTGCGATCTTCTTCTCCGCGTCGCGCGAAGCGGCGTGGGACGAGCTCGGCGCCCGTAGGCTCGGACTCGCCACGGCGATCATCCTCGGGTCGTCTCTCGCGACGCTTCCCGACGATCCCCTCGCGCTCGACATCCCCCCGCTCATCTTCGAGGCGCCGGCGATCGCCCTTGCGCACGTGTGCGCCGCGCCTGCCGGTGTGAGCACCTCAGGCGCGCTCTGGCAGCTCCTCGGCGCCCGTTCCACGAGCGTCGAGGGCCTCTCAGCGCAGCTCACCCTCGCATCCACGCCCACCATCGACGGCAACGGCCGGCTCCTCGCCGCGCGCTTGCTCGAGACGGCGCGCACGAGCGACGAGGCCTTCGTCACCGAGCACGCCCAGCGCCTGCGGCTCGAGGAGGAAAACGACGCGCTTCGCCTCGTGGTCGCGGCGCGCGACAAGGCCATCGAGCAGTCAAAGGGCGGCGCGAAGGGCGAAGCACCCGCCGAGGCGCCTCCCGCCCCACGCCACTCCTGGCGCCGCTTCAAGCAGCGCTAGGGACCTTTACGCTTACGCCGAGGAGGGGTTACTGCGGTACCGCAGTAACCCCTCCTCGGCGCTAAGAAACGATGATGCAGGGCTCCGCGTCGCGGAGCTCTGCGTTGTTTTACCGAGGCCGAGCGCTCCCCAACTGCGGTACCGGCTCTCCGATACCGCAGTTGGGGGCACTCGGCCGAAGCGACGCTATTGCATGAGGTTCTGGAGCAGCTCGAGGAGCTCGGGCGGGAGATCCTGCGTGCCGTAGTCCTGATAGTCCTGGTAGTTCTGGTTGTTCGGCGCGGTGGTCTCGGTGTTCTGGTCCGTCGGCGTGGCGGTGGTGAGGTCGGAGCCGAGCGTGATGTCGACGGTGTGCTCCTCGTTTCCACGCCAGTAGGTGACGGTCGTCTTATCGCCCACCGATCCGGAGCGCACGGCGAGGATGAGGCCGTCGCCCGAGGTCACCTTCGTATCGCCGATGGCGGTGATGATGTCGCCCTCTTGGAGGCCCGCCTGGGCGGCGGGGCCGTCCTGCGTGACGGAGACCACGTAGGCGCCATAGTTCACGGGGAGGTTGTTCGCCGTCGCGAACTGCGCCGTCACGGTCTGCACGTTCACGCCGATGAAGGCGTGCTGCACCGCGTCGCCCGCGATGAGCGTGTTCGCCACCTCGATGGCGTAGTTCGACGGAATCGCGAAGCCCACGCCCGAGGAGGAGGCCGAGTAGCTCGTGAAGACGGAGTTGATGCCCACGAGCTGGCCCTGCTCGTTCACGAGCGCGCCGCCGGAGTTGCCGGGGTTGATGAAGGCGTCGGTTTGGATGAGGTTCGTGTAGACCTTGTTGCCGCTCTCGAGCGCGAGGATGGTCGAACGATAGAGCGAGCTCACGATGCCCGAGGAAACGGACTGGTCGAGGCCGAAGGGGCTGCCGATCGTCATCACCCACTCGCCCACCTTGAGCGCAGAGGAATCGCCGACTTCGATCGGGGTCACCTGCGTGCCGTTCAGCTCTGCGTGGATGACCGCGAGGTCGCTCGAGTTGTCCGCCCCCACGACGGTGGCCGCGTAGGATTCGCCGTCGATCGTCACGGAGATGTTCTTCGCGTTTTCGATCACATGCGCGTTCGTGAGGATGTTGCCGTCGGTGTCGATGATCACGCCGGAGCCGGAGCCCGTGCCTTCTTGCACCTCCACGAGCACGCCCACCACGGACGGCAGGCACTTGGCGCTCACGGCCTCGGCGACCGTCATATCCCCATCGACGTCGATGGAGATGTTCTGGCCACCCGTGGGGTTGCTCTCGCTGACCGTGGTGGAGTTGCCGAGGAAGCCGGTGAAGTAGAGGCAGGCTGCCACGGCGACGGCGCAGATGAGGCCGCCGAGGAGCCCCCAGAGAAATGGATGGCCCTTCTTGGGCTGCGGGGGCTGCGGGGGCTGCGGGGGCTGGGACTGGGGCTGCTGCGGCCGGGGCTGCTGGTAGCCATAGGTGCCTGCGGGAGGCACGGAACCCCCACCATAGGCCGCGCCCCCATAGGGGCTCTGTTGGGTGGCTTGGTAGCCATAGGGGGTGGTGGGATCGGGCACGTGCTGGGCGTAGGTGCTTTGCAGCCGCTCCTGGGCGTGGATGCTTCCCTCGGGCGGCGTGGGGCGAGGATCTTGATTGGGCACGGTGCGACCTTTCATGTGAACGCGGGCGTGCGCGTGACGCGCACATTCCTCGCGTGGTTTATTCCCCATTCCTTGTTCG
>CANQSI010000010.1 GCA_947626465.1 uncultured Atopobiaceae bacterium
GCTCGTGGCCATGGTCTTCGTGCTGCGCGTCCAGCCCGTGGGCGCCTGGAGGGCGAGCGGATTGGCGGGGCCCGCCTCGGGGAGGGAAAGCGCGCCCAGGCGCTCGTCGAGGAAGGCGAGCTCGCGCTCGATGTCGAGGTCGCCGTAGAGCACCACATGGGCGTTTTCCGGGCGATAGTGGCGCAGGTGCGCGTCGCAATAGGCCTCGTAGGTGAGGGTGGGGATGGCCGCGGGGTCGCCTCCCGATTCGAAGCGATAGCACGTATCCGGGAAGAGCCCCTGCTTCACCCCGAGGTAGAGCACGTCGTCGGGGTCGGAGAGGGCGCCTTTCATCTCGTTCAGGACGACGCCATTTCGCTTGAGGGGCGCCTCAGCGTCCTCGAGCTCGAGGTGCCAGCCCTCCTGCTCGAAGATCTCGCGGCGCGTGTGGAGGTCGGGGTGAAAGACGGCGTCGAAGTAGACGTCGATGAGGTTCTCGAGGTCATCGACGTTCGTGGATGCCACGGGATACATCGTCTTGTCGGGGAAGGTGAAGGCGTTCAGGAAGGTGGCCATCGAGGTCTTGAGCAGCTCGACGAAGGGCTCCTTCACGGGGTAGCGCGCAGATCCGTCGAGGACGGAGTGCTCGAGGATGTGGAAGACCCCGGTGTCGTCTGCGGGCGGCGTCTTGAAGGTGATGGTGAACGCGCGCTCGACGTCGTCGTTTGCGAGCCAGAGGAGGCGAAGCCCGCTCGCGGCGTGCGTGAAGACGAGCGCCTCGCCGTCTATCTCGGGGACGCGCTCGCATCGCTTGAGCTCAAAGCCCGAGAACTCGGCGCCCGGACGGATGCGCGGATCGTGCGACGGCAGCGTGAACGTGCTCATGGCCAAACCCCTCGTCTTCTGCGGGAAAAAAGGAGCCTCGTGGAGGCTCCCATAAAGGCTAGATCTTCGCCATTTCCGCTGCCGTGGCCACGTACCAGTCGTGGGCGTTGGGCGGGCAGTACTTCTGGGCGCTGTCCTCGCTGATCGTGTAGCCGTAGCCCTGCGCAAGGCCGCGGACGTGGGCGCGAATGGCGGTGTCCCAATCGGGCCAGCTCACCTGCCCCCAGCCCCAGGCGTTGTGGGGGAGGAAGCAGTTGAGGCCCTTGGAGCTCTCGGTGTTGGAGATGGCGGGAGACCAGCGCGGATCCACGCCGTAGTCGCAGGCAGCCTCGGCGAAGGCGTAGCCATAGCCCTCGAGCGGGGAGCCTGCGAGGTAGTTGTCGATGCGCTGCGTCCATTCCGCGATGAAGCTGTCGCGATCCGTGGGCTCAACCGACGCGTTCGGGTTGGCGCTGGTAGTGGGGTTCTCGGTGGGCTTCGCGGGCTTGGCCGCAGGGGGCTGGTTCTGGGGCGCGGATTCGTGGATGGCGCTGTTGAGGGCCGAGGTGTCGCCTCCGAAGATCGCTTCCTGCGCGGCGCTGCGCGCGGCTGCCTTCGCGGCCTCCTCCGCGGCCTTGCGCGCGGCCTCGGCCACCGCCTCGTCGCGAAGCTTCTCGGCTTCCTTCACCGCCTCATCGGCAATCTCGCGCTGCTTCTCGGCCTCGTCCTTTTGCGCCTCGAGCTCCGACTCGGTGCTTTGGAGCTCGGCCTTGAGGTTGGTGAGTCGATTGGCCTCGGCGGTGTTGGCATCCGTCACCGCGCCGAGGTAGCTCACCACGGAGATGAACGAATTGAAGTCGTCGGCGGAGAGGATGAGCTCGATGAGGCCGTTCTTGTTCTGGCCGAACTTGTAGAGCCTGCGGATGGCCTCGGCGCTCTTCTCCTTCTGCTCGGGGATCTTCGCCTCGATGTCGGCGATCTTGGCTTGGTTCTCCGAGATGGAAGCCTCGAGCTGCTGCACTTTGGTCATCGCGTCGTCATAGGTTTTCGCCGCGGCAGCCACGCGCTCCTCGAGCTCCTCGATGCTGGTCTCCTCGGCGAGGGCAGGTGCGCCGAAGCCGAGGGAAAGCGCCACCACGGCGGCGAGCGCGCCAGCGGCGATACCTCGGACTTTGGACGTGAAGCAAGTCATATGGCGCGGAGCAAGATCCTTCCGGAGCCGGTTCTGGGGACAAAAAACCACCTTAAGGGTTTCTTAAGGCGGGAAGCAAAGTTTAGCGTCTCGACATGCATTTCGCACGAGCAGGGCGAAATGAGTATGAAATCTTTCAAATGCATCCCACATCTTGGGGATTGGGACGAGCGGCACCCCAAGAGGGGTGCCGCTCGCAAACATGCGTTGAGATGGCTGCTACTTCACCACGAGGATGTCGCACTCGCAGCTGCGAAGCAAAAACGAGGAGATGGAGCCGAGCAGCGCGTACTTCACCTTCGAGAGGCCGCGCGCGCCGCAGAGCACGAGGTCGGGCTTGATGACGTCGAGCATCTTGTCCTCGAGGGTCTCGCGCACGCGCCCCTCCTCCTGCACGACCGTCACGGAGGGGATGGTGTTCAGGGCCTTCGCCTCCTCGAGGGGGCCGGCGATGGATTCGAGGAAGGTGGCCTTGAGGTTCTCGACCGTGCCCTCGGGCACCTTGTTGCCGCCCACCTCCATGGCGCTCGTGTCGATGACGTGGCCGATGATGAGTTCGGCGCCATTGTTGTCGGCAACGGTGATCGCGCGATCAAGCACCTTGTACTGCTGCTCGCTGCCGTCAAGCGACACGAAGATCTTCTTGTAGCCCAAGTCTTTAAAGGTGGCGACCATGATGTTCCCTTCGCGTGAATGGTGTTGGCGCTAAGTGTAGTCTCCCGTTTTCGGGACTGTGCCCATCTCGCGGCAGGCGTATGCCCGCTACGCTGCTTGAACCGTGACCGCGAATCGGCGTGCGGATGCGCGATCATGGGGGCTAAGGATCCATGATGGCCCAGGAGGTGCTGATGGATTTCGTGGAGCTTCTCAAGGCGGCGCTCTTCGGCTTCGTGGAGGGCGTGACGGAGTGGCTCCCCATCTCCTCGACGGGGCATCTCCTCCTGCTCAACCAGTTCGTCTCCCTCGATGTGAGCCCGGAGTTCTGGGACCTCTTCCTCGTCGTGGTGCAGCTCGGGGCGATACTGGCCATCTGCGTGCTCTTCTTCCGGCAGCTGAATCCCTTTGCGCCCTCGAAGGGCGCGGAGGGCAGGCGACGGACGTGGGCGCTTTGGGGAAAGATCGTGCTCGCGTGCATTCCCGCCGCGGTGGTGGGCATTCCGCTCGACGACTGGATGGAGGAGCACCTCTCCGGCCCCTTCACCATCGCCGCCGCGCTCATCGTCTACGGCATCGCGTTCATTTGGGTGGAGAGCGTGAGGGAGGGAAAGGCGCGAGAGCTCGCGTTGGGCTCGGCGCGGATGAAGCATCTGCGCAAGGTCGCCCAGCCGCAGAGTGCCGCCGAGCTCGCCGACATGGAGGCGAGCGTGCAGAGCGTGGGCGAGCTCGGCCTGAAGAAGGCCTTCGGCATTGGCTGCTTCCAGGTGCTCTCGCTCGTGCCCGGCACCTCGCGCTCCGGTTCCACCATCCTCGGCGGCCTCTTGCTCGACACGAGCCGCACCGTCGCCGCGGAATTCACGTTCTACCTCGCCATTCCGGTGATGTTCGGGGCGAGCTTGGTGCGGGTGGCCAAGTATGTGCTGCGCGGGTTCAGCCCCACCTCGGGAGAGCTCTCGATCCTTTTCGTGGGGTGCGTGGTGGCGTTCGTCGTGTCCATCCTTGCCGTGAAGTTCCTGCTCGCCTTCGTGCGGCGCCACGACTTCAAGCCCTTCGGGTGGTATCGCATCGTGCTCGGCGTGGTGGTGATCGTCTACTTCGCCCTCCTCGCGAAGTGAGCGCACGGCGCCTCGCGGCACTCTCGCTCGGGGTTCGAGGGCGCGTAATTGTTGTCGGATTTGGTTTGTAGAATGGCTCCGCGAAGCCATCGACGGGGAGTGCGCATGCCTGAGAGCGTCTTGGATCTCGAGACTTTGAACCCTGAGCAGCTTGAGGCGGTGCTCTGCACGGAGGGGCCGCTCCTCGTGCTTGCCGGCGCCGGTTCGGGAAAGACGCGCGTCCTCACGTATCGCATCGCGCACCTCGTGGCGGACCTCGACGTGGCCCCCTGGCGCATCCTCGCCATCACCTTCACGAACAAGGCCGCAAAGGAGATGCGGGATCGCCTGATGGCCACCGTGCCCGGCGGCATCCGCGGCATGTGGGTGTGCACCTTCCACGCCATGGCGGTGCGGATGCTTCGCGAGGATGGCGAGCGC
Organism: uncultured Atopobiaceae bacterium; assembly: GCA_947626465.1. Lineage (GTDB taxonomy): Bacteria > Actinomycetota > Coriobacteriia > Coriobacteriales > Atopobiaceae > CANRLS01. The sequence continues at coordinate 4,228 of CANQSI010000010.1, forward strand.
GTGGGCTACGGGCAGAACTTCACCATCTACGACGACGGGGATTCGCGCGCGCTCATGCGCCGGCTCTGCGACGAGGAACACCTCGACCCCAAGCGCTATCCGCTCGCCCGCGTGCGCTCGCGGATCTCGAACGCGAAGATGGCGCTCGTGGGGCCCTCGGACTACCTCGCGCGCGCGGGAAGGCCCGAGGACTTCGTCATCGCGCGCATCTACGAGCGCTACCAGGCCCAGCTCGAGCGCACGAACGCGATGGACTTCGACGACCTCCTCGTGAACGCCTACCGCCTGCTCTCGAAGCACGAGGATGTGCTCGCGCGCTACCAGGAGCGCTTCCGCTACATCTCGGTGGACGAGTACCAAGACACGAACCGCGTGCAGTACCTCCTCACGAACCTCCTCGCGGCGCGTTCGCGAAACCTCATGGTGGTGGGCGACGACGACCAGTCGATCTACTCCTGGCGTGGCGCCGACATCCAAAACATCCTCGACTTCAAGCGCGACTATCCCGAGGCCACGGTGGTGAAGCTCGAGCGCAACTACCGCTCCACCGCGCACATCCTCGAAGCGGCCAACGCGGTGGTGGGGCACAACCGTCGTCGCGAGCCCAAGCACCTCTACACCGAAAGCGCGAAAGGCGAACTCATCGGCGTATACCGCGCCACCGACGAGCAGGACGAGGGCCGCTGGATCGCCTCGGAGATCGAGCGGCTCCACCGCCGGGGCATCTCCTACGACGACGTCGCGGTGTTCTATCGCACGAACGCCCAGAGCCGCACCATCGAGGACATGTTCCTGCGCGCGGGCGTGCCCTATAAGATCGTCGGCGGCACGCGGTTCTTCGATCGCTCCGAGGTGCGCGACGTGATGGCGTACCTCAGGCTTGTGGTGAATCCCCTCGATGATGTGTCGGCGCGGCGCATCGTGAACGTGCCGAGGCGCGGCATCGGCGACACCTCCATGGCCAAGATCGACGCGGTGGCCGCGCGCTACGGCATCTCGTTCTTCGAGGCGGCCGAGCTCGCGGTGGGCGGCGAGGGAGGCCTCACGCCTCGCGCGCGCGAGGCGCTCGGCGCCTGGACGAGTGCCGTGGAGGAGGCGAGGCGCTACACCGGCGAGCTCGCGCGCGTGGTGGAGATGATCATCGCCAAGACGGGCATGCTCGAGGAGCTCGAGAACGCGAACACCCCGCAGGCGCTCGCCCGCGCGGAGAACATCCGCGAGTTCTTCCTCATCGCGCAGGAGTTCGACGAATCCCACGAGGTGTCGCCCGCCGCCCTTTTGGGCGTGGACGACCTCGAGGAGGGCCCCGCGGAGCCCGCGGCGCTCGACCCCGATGCCCCGAGCGCGGAGAAGCTCCCAGCGTTTCTCGAGTGGCTCGCCTTGAGGAGCGACCTCGACGCGCTTTCCGGGCAGACGAGCGCGGTCACGCTCATGACGGTGCATGCGGCCAAGGGCCTCGAGTTTCCCGCCGTGTTCGTGGCGGGGCTCGAAGAGGGGCTCTTCCCGCATCGCGGGCCGCAGGCCGAGCAGAGGGATGTGGAGGAGGAGCGGCGCCTCGCCTACGTGGCCATCACGCGGGCTCGCCAGCGCCTCTACCTCACCTACGCGGAAAAACGCAGGACATGGGGCTCGAGCCAAGCGGCCGCCCCCAGTCGCTTCCTGAAGGAGATCCCCAAGGAGCACCTCCAATCCCTTGGCACGGGATCGCTCGGGTTCGAGGGCACCGGCTGGGAGAAGCGCGGGGATCGCCATGGGACCTTCGGCTCGGGTACGGGTTCGTATGCCTGGGGTGCGCGCTCCACCACAGCAGGTTCGGTGGCGCCGAAAGCCCCCGTCACCCCCGCGCTTCGCCAAACGCAGCGCGCGGCGAAGCCCTCCTTCAAGGCGGGAGACATGGTGGCCCACAAGACCTTCGGCCAGGGCATGGTGGTTTCCGCCGAGGGCGACATCGTGGAAGTGCAGTTCAAGGACATGGACAAGCCGAAGCGGCTCATGCTCGGATTTGCGCCGCTCGTGAGGCTCGACGCGTAAGGCCGCGCTCTCGCACACGTCCGCTCGGCGTGCCGCTCAACTACCGTCTTTCGCGAGGGGGTATGGCTACTGCGTAAAACATCGCCAACCTATTGCTCGCGTGATGCCTTCGGGAGGTCGCCATGATGTATGCGGGAGCGCGTTGCCATCGCCCTGCCGTGATCGCACTTGCGCTTATCTGCGTGTTCTTAGGGGTCGTGGGATTTGGAGGCGAGGCGCGCGCCGAGGGGGCCTTCAGCGAAGGCGCGCCGGCACAGGTGGCGAACATCGATGAGCTTGCGCAGGCGCTCGCGGTGAGGGCAACACCCCTCACGCTCGCGGACGGCTTTTCCGAGAGCGCGCCCGCCACGGGAAACCTCGTAGTGGATTACCCCGCCATGCTCGATCTCAATGGCGAGACACTCGATCTCGGCACCTCCTCGCTCGTCGTGGCCGATGGCGGCGCGCTTACGGTCTCAGACGGGAGCGCGGGGGCTACGGGCACGATCACCTCCCAGAACAGCAGCCAAACGCTGCAGGTGGGAGAGAGGGCTGAAGACGATGCCGCCTTTACGCTCGAGGACCACGCCACTATCACGAACTCCATTCGGGGAGTGGCGCTCCTTATCGAGGGCGGCAGCGCGGTGATTGCCGGCGGCACCGTGGTGAGCGCGGGCGGCAAGCCCGCACTTGCCTCGAGTGCGAGCGCGAAGGCCGCAACCCTCTCCATCACCGGTGGCACGGTGATGAGCGGCCCGGGGAGCTGCGGGATCATTTGGAATGCGGGCGAGGCGGTGGTGAGTGGCGGCAAGGTCGGCGCCACGCCGGGCTACCACACGCCGGCCATCGCCGTGAGCGGCTCTGGCGCGAAGCTCACCGTCAATGGCACAGCCGAGGTCTCCGGCGATTGGGGCCTTGCGGCGCTCTTCGGAGCCACGGTGGCGATCGAGGACGACGCGGAGATCGTCGGAGCCTCCGAGGCAGCCGTCACCACCTGGGGCTCAAGCGCAGTCGGCTCGTCGATCACCATCTCAGGCGGCGCCTTGGCTGGCGCCAAGGCGGGGCTCTATACGCCGAGCGCGACGACGGAGGGCGCGCAGAGCACCGTCGTGGTGTCCGGGGGCACCATCTCTGGCACGTCCACGCCGAGCGCGGGCGTGGTGAACGTGGGAAGCAACCTCACCCTCAGTGGCACTGCGAGCGTGGGCTGCAATCCCGGCGAGAGTGGCGCCACGATCTCCATCGGCGATGCCACGCTCGACGGCCAGTACTCGGGCGACGCCGTTTCCTATCCCGCGACGGGCGTGGTGGCGGCCGCTCCGGAGCACTACCAAAAGGCGATCACGCACATCTCAGGCGGCACCATCACCGGCGGCATCTCCAACAGCGTGCCGACGATCGGCACGGGGGCGAACGCCCCGTTGATGGTGATAACCGCAGGATCGATCACCGGCAATGTGGATAACTACCCGCACGGCGTGCTCATCGTGGGCGACTCCGAGGGCAATGGCCCCACCATCGACGGCACGCTCTCCGGCGAGGATGCGGAGTGGATCGGCGGCACCGTCACGGGCGGCGTGGAAAATGGCGCGACCGACAACCGCCCAGCCCCCGCGCCCGAGCCCGAAGAGCCGGGACCGGACGAGCCGGAGCCCAACCCGCCTTCAACCAATCCGCCTTCGCCCAACCCGCCTAAGCCTGAGGCACCCGCCACCGTCACGGTGTATCGCCTCTACAACCGCTATCTCAACGGCGCGCACCTCTTCACGGTGAACGACAACGAGCTCGAAGATCTCATTGCCGCCGGCTGGACCTTCGAGGGCGCCGTCTTCACGGAGTACGCCACGCAGGTGGAGGGCTCCACGCCCGTCTTCAGGCTCTACAACCCCTACAACGGAGACCACTTCTTCACGAAGAGCGAGGACGAGGCGCAGAGCCTCGAGGGCCATGGGTGGACGCGCGAAGGCACGGCGTGGTATCAGGCAAAGGCACAATCGGACCATGAAGTCTATCGGCTCTACAACCCCTACCAAACCGAGTACGCGGGGCTCGGAAATCACCTCTGGACCGCGTCTTTGAATGAGCGCGACACCCTCGTGCATATCGGCTGGCAGGGTGAGGGCATCGGCTGGTACTTCGTGAAGGTCTTCCGAGCGAAGTAGCGGGGGAAATGCCTCAGGCGTGCCCCGCGTGGGAGGCGCCGCGCTCCGGGCACTTGCACATGGCCGCGGGCCTCCGCCGGCCCTAGCCCTCGCGTGCCTCGAACCAGGCGCTCATCTCGGGCGTGGCGGGCTGGACGGCCATGCCGAGGAGCGAGGGGCCGGTGTGCACGATGAGGTCGGCCGTGATGCCCGAGCGTATGAGCCCCACCTCGTTGGGCACGCGCTCGAGGAGGTTGCGCTCGTAGGTGTCCACGGGCGCACTCGGGTTGGCCGAGCAGATGGCGAGCGTCACGCGGTCGTAGCGCTTCGCGCGTTCGGTGATGAGGTCCTCGATGGCGCGGATGGCCTTCTGGAGGCCCCTGCTCTTCTTCACGATGCGATAGCGCCCCTCGGAATCACAATCGAAGACCGGCTTTATGTTGAGCGCGGAGCCCAGGCGATAGACCGCCTCGGATATGCGCCCGCCTTTTCGCAGGTACACGAGCTCATCCACGCAGAAGAGGACGAGCGTGTTCTCCGAGAGCTCGTTGAGGCGTCGCTCGGCCTCCTCGAAGGGCACGCCCGCTTCCACCATGAGGGCGGCGTTCATGGTCACGAGCCCCGCGGCCACGCCGATCGACTTCGTGTCGATCACGGCCACGGGGAAGTCCTCGATCTGGCTCGCCACGAGGTGCACGGTTTGGTTGGTGGCGGAGAGCCCGGAGCTGATGGTGACGAAGATGGCCTTCTCGTAGCCGCGCGCCCGGCATTCCTCGAGCGCCGCGAGGAGCGTCGTGGGGGAGGGAAGCGAGGTGCTGGGAATCTCCTCCGGAAGGCGTGCGACCACGTCTTCGGTGGTGATGTCGACGTCGGTGTGGTAGGTGCCGTCGGAGAAGTTGATCACGAGCGGGACGATCGTGATGTCGTGCTCGCGGGCGAACTCAAGCGGGGTATTGGTTCCGGAGTCGGTGAGGATGGCGATCCTCTGCTCGTTCATGGCACCCCCGAACCTCGGACGGACTGGCCTTGAGGGTCATACCCAAGGGTAGCCAAATCGGCGCGTTCCACCTACTCTTCATCGGCCACCTCGCTCGACACCTCGCCGAGGGTGGGGGGTGGGGTTGGCTACAATCGAGGCAATCCCCACCAGCGCGTCAGCTTCGGCCCTGAAGGAGTCTCCCATGAGCACGGTCTACGTCTTCGGCCATAAGCATCCCGACAACGATTCCATCCTCGCCGCAGTGATGCTTTCGCAGCTCATGAACACCCTCGAGGATGGCAACACCTACGTGCCGCGCCGCCTCGGCGAGATGCCGCTCGAATCCGCGGCCATCCTCAAGAGCTGGGAGTTCCCCGAGCCCGAGTACCTCGACGAGATCCCCGCGCCCGCGCCGGGGGAGGAGCGCCAGAAGGTGATCCTCGTCGACCACAACGAGGAGGTGCAGTCGGTCCACGGACTCTCGAACGCCGAGGTGGTGGGCGTGGTCGACCACCACCGCATCGCCGACTTCTCCACCCACAAGCCCATCTTCTTCATCACGCTTCCCTGGGGCTCCACGGCCACGATCGTGCTCTACCTCTTCCACGCCTACGAGGTGACGCCCACGGTGGCGCAGCTCTCGTGCCTGCTCTCGGCGATGATGACGGACATGGTGATGATGAAGAGCCCCACCACCACCGAGATCGATCGCCAGTTCGTGGAGAACGTGGGCGAGATCCTCGGGCTCGATCCGGTGGACTTCGGCATGAACATCTTCACGAACCGCGCCACCGACAAATACACGCCCGACGAGATGGTGGCCCACGACATCAAGGGCTTCGTCATCAACGGGAAGCGCGTGTTCATCGGCCAGTACGAGACGGTGGACAAGAGCATCGCGCTCAATCGCCTGCCCGAGCTTCGGCAGGCCATGGAGAGCTTCCGCAAGGAGAAGAACGCCGACACGCTCGTGCTCGCCGTCACCGACATCATGGAGGAGGGCTCGCAGATCCTCATGTGCGGCGACAAGAGCCTTCCCGAGCGCGGCCTCGGCATCACCGACGAGCCCGGCGGCGTGTGGCTTCCCGGCGTGCTCTCGCGCAAGAAGCAAATCGCGGCGCCCATCCTCGCGGCTGCGACGGCCTAAGCGCGCATCTGCCGCATGAGCGACCACACGCCGGAGCCCATGGATTCCGAAATGCCGCACATGAGCGGGGTGCCTGCGGGCTCGCCAGCCTCCATCATCGCGTATCCCGAGGTAAAGCAGCGCATGGCGATTCGCCAGCGTGCGGGCCGCGTCTTCGGTGACGGCACCATCGCGGCGGGCGTGATGGTGTTCGCCGCGCTCCTCGCGGTGGTGATCGCCAACACCGATGCCTACGAGGTGGTGCACGAGGTGCTCGAGGCGCCGCTTTCGGTGGGCTTTGGCGGCTTCGTGGCTTCGATGTCGCTCGAGGCGTTCGTGAACGACTTCCTCATGGCGATCTTCTTCCTGTTGGTGGGCATCGAACTCAAGTACGAGGTGACGGTGGGGGAGCTGCGCAAGCCACGCCAGGCGGCGCTGCCGATGCTCGCGGCGGTGGGCGGCGTGGCCGCGCCCGCACTCATCTACCTCGCGATCAACGCAGGCGGCGCCACGCAGGGCTGGGCCGTGCCCATCGCCACCGACATCGCCTTCGCGCTCGGCGTGATGTCGCTTCTGGGCGACAAGGTGGCGCCCGCCACGAAGGTCTTCTTCTCCACGCTCGCCATCGCGGACGACATCCTCGCGATCATCGTCATCGCCGCGTTCTACGGGAAGACGCCCAGCATCCCGTGGCTCGCGGCGAGCGGCATGTGCATCGTCATCCTCGCCATCATGAACAAGCGCAAGGCCTTCCAGATTCGCCACTACCTCGTGGTGGGGCTCGTGCTTTGGGTGTGCGTCTACGACTCCGGCATCCACGCCACGCTCGCGGGCGTGATCCTCGCGTTCTTCCTGCCGGTGAAGAGCGAGATCCGCCTCTCGAAGCTGAGGCCCTGGCTCCGGCGGAAGGCGATCGAGCTCGACGAGAACTACGACGACAACATCCACGTGCTGGGGCAGCACCGCTTCACGAGGATCGCGGGCGACGTCGAGCGCATCATGCACCACGTGACCCCTCCGCTCGAGCGCATGGAACGCGCGATCACGGTGCCGGTGAACTTCGTGATCCTGCCCATCTTCGCGTTCGTGAACGCGCAGGTGCGGCTCGTGGGCGTGGACCTCATGTCGATCGTCACCGACCCCGTCACCATCGGCGCCTACGTGGGGGCGGTTCTCGGAAAGCCCATCGGCATCATCTTGGTGACGGCGCTTCTCGTGGCCGTCCACTTCGCGAAGCTTCCCGATGGGGTGGACTGGATCCAGATCATCGGCGTGGGGCTCATGGGCGGCTTGGGCTTCACCATGTCGATCCTCATCGCAGGGCTCGCCTTCTCGGATCCCGCGCACGTCCTCGCGGTGAAGTGCGCCATCCTCACTGGCTCGCTCACGGCGGCCTTCATGGGGTCGGTCTTCCTGCTCGTCTTCAGCAAGCGGAAGGGCTCGCTCGAGCATGAGCGCGAGGAAGAGGAGGAAGCCGAGGACGAGGCGCTCCTCGATCGCGCCATGGAGCGCAGCAAGTGAGCTACTCCAGAAGGCCCAGCTTGAGGGTCCAGCCGTGGGCCGTGATGGTGGAGTTCAGCTGGGTCGTGAGCTGCGTGCGGGTGTAGGTGCCGGCGGGAAGCGATTCGGTGATCTCGCGTGCGAGCGCTCCCATGTCGAAGGCGTCGGCAAGCGAGAGCACGTCGCGCTTGTCCACGCGCTTGGCGTCCTTGAAGAGCGCATCCACGAGACGCTGGAGGTCGCCCTCTTCAAACACCGGGTCGTAGGGTTGGGCAGCCATCGTCCACCTCGTCTCGCGAAGCTACGTTTCCACTTCGGCTCAGATGGGGGCGAGCGATGCGTTGTCCGCGCAATTGGGCCCCACGGAGCCTTAGCATGGGGCCAAGCATACGCTGCTCGCGGCGCCGAGCCCCTCGGCACGCGCATCTCGGGAGAAAGCGGATGATCATGGCATGGGACTTCGCCTCGATGGGAAACGAAGAGCTTGAGGCAACGATCGAGCGCCTCGAAGCCGAGGTGGCAGAGCTCAAATCCAAGGGCATCTCCTTGGATATGGCGCGTGGGAAGCCGAGCCCCGAGCAGGTGGATCTCTCCCGGTCGCTCCTCGACGTGCTCGATGCGACGTCCGATCTCCATGACGAGGGCGCCGACGCGGCGAACTACGGCGTTCCCTGGGGCATACCCTCCGCGAAGCGCCTCATGGCGGCCATCATGGGCTGCCCCGAGGGCCAGGTGGTGGTGGCGGGCGCCTCGAGCTTGAACATCCAGTTCGACTGCCTCGTGCACGCCTGGGTGCGCGGCATCCGCGGGCACGCGCCGTGGGGCACGCTCGAGCGCGTGGCGTTTCTCTGTCCGAGCCCCGGCTACGATCGCCACTTCGCGATGACCGAGCACTTCGGCATCGAGAACATCCCCGTGCCGCTCGAAGGCGACGGCCCTGATATGGACATGGTCGAGGAGCTCGTGAGGGATCCCGCCGTGAAGGGCATGTGGGTGGTGCCGAAGTACCAAAACCCCACGGGCATCACGTTTTCCGACGAGGTGGTGCGCCGGATCGCGCGCCTCGAGCCTGCGGCGAGCGACTTCCGCGTCTTCTGGGATAACGCCTATGCGGTGCACGATCTCTTAGACGAGGGCGACGAGCTCCTCGAGGTCTTCGGCGCCATCGACGAGGAGGGCGGGCGCGATCTCGTCTACGAGTTCGCCTCCACCTCGAAGATCACCTTCCCCGGCTCAGGGATCGCGGCGGTGGCGGCCTCTGCCGCCGACCTCGCCGACCTCGAGGAGACCTTCGCCATCGAGCGCGTGTGCGCAGACAAGGTGAACATGCTTCGCCATGCGCGCTACCTGCCGGACCTCGCCGCCGTGCGCGCGCACATGGCGCGCGAGGCCGAGGTGTTGCGCCCGCGCTTCGAGGTCGTGGAGCGCTCGCTCGAGGAGGGCCTCTCGGGCATCGAGGACTGCTCGTGGGGCACGCCACGCGGCGGGTACTTCGTAAGCTTCCGCGGCCCCGAGGGGAGCGCGAAGGCCATCGTTTCACTCTGCCGCGAGGTGGGCGTCACGCTCACGCCCGCAGGTGCCACGTGGCCGGGCGGAGAGGACCCAAAGGATCGCGACCTTCGCATCGCGCCCTCGTACCCCACACTCGAGGAATTGAGCGCCGCCATGGACGTCTTCTGCGCGTGCGCGCGCCTCGTGTGCGCACGGCTCGAGCGAAGGGGCAGAGGCTAGCGGCCCGAGGCCGAAGGCAAGGCGTGGATGATTCCTGATCTCCCCTCGGGTTGCGGGCCAAAGCGCGAGCAAACGTGTACGCTACCCATTTGGACTTTTGGAAGGGCGATTCGCACGCTTACGACACGACGCGCTCCCCATGCGAGCGCGAAACGAGGAGGGTTCTCGTACCCATGGCTACCAAGCGGCCCAAGAAGCGCAACAAGCAAACCGTCGCCGCCCAGCGCGCTCGCTACAAGAAGGAGCAGGAAGAGCTCGCAGCGCAAAAGAGTGGCAAGAAGAAGCGCTCTGCCAAGGAGATCGCCGTCATCATCATCTCCGTCATCGTGGCGCTCGGCCTCATGCTCCCCTCGCTCGCGCAGATCTTCGCGCAGCCGCAGTCCTCGGAATCCATCCCCACCACCGTCGAGGGCTTCCAAGAGCGCTACCAGCCGCTCGTCGACGAGCTCCAGGGCCAGCTCGATGCCGACCCCACCAACCAGGACGCCGAGCTCGAGCTCGCGAACACGTACTTCCAGTGGGGCAGCTACGCCCAGATGTTCGCCGGCAGCGAGGACTTCCAAGCCGAGGTGAAGCGCGTCTTCGGCGAGGCGAAGAACGCCTACGCCAAGTACCTCGAGCTCGTGGGCTCCACCGACACGGATGAGGCCAAGCAGGCGGCTGTCTCCGAGGCGCTCTGCGACTACTACACCGATAACTCCGCAGAGGCCATCACCACCCTCACCGACCTCGCGGAATCCACGAACTTCGCCTCCGCTTGGGCGAACCTCGGCATGATCTACGCCAACCAAGGCGCCACGCAGACCGCCATCGAGTGCTACGAGAAGGGCGCGGCAGCCGACCCCGATGACGCGCTCGGCGTGAAGAGCTATTGCGAGCAGCAGATCGAGACGCTCCAGAACCCGTCCACGACCGACGAGGCCACGGTCGACGTCGACACGAGCGACGCCGATTCGGCCGCAGACGCGCCTTCTTCGACCACCGGCGGTTCCGATTCGGGCGAGAGCGGTGGCGAAAGCTCATAAACCTTAAAATGCTTTCAGGCCGGGGGACTGTTCCCTCGCCCATGCTGTGCTCGGATCACAATGGAAGGGGTTTGCCATCATGAGCCTCACCATTCACGCCACAGTTGACGACACGTGCGCGAAGGTGGAAGTCGCGGGCGAAGTTGATGTCTCGAACGCGAACGAACTCTCCGAGGTGCTCGAGGGTCTCGTCGACGACGGTGTGAAGAGCGTGGACGTTTCCCTGGCAAGCGTGCCCTACATCGATTCAACCGGCATCGGCGTGCTCGTGGGTGCGGCGCACAAGATGAGCGAGGCGGGCGGGGAGATGACCCTCTCGAAGCCGCAGCCGAATGTGCTTCGCGTCCTCACGCTCCTCGGCGTGGGCACGGAATTCCACGTCCAGGAGGACTAGAGCCTCGCGCCTCGTCGCCATCTCCTCATTTGATTTTGGAATGGGCCGAGCTAGCCGCTACACTGCTAGAGTCTTCGACCTGAGTGAGGAGAGGGGGACGCGTGTTTGGCATAGGCGACACTGAGTTCGTCCTCATTCTCATTTTCGCGTTCCTGCTGTTCGGGCCCGATAAGCTGCCGAGCATGGGCCGCACGATCGGGCGCGGCATACGCCAGTTCCGCCAGGCTTCGGATAGCGTGACGAAGGTCGTGAAGAGCGAGGTCATCGACCCCATCTCCCAATCCGCGAGCGCGACTGCCCAGGGCGCGGCCGGCATCGCCTCCAAAGCGGCGTCGTCGGCGGCTGCGGCTCCCATCACGGCCGAGGAGGATCAGGCGAACCTCGCCGATCGCTCGAAGGAGACCTTCGCCGAGCGCCGCGCGCGCCTCGCGAGGGAAAAGGCCACCAAGGCAGCGGAGGGAAGCGAGGCGGCGAGCGCAGAAGGGCCCGCGTCCGAGCAATCTTTCGACGCGAGCGAGCCCATGGTGGCTGAGGTGGACGAGGCCGAGGAGACGGTCGTCGAGGAGGAGCCGGCTTCGCCGAGCGTAGCCTCCATCTGGGGACTCACCGCCGACGATGCCGCGGCTGCTCCCGAACCCGGGCCCGAACCCGAACCTGAACCTGCGCCCGTGCCCGAGGCCGAAACGTCCTATTCCGAGGAGGCATAGGCCATGCCCATCGGCCCCGCACGCATGCCCCTCATGGACCACCTCGGCGAGCTTCGCCGCAGGTTCACGATCATCGTCGTGGCGGTGGTGGTGTGCGCGGTCGTGGTCTACATGGCAACTCCCACCATCATTGAGATCTTCCTCGACCCCGTGCGCCGCTTTTTGCCCAACGACGGCCAGCTCGCGATCTTCAGCTCGCTCGGCGGCTTCACCATCCGCTTCAAGGTGGCGTTCTTCTGCTCGGTGATCATCTGCCTGCCGATCATCATCTGGGAGCTCATGGCGTTTACGCTGCCGGCCCTCAAGCCCAACGAACGACGCTGGGTGGTGCCCACCGTGGCGGCGTTCGTGGTGCTCTTCCTCATCGGCATGGTGTTTTGCTACTTCATCATCCTTCCCACCGCCGTGGGATGGATGGTCGAGCAGTCGGTGGCCTTCGCCACCGTCATCCCCAACGCGGAGGACTACCTGAACATCATGATGCTCCTCGAGCTCGGCTTCGGGCTCGGATTCGAGCTGCCGCTCGTGATCTTCTACCTCTCGATCTTCCACCTCGTGCCCTACAAGGTGTTCCGCGAGAACTGGCGCTTCATCTACATCGGCCTGCTCGTGCTCTCGGCCTTCACCACGCCGGACGCCTCGCCGGTGACGATGTTCTTCATGTTCGCGGCGCTCGTGCTGCTCTATGAGATCTCGCTCGCCGTCGCACGCAACATCATCGTGGCGAGGGACGGCAAGGAGGCCCTCAAGTGGACGCGCGAGGACTACACGAACCACGAGATCGAGCAGGCCTAAGCCTCCCCTTCACAGCCCATTAGCTCGTCCAACACGAAGTTGGTTGGATTCTGGCGAGATTCTGTCTGCGCTTGAGCCCTGAGTGCGAGAGGGTATAGTGAGGCGCGCGAGCGGGGAGCCTGGGCCTGCGGATGGCCCGGTGGCTTCCCGCGCATTTCACGAACATCGAAGGAAACCCCATGCGGCTTGTGATTACCGAGAAGAGCGACGCGTCGCGCCAGATCTCGCGGCTGCTCGCGAAGGGTGGCGCGCCCAAGAAGGACAGCGTCTACGGGGTGCCCGTCTATCGCTTCGAGCGCGATGGCGAGGAATGGGTGACGATCGGGCTCAAGGGCCACATCCTCGAGCCCGATTTTCCCGAGGAACTGAAGTTCACCGACGCCGAGGGCTGGTTCGCCGTCGACGAGGAGGGCGAGGTCATGCCCGCCGACCTTCCCGACGGCCTCGCGCACCCGCCCTTCGCGAGCAAGCGGAAGCCCTACCAAGAGGACGGTGTCTCGCTCAAGGGCTGGAACCTCGATTCGCTTCCGTACCTCGTGTGGTCGCCGGTGGAGAAGAAGCCCGCCGAGCGCCAGATCATCCGCGCGCTCAAGAACCTCGCGAACAAGGCCGATAGCGTCATCGTGGCCACGGACTTCGATCGCGAGGGCGAGCTCATCGGCGCCGATGCGCTCGACCAAGTGCACGAGGCGGCGCCGCATCTCCCCGCGGAGCGCGCCCGCTACTCCGCCTACACGAAAGCCGAGATAGAGCACGCTTTCACGAACCTCGTCGAGGTGGATCGCGATCTCGCGGCCGCGGGCGAGAGCCGCCAGGAGATCGATCTCATCTGGGGCGCCGTGCTCACGCGCTACCTCACGGTGGCCAAGCGCGGCGGCTTCGGCAACGTGCGAAGCGCGGGTCGCGTGCAAACTCCTACCCTCGCGCTCGTGGTGGAGCGCGAGAAGGAGCGCCTCGCGTTCGTGCCCGAGGATTATTGGGTGATCGGTGGCATGGCCGAGAAGGGCGGCGAGCGCTTCAAGATCTCCCATTCGCAAGGGCAGTTCAAGGACGAGGCGAAGGCGAACGCCGCCTTCGGGCACGTGAAGGACGCCACAACGGGCACCGTGCGCTCGGTGGCGAAGAAGAGCCGCACGCAGCGCCCGCCCGCGCCCTTCAACACCACCTCGCTCCAAGCCGCGGCTGCCTCCATCGGCATCGCGCCCGGCAGGGCGATGCGCCTCGCGGAATCGCTCTACATGAACGGCTTCATCTCGTATCCGCGCGTGGACAACACGGTCTACCCGCCTTCGCTCGACCTCGCGGGATGCGTGAAGGCCCTCTCATCGGTGGACGCGTATTCCAAGGTGTGCGGGCAGATCCTCGCGCAGCCGAAGATCACTGCCACACGCGGCAAGCAGCAAACCACCGACCACCCGCCCATCTACCCCACGGCGCCGGCGGACGCGGGCAAGCTCTCGGGGCAGGAGCTTCGGCTCTACGACCTCATCGCGAGGCGCTTCCTCGCCACGCTCATGGGCGCCGCCACCATCGAGGGCACCACGGTGGAGATCGACGTTTCCGGCGAGCCCTTCCGCGCGAAGGGCGACGTGCTGAAGGTGGCGGGCTATCGCGAGATCTACCACTTCGGCCAGAAGAAGGACGAGATCCTGCCCGAGCTCGCCGAGGGCGACGTGGTGGGAGTGTCCGACCTCGCCCTCGAGGCAAGGCAGACCGAGCCGCCCGCGCGCTACTCGCAGGGCCGCCTCATCCAGGAGATGGAGAAGCGCGGCCTCGGCACCAAGTCCACGCGCGCGTCGATCATCGATCGCCTCATCGCGGTGAACTACCTTAAAGAAGACCCGCTCGTGCCGAGCCAGCTCGGTATCGCCATCATCGAGGCGCTCGACGCCTACGCGCCGAGGATCACCACGCCGCAGATGACGAGCGAGCTCGAGGATTCCATGAGCGAGGTGGCCGACGGCAAGGACACCGAGGAGCGCGTGGTGGAGACCTCGCGCGAGCTCCTCGCCACCCAGCTCGCCGAGCTCATCACCCATAAAGACGACCTCGCGGCCTCCATCTCCGATGCCGTGGTCGCCGATGCGCGCGTGGGGGCCTGCCCGAAGTGTGGCAAGGATCTCGTGGTGAAGAACTCTCCCAAGACGAAGAGCCGCTTCATCGGCTGCATGGGCTGGCCCGATTGCGACGTGACCTACCCGGTGCCCAACGGGCGCCTCGAGCCGCTTGACGAGCCGTGCGAGGTGTGCGGCGCGCCGCGCGTGCGCGTGCGGCCGTTTCGCTCGCGCCCCTACGAGGTGTGCGTGAACCCGCGTTGCGCCACGAACGTGGAGCCGGACCTCGTGGTGGGGGAGTGTCCCGCCTGCGCGGCCGAGGGACGCGAGGGAAAGCTCGTGGCCCACAAATCCGAGCGCACCGGCAAGCGCTTCATCCGCTGCGAGCACTACGAGGAATGCGGCACGTCGTATCCGCTCCCGGCGCGCGGCAAGCTCTCCGCCACCGGCAAAACGTGTCCAGCTTGTGGTGCCCCCATCGTTTCCGTGGAAACCGACCGCGGACCGTGGGAGCTCTGCCCTAATCTAGAGTGTCCCGATCGCGAGAAGCGCACGCCGAGGCGGCGTGGCGGCACGCGAGGCAGGGCAGGCGCGCGCTCGAAGGCATCCTCGGCCTCATCGAGGAGGCGCCGCTCATAGTCGCGAAGGAGGTGGGCATGGCGCACGGACGATTCGTGAGCTTCGAGGGGATCGACGGCTGCGGCAAGTCCACCCATGCCGCGCGTATCGCCAAGCACTTCGAGAAAATGGGCTTCGAGGTCGCGTTCGTGCGAGATCCCGGCTCCACCCGCCTTTCCGAGGAGATCCGCGCGCTTTTGCTCGATCCGAAGAACTCGGACATGGCGAGGGAGTGCGAGCTCTTGCTCTACGAGGCGGCCCGCGCCCAGCTCGTCGCGGAGGTCATCAAGCCTGCGCTTCGGCGCGGTGCGTGGGTCATCGCCGATCGCTTCTTCGATTCCACGACGGCCTACCAGGGCGGTGGGCGCGCCATCGATGCGGCTTTCATCAAGGGGGCGAACGAGCTCGGCTCGCTCGGCGTGGTTCCCGACCTCACGTTCATCCTCGACCTTCCCGTTGAGGAGGCGGCGCGGCGACGTGGCGAGGATTCGGATCGCATCGAGCTCGAGGGCGGCTCCTTCGCGGAGACGGTGCGCGAGGCCTACCTCGCGCTCGCCGAGGCCGAGGGCAAGCGGGTGTGCGTGATCGACGCCTCCGGTTCCGAGGACGACACGTTTGCGCAGGTGGTGGAAGTCCTACGCGCGCGCTTCGGAAGGAAGCGCGCGTAATGGCCATGCCCCTTCAGGAGGTCCTTGCGGGCCAGCCGCGCGTGCTCGCCTACCTCGAGCGTTCGCTTCGCGCCGAGCGTGAGGGGGCAACGGGCCACGAGGGCTCGCAGGGCGTCTCCCACGCCTACCTCTTCTCGGGAAACGCCATCGTGGAAGATGCTGCGCTCGCGCTCGCGAAGGCGCTCGTCTGCCCGATTGGGGGCTGTGATGTGGGCGAGCCCTGCGAGCAGTGCGCCCGCGTCGAGCGTGGCTCGCACCCCGATGTGAAAGTACTCGAGCCGCTCTCGGCCACGCGTGGCTACCTCCTCGAGCAGGTGCAGGAGATCATCGCCGACGCCGCCCTCACCCCCATCGAGGCTGCCCGGAAGGTCTACATCGTGAAGGAGGCCGACACCCTCGGCATCCAATCGGCGAATGCGCTTCTGAAGACCCTCGAGGAACCCGCATCCGACGTGGTATTCATCCTCTGCGCCCCCTCGGCTGATTCCGTGCTCCAAACCATCCGGAGTCGCTGTTCGGTGGTGCCGTTTTCAGCCGTGGATCCCAGTGCGCGGGAAAGCGAGCTCCTCGCGGGCGAAGCGCCCGAGCGCGCTCGAATGGCACTCGCGATCGCCTCGTCGGCGCCTCAGGCGAGGGCGTTTCTCAAGAGCGAGGAGCGCCAGGCGACGAGACGCGATATCTGTGCGTTCTTCTCGAGCGTCGAGGCGCCAAGCGATTGGGACGCCCTCTCGCTCGCGCAGGCCATCGTCGAGCGCGCCCATGCGGGCGCGGCGGAAGCCGGCGACGAGCGCGATGGGGATGACGGGGCGCTCGACGACTTCCTCACGAAGACCGCGCGCCAGGCGATCGTGGATCGCAAGAAGCGCGCGACCTCGGCAGCCGAGCGCAGGGC